>NZ_JBQXON010000003.1:0-502205 GCF_052646455.1 Bacillus cereus group sp. Bce041
ATATGCCAAAGAAAAAGGCATTATCACAAGCATGTCTCGTACAGGAAACTGCCATGATAATGCCCTCATAGAATCCTTTCATTCTCATTTGAAATCCGAAGGATTCTATGCACAAAATATAAAACAATCGAATAATGCTAGTATAATACAAACTGTGGATGAATACATCCACTACTATAATAATGAACGGATTCAGAGGAAATTAGATAATATGTCACCTATAGCTTATAGGAAACATGTTATCTAGGTGTTTTTTCTTTGTCTCACCAAATGGGGCCAGACCATCCCCATTAACTCACATATACATAGACTTTATTTGTGGATTTCCCATTTTTCATTGTGAAATATACATTTAAAAAGCGTACTCGAAAATAAGATATTATTTGTAATCAGAACATTTTCTTCAACAAGTGTTTATTGAAAAATACCATAACTAGTAGTAGTTCTCTCCACTTTCTCTTAAAAATTAGCATAGTTTGTATGAATTCTATATCGAGTAGAAGACACTCTATCATATAAAGATAAAATAGTAGGTTAATAAACAAGCCATTTTTTTATTAAAACATAGAATAATATGAACACTATTGAAAGGAGGTAGAAATAAATGTCCTGGAAAAATGATTGCTGGAGTTCTCAGAAAAAGCATTGTTGTGATGATAATTGGAGTTCTCAGAAAAAGCATTGTAATGATGATTGGTGGAAATCTAAAGAAAAGTGTCATTGTGATGACGATTGGAGTTCTCAGGAAAAACATTGTAATGATGATTGGTGGAAATCTAAAGAAAAGTGTCATCGTGATGATGATTGGAGTTCTAAACGAAATAAGTGTCGTTGTAAATGTTTCTTTATTTGTTGCCATTGTAAAAGAAAAAATTGGTAATATTTTTAATGTCAACGTAAAGGAAAGAATATGTCTTTTGGAACCAATCGGACTTTTCCGGAAAGTTGATCCCTCACCTACTTCCTTGCTTTTGCTGAATTTTTAGATGGGGGCATTACTGCCCGGCAAATACTAGAATGTAATATATAAAAAGCTGACTGCTTATAGTCAGCTTTTTATATATTAACACGTAAAGGTTTAAACAGACATATAAGCAGTCACGCTTTGTCATCACCTTGTTGTTGTAAATTAGTATTTCTACATTGAATAGACATTCCATAATATCGTATTTTGATTAAAACTAAAAAACATACTTAACACTAATAGTAAAATTTTTCTTCTTCATCAAATTCACTTCTTTTCTTTTTATAAACATAAAAAAAAGGATCTCTATTTATATAGAGATCCTTTCTAACTTTATAATTTACTAGACTGTAACCCCTGAATAAACGGAACTACCTCAGGATTTACAAGCGATGATAAATCACCTAATTCTTTTCCTAAGTAAGCTGCTTTAATAACACGGCGCATTACTTTAGAATTACGTGTTTTCGGTAAATCTTCTACAACGTGGATGTCTTTAGGACACAACGCTTTTCCAATATGAGAGTTTACTAAACTCATTAATTCTTTCTTTAATTCTCCTGTGAATGTTACATGATCTCTTAACACTACAAAACAATGACAAACTTCACCTTTTACTTCGTCAGGTACACCAATTGCAGCAGCTTCGATTACATCGTTATGTTTCACAAGAATAGATTCATATTCAGCAGGTCCAATACGTTTACCTGCAATATTTAACGTATCGTCTGAACGCCCTGTGATGATATATTGTTCACCATCGTAAATGACCCAGTCACCGTGGACCCATTTATTTTCAAAACGCGACCAATATGTGTTTACGTAACGTTCATCATCTTCCCAGAAGCTTTTCGTCATACCTACCCAAGGTTTCTCTAAGCATAATTCTCCGACTTCATCTCGAATTGGTTTACCTTGATCATCCAGTACGACAGCTGCCATTCCTGGTAAAGATGCGTTAAAACTAATCGGTGCTATTGGCTTAATAAGAACATTACCGAAAATCCCACCAGAGATTTCAGTTCCACCTGAGTAGTTACAGATTGGGACATTTCCTTTTCCAACTGTTTCAAACAGCCACATCCATGGATCAGGATTCCAAGGTTCTCCTGTTGATGCGAATACTTCCAAACTCTTTAAAGAATGTTTATTGACATACTCATCACCTTTTGCCATCAATGCTCGGATTAACGTTGGCGAAATACCTAGATGAGTAATCTCATATTTATCAACTGTCTCCCATAACCGGTCTGCTTCTGGGAAGTCTGGAACACCTTCGTACATAACCATCGTTGCTCCATTAATGAGTGAACCGAATAATAGAAACGGCCCCATCATCCAGCCCATATCAGTTACCCATAATACACGATCACCTTGTTTAATATTCATTCCAAATCCTGCATCAAAAGCTGCTTTCAAAGGAAATCCTGCATGCGTGTGTACTGTTCCTTTCGGCTTACCAGTCGTTCCTGATGTATAAATGAGCATTAATGGATCATCACTTTGCATTTCCTCGGCATGTATGAATGGTTTTTCTTTTTCTAGCGTACTCCACGAAAAATCATAGTTATGTGGTGTAAAATCATTTCCTGCATGACGAACGATAACAACTTGTTCAACAGTTGGGCAATACTCACAAGCTTTATCTACTTCATCTTTTAAAGAAACAATTTTACCGCGGCGTGAAAATCCATCTGCGGTAATAATCATTTTTGAACCTGCCGCTTGCACACGTGTCATGACTGCATCAGACGCAAAGCCTGAGAATATTGGTGAAATAATTGCTCCGATTTTCATTACAGCTAGCATCGCAACAACTGTTTCTGGAATCATCGGCATATAAATTGTTACACGGTCACCTTTCTCAATACCCGCGTGTTTCAAACCATTTGCAACACGACTTACCCAGTTGTCAAGCTCTTCATATGTAAATGATTTTGAAGTTCCATTTTCCCCTTCGTACTGAAGTGCTGGCTGTATTCTCGTGTCTTCATCCGCAAGCCAGCGGGATAAAGCTGATTCTACAACGTTACATGTTCCGCCATTATACCACTGTGCAAACGGTGTACCATTTTCTAAATCTAACACGTCTGTATAAGGTTTCATCCATTGATAGCCTACTGCCTTTTCTGCCTCTCCCCAAAACCAAGCTGTTTCCTCGATAGATTTATTATAAAAAGTTCCATAATCTTCATATCCCAATGATTTCATCCAACCATATAAACGTGTTTTTTCCTTGTACTCTTCTGTTGGAAACCAAACTGCTTGTTTCAATGTTTTCCCCTCCTTAACTTTTTGAGCAAGAAAGCCCTAAATAGGGCTTTTAAACTGGATATACAGGATGTTTACGATCCGTGAATACTTGATATTTACTCATATACATTTCGAAACGTCCTTTTAATTCTTCACGTAAATTGTTTGGATGAACAATACCATCAATCACCATCTCTGATGCTAAATGATAAATATCAATATCTTTCTTATACTCTTCACGTTTTTCAGCAATGAAGCTAGCACGCTCTTCTTCTGGTAAAGCTGCAATTTTATTTGCATATACAGCATTAACCGCAGCTTCTGGACCCATTACCGCAATAGAGGCTGTCGGTAATGCCAGGCAACAATCTGGTTCAAATGCTGGACCTGCCATCGCATATAAACCAGCACCATATGCTTTACGAACAACGATAGAAATCTTCGGTACAGTTGCTTCACTCATTGCAGAAATCATTTTTGCACCATGGCGAATAATACCAGCACGCTCTACTTTTGTTCCAATCATAAATCCTGGTACATCCGCAAGGAATAATAATGGAATATGATATGCATCACATAAATTAATAAACTTAGCAGCTTTATCAGCTGAATCATGGAATAATACGCCGCCCTTCATACGCGGCTGATTTGCAATAATACCAACAGGCTTACCATCAATACGTGCTAAGCCTGTAATTAGCTCTTGAGCAAATAATTTTTTCACTTCATAGAATGAACCTTCATCAATAACTCTATTAATGAGATCTTTCATATTGAAAGGAGCATTTTGATTTTCTGGAATGATTTGTTCTAACGTTTTATCGAATTGTTTCGGTTCTTGAGGTGTAACCAATGGAGTCTTTTCTAAGTAGTTATTTGGAAAATATGAAATGTATTGTCTTGCTTGTGTAATCGCATCTTCTTCTGTCTTGCATAAAACATCTCCGCATCCTGATACAGAGCAATGCATACGAGCTCCGCCCATCTCTTCTAAAGTTACCTTCTCACCGATAACCATCTCAGCCATACGAGGAGATCCTAAATACATAGATGCATTTCCTTCTACCATCATTACAACGTCGCAAAAGGCTGGAATATAGGCACCACCAGCTGCAGAAGGTCCAAATAATAAGCATACTTGAGGAACTTTACCTGATAATTTCACTTGATTATAGAAGATTCTTCCTGCACCACGGCGCCCTGGGAACATTTCTACTTGATCTGTAATGCGCGCTCCAGCAGAGTCGACTAAATAAAATAACGGAACACGTAGTTTTTCAGCTGTTTCTTGAATACGTAAAATCTTTTCAACTGTGCGTGATCCCCATGATCCAGCTTTTACAGTAGAATCATTGGCCATTACACATGCAGTACGACCATGTATTTTACCCGTTGCCGTTACAACGCCGTCCGCAGGTAAGCCTGTTTGTTCACAGTTAGCAAATAATGCATCTTCTACATATTCGCCATTATCAAATAGAAGCGCTAAACGATCTCGAACAAATAATTTTCCTTTTGCTTTATTTTGTTCATGATACTTTGGTGCGCCGCCTTGTTTAATCGTTTCAACTCGTTCTTCAAATGAATTAGATTGTTGTTTTTGATCTAACATATTTACTCCCCCTTATACGTTGGTGTGCGTTTTTCCTTAAATGCTTGTAATCCTTCTAATCTATCTTTCGTATGGATTACACCTTCATACGCTTGTTTTTCCATTTGTAATCCGGTATGTAAATCAACTTGAATACCATTTGAAATTGCCTCTTTTGCTAATCGAACAGCAATAGGTCCATTACTAGCAATTTTCTCTGCTATTTCAATCGCTTTCTCTTCAAGTAAATTAGCTGGTACAACAAATTCTACTAAACCATATTCTTTTGCTTCTTGCGCTGAAATACGTCTACCTGTATAAATTAATTCTTTCGCTCTACCAACACCAATTAATCTCGGTAAGCGCTGTGTACCACCCGCTCCTGGTATAATTGCAAGTGTCGTTTCAGTAAGACCAAGACTTGCAGATTCAGCAGCAATTCTAAAATCACAAGCTAAACTTAATTCCGTACCACCACCAAGTGCGATTCCATTTATAGCAGCAATAACTGGCTGTGGTAATTGTTCAACCATCTCCATAGTCGTGCGAATCATACTAACAGCATGGCGAACTTGTTCCTCATTCATACCAGCACGTTCTTTTAAATCAGCACCAGCACAAAATGCTTTTTCACCAGCACCTGTTAGAATAACTACACGCGTATTGGACTCTTCACTTATTTGAGTTAATATGTTTTGTAACTCTTCTAATAACGCTAAAGATAATGAGTTTGCTTGTCTTTCACGATATAACGAAATCTTTACAACGTGAGGTGTTACATAATCAACTGAAATGTTTTGTAATTGTAGCATCTTCTCACCTACTTATCGTTTTATGTTGAAGCGCTCTATACACATGACTCGGTAATTGGATATTTAGCTTACTTTGAATAAATTGACTAGCTCGCAATAACTTTTCTTCGTCTATATTCGTTTGAACTCCTAATTTATGGAGCATATGTACTAGGTCATCAGTAGCAACATTACCTGATGCTCCTGGTGCATAAGGGCAGCCCCCGAGTCCACCACAAGAACTATCAAATGTTGTAATACCGTATTCTAATGATTTAACTACATTTGCTAGAGCCATTCCATACGTATTATGAAAATGCATGGCAAACTGCGAAGCATCATACTTCTTTAATAGATGTTCTAATACTTGTTCTACTTGTAATGGATTCGCTACACCGATTGTATCCCCAAGAGAAACTTCATAAATGCCGTATGAAAATAGTTGATTACATAATTCGTCAACTGCTGTGACACTTATATCCCCTTCATAAGGACATCCAAATACAGTAGAAACATAACCTCTTACCTTTTTCCCTTCGAATAATGCCTGTTTTGTTATATCTTCGATTACTACTAACGCTTCTTTAATCGATTTATTAATATTACTTTTATTATGAGATTCACTTGCTGATAAAAAAACATTCACCTCATCTACATTTTGCAAAAAAGCTCGTTCCAAACCATTTTGGTTCGGAACAAGCGCAGCATATGTAACATTTGGATCCCTTTTCAGCTCAGAAAACACATCATTTGCATCCGCTAATGCTGGGACCCATTTTGGGTGAACGAATGAGGAAACTTCAACATACGACAATCCTGCTTCTGTAAGTAGTTGAATCCATTTTACTTTATCTTTTGTGCCAACAATCTTTTTTTCATTTTGTAAACCATCACGTGGTCCTACTTCTTTAATGACAGCAAAATTAGGTAGTTTCAATTCGCTTCCCCCTATATCTCCCTATTCAATTTCTAATAATACATCTCCTTCATTTACAAAATCGCCTTCTTGCACATTAATTTTCATAACTGTGCCGGCTTCTTCTGAAATGATTGGAATTTCCATTTTCATAGATTCTAAAATGACGACATCCTGCTCTTCCTCTACTGTATCTCCTACTCCTACAACAATCTTCCAAACGTTTCCTGCCATCGATGCGTATACTTTCGTCATCATTTTTTCCCCCTTAATATTGTTAGATCTTATTTTTTAACGAGTTGTTTCGTTACAAAACCCGTTGTATAAATACCCGCTTTGAACACTTCGTCTTCCAAAACTTGCAGTAGCATTGGCGTGTTCGTTTTAATACCTTCTACTTTTAATTCTTCTAGAGCATCATGTAATTTCGAAATTGCTTCTTCACGAGTCTCGCCATGTGCAATGACTTTCGCAATCATTGGATCATAGAAAGGTGTAATCGTTACATGATTTTCTAAGAAGTGATCAATTCGTACATTTGACGGTAATGTTAAATCTGTAATTTTCCCAGGTGACGGGAAGAATGTTTTCGGATCCTCTGCATAAATACGAGCTTCAATGGCATGACCACTACGTTTTACATCATCCTGAGTAAATGATAGTTTCTCTCCACTTGCGATAAGGAGTTGCTGTTCTACAAGGTCTAATCCCGTAATTTCTTCTGTCACTGGATGCTCTACTTGTAATCTCGTATTCATTTCTAAGAAATAGAAATTTTTCTGATTATCTACAAGAAACTCAACTGTACCTGCATTTGTATAGCCAAGTGCTTTGGCAGCTTGTACAGCAACTTCTCCCATCGCCTTTCGTGTACCTTCATCTAAAAATGGTGAAGGTGCTTCTTCGATTACTTTTTGATTTCGGCGCTGTACCGAACATTCACGCTCCCATAAATACACTGTGTTACCATGTGTATCTGCTAAAAGCTGAATTTCAATATGATGCGCATCTGCTATATATCGCTCTAAATACATTTCTCCGTTACCGAAGAAGTTTTGCGCTCTTGTTTTATTACTTTCAAACGCTTTGTTGAGCGTTTGCTCAGTTTCCATCAACTGCATACCAATGCCTCCGCCGCCTGCGGATGCCTTAAGCATTAATGGATAACCAATTTGTTTTGCAATTTCAATTGCTTCTTCAGCAGTTTCAATATTTGTAGTAATACCTGGGACTACTGGGACATCTGCTGCTTGCATTGCGATACGTGATTCAATTTTACTTCCCATCTTCGTAATGATTTCTTCTGAAGGACCGATAAATACGATTCCTTCTTCTTTGCAGCGAACCGGAAAAGACGGATTCTCTGATAATAAACCATAACCTGGATGAATGGCTTCTGCATTTGTCTTCTTAGCTATTTCAATAATTTTTTCAAGGTTTAAATAGCTTTCTTGAACACGCGGTCCACCTACTAAGTAAGCTTCATTTGCCATTTTCACATGAAGGGCATTTTCATCTGCTTCAGAATAAATAGCAACAGTGCGAATGCCAAGTTTTTGACAAGTTTTCATAATACGAACAGCGATTTCCCCGCGATTCGCAATTAATATTTTTTGAAACATAGTGATTCCTCCCTTTTATCTACATCCTAAATGTCTAGCAATTACGAGACGTTGAATTTCAGAAGTTCCTTCACCAATTTCTAATAGTTTCGCATCACGAATATGTCGTTCAACTTCATATTCACGCATATAACCATATCCACCATGAATCTGTACTGCTTGATTCGCAATACGGCTTGCTGCTTCCGATGCAAATAGTTTTGCCATTGCCGCTTCTTTGCCGAAAGGTTTATCGTTATCTTTTAACCAAGCTGCTTTATGTACTAAATTGCGTGCTAGCTCTACTTCAGTCGCCATATCAGCTAATTTAAATTGAATCGCTTGGAAATTAGAGATTGACTTTCCAAATTGTTGACGTTCTTTCGCATATTGTAATGCACGTTCAAAGGCTGATTGCGCAATACCAACTGCCAATGCTGCGATTGAAATACGCCCTCCATCAAGTGTATATAAAAATTGTTTAAAGCCTTTATTTACATCACCAAGAATATTTTCTTTCGGTACACGAACGCCATCAAGTACGATTTCACAAGTATTAGAAGCGCGAACACCCATCTTATCGTAAGGACTTGAAATCGTTAATCCTTCACTCGTAGTAGGCACGATAAATGCAGAAATACGTTTTCTACCATTCTCTTCAATACCGTTGACAGCGGTTACAATAATTGTATTTGCATACTCTGCGTTTGTAATCCAACACTTCTCACCACTGATTACATACTCATCACCATCTAATACCGCTTTCGTTTGAGTACCACCTGCATCTGATCCAGCATTCGGCTCCGTTAATCCGAAGGCACCTAATGTTTTACCTGACGCCATTGGAACTAAATACTTTTGTTTTTGTTCTTCTGTACCGAAATAATAAATTGGAGAAGCACCTAATGAAATTGTTGCAGCATAGCTTAAACCGGTGCCACCACAAGCGCGACCAATTTCTTCAACTGCTAACGCATACGATACCGTATCGCCACCTGAACCTCCATACTCTTCTGGGAATGGGATGCCTAATAATCCTAGTTCGCCCATTTTTTGAAATGTTTCATATGGAAACTCTGCAGTTTTGTCATAATATACAGCTTTCGGTGCGATTTCCTTTTCAGCAAAGTCACGTACCATTTCTTTAATCATTTGTTTTTCGCGAGTTAGAGTAAATTCCATTCCGCTACACACCCCTTATCGAATATTGAGTTTCGACAGCGTGCGAGTTTCTACTACAAACATAACAACTTAAAAGACAAGAATATTAGTTAGACAATTGCTACAATTCTGTCATAACTTAATTTTAAAACAGATTCTGTACTAATGCACAAAAAAATTCCTACATTGTTCTACAACAACATAGGAGATTTTGTGTCGAATTATGTAATTTATTGTTTAATAATCTCTACCTTTTCCCGAATCAGAAATTTCTACTAATGCTTCAGGGTATGGTTCGAAATACGTTTGTCTTAATAAATACTTTTCATCAAATCGAATAGCCCATGATTTTAATATTGTAAGTAAACTACTAAGTGGTATTTTCTTTTCTGCATACTTTTGTAACAGTTCTATAAAATGATCTTTTTCTTGTTTTTTTAACTTTGTTTTAAAATATCCAAAAATGTGCTCGCATACATTTACATTCGATGTATAACGGGGCGCACGCATAAATAATTCATATAAAGTCTTCTCATAGTTTTCAAATACCACTTCAATCTTTTCATTTTTGTGATTTGCAATTATACGCCCTAATTCCTTTTGTTTCACCTGATTATATGCCATAAATAAATATTTATTGTCCGACTGAAACGATACAAGTTCTTTCATATTTTTATTGTGTTTAATCATTTTGTAATATGCGATTGTAAATAACCTTGTAAAGAAATGCTCTCTAATAATAAAATTCGACAATCTACCTTCCTCTTCAATAGGAAGATGCGAAAATTTTTTTACTACTGCTCCGCCAAATAAGCCAGCTCCTTTTCCCTTTGCTGGCGCTTTTTCAAAACCAGAATAAATTTTCACATCACGCGTACCACAACTTGGTGAACGATTCTTTAAAATAAAACCATCCACATCCGGTATCGTTTGTAAAAAGTCATTTGAAAACTGCTCCATTTTTTCAGTTACATCTTCTCGTGTCGACGTTTGCACAAGTCTATTCTCACCATTTTCTTCTACAATTCGTATCGTTTCACGAGGAGTCCCCAATCCAATCTCCACTTCTGGACAAACAGGTATAAATGTAACAAATGGCTGCAAATTTCGTATTGTTACATCTGGAATCATCTCTCCATTATAACGACAAGCATCAAATTCTAAACACTTACTTACGACGATTGTAGGTTTTGCAAATTGTCGCATCTTATTACCTCCTTATTGCTAGCCCGTATAATATAAATTGTACTAAGATTAACATTTTAAGCAAAGTTTGATTCAGTTATTTTTATGAGAAATATATATCCAATGATATATTAACAATCATTCAACTCTATTTTCTATAAATGTGCGCCCTATTAATGAGGGTTTAGATATTGTGAAATGAATAATACACACATGCTTCGGAGAAATTAATGATTAAGAAAGGAGGGATTGTTATGAAAAAGAAATTATCATCTATTTTAAGTGTTTTAGCACTATCTATTATGTTTTTAGGTACATCTACGCAAGCTGAATACGATGGAAATAATATGAATAGAGTTAATAACACTGATATTTCAACTCGAGTAAATGACAATAACTTAGACAGAGTTAATAATGATGTAAGAACTCGAAATGTAAATACAACAAATGATTTAAATGATAATCGTGATAAAAATAATAATTGGGCTTGGCTTGGTTTATTAGGACTAGCAGGATTATTAGGTCTTAGAAGAAGAGACAAAGAAACACGCTGATTTAGAATGTTTTTAGTAAACAAGTACTTATTTATCAAAAATATATAATGAAAATAAATCGCCTTTTTAAAGGCGATTTATTTTTACTAAAAAGTAATGTATGTATTTCACACTTCAACGATTAAAATCGTGGAGTTAATCCATACAATATAAATTGAATCGTATTTTCAATTTCCGCTTCATCATTCCATTTTTCTTCAGGCAATAATAAAAATCGTGTTAATAATAAACCTAATACAGCTGATAAAGTAAGACGTAGTACGGAAGATGGTGGTATCTCAATAATTTCCCCTTCTTCTTGAAATTTCACAATCAACTTTTTGAAATGTGAAAACAGTTCTGTTTCTACTAATTGCTGTATTTCATTTTTCAGTTCTGGTTGGAATGGCACCTCTTGAATTAATATTTTTATCATAGGAAAGTGTTTTTGAGCAAATTTAAACCTATTATGAATTACAACCCTTAAAAGTCCTTCGTATGATTCATAATCCGATTTAAATATTTCTTTTGCAAAGGTTTGTACGAAAAATGGTGCAGCGAACTTAGTTAAAGTTGGCATTACGACCGCTAGTAATAAATCTTTTTTTGTTTTATAGTAGCGGAAGATGGTTCCTTCCGCTACACCAGCACGCTTTGCAATTTCACTTGTTGAAGTTGAAGCGTATCCTTTTTCTCCAAACATATCAACAGCCGCCTCTAATATTCGCATTTGACGTTCATTTCGTTTATCCGTATTAGTTGCAGCTATTAATTCCTCCAGCCAATCCTTCTGCATTTATAAAGCTCCTTTTTGTCATTATTATATTTTGCGATGTTTCTTTAAAGCAAATACATTTCCTACTGCAAATAATAGTGAAAAAAGTAATAATACAGTAAGATCTAATACAATCTCTGTAAACCCTTGATTCCGAATCATCACTTGTCTCATTGCGTCAGCGCCGTATGTGAGTGGAAATACTTTCCCTAACATTTGTAGCCACTTGTTCATAGATTCCATTGGAAACAATCCAGAAAAGAAGATTTGTGGCACAATAACAAGCGGTATAAATTGAATCATTTGAAACTCATTATTTGCGTATGCCGATAAAAACGTACCTAATGTTAGTGCAGTTAAAGAGAGCATACATGTAATAAGTAACGTTAGCCATATGGAGCCAGCTACGTATAAATCTAAAATATAAACGGAAAAACTTACGATAATAATGGATTGTATAAAGGCAAAGATTCCAAAACCAATAATATAACCTGCGACTATTTCCCATCTTCTTACTGGGGTGGATAATAACCTTTCTAGCGTACCACTTAAACGTTCTCTTACGAAAGATACACCTGATAATATAAATACAAAGAAAAATGTAAAGAAACCAATTAATACAGGACCAAGCCCATCAAACATCGTAAAGTCTTTAGAGCCATGTAAATAATTTACTTCAGGTTTCATAATCGATACATCATTCTTCTCTGTGCTTTTTTGCAATACTTGAAGTACAGCACGATTTTTTGACGAATCACTACCTTCCAACAGAAGTTTCATTTTTCCATTCTCTATTCGAAATACTGCATCTACCTTTTGTTTTTCCAACTCAGAAATCGCCTTTTCCTTACTGTATTCATAAATTGACGCTTCTTGATTTTTCATCACTTTTACTATTTGAGCGGGCATATCAACAACAGCAATTTGCGGTATATAGTCTTTCTGTGTAAACACTAGTGACAAAAGCCAAAGTAATAACATCGGTGCTCCAAACATCATTGCTAACGAACGCTTATCTCGAAAAAATTGACGAATAATACGTATGATTACACCAGTAACTCTCATGATGGCACTACCTCTTCTAGCAAAAAGACATCTTCAATCCGTCCAGATGACACGCGTTTTTTCAATTCTTCAGTTGTTCCAACCGCAACTAGTTTCCCTTCTCTAATTAACCCTAGACGCTCACAAAATTCAGCTTCATCCATAATGTGCGTCGTTACAATAATCGTTGTGCCTTTCTTTTTAAGATCATAAAATTTTTCCCAAATCGTTTTTCTAAGAAGCGGATCTATCCCCACTGTAGGCTCATCTAAAATTAATATTTCTGGTTCGTGAAGGAGCGCTATTGCTAATGATAAGCGTTTTTTCATTCCACCTGAAAATTGTTGTACTTGCTTTTTCATATACTGTGACAATTGTACAAGTTCAAAAACCTCTGCAATTCTTGTCTTTTTACGTTTTCCCTTTAGTCCATACATCGTTGCTATAAAATCTGCATTTTCATATGCTGATAATTCTTCGTATAATGCATCCGCCTGGGCCATATAACCAATTCGTTTCATCTCATTTAAATTAGGCATATTAGTATTATTAACAAGCACTTCACCTTTCGTTGCCTCATTAATACCTGCAATCATTTTAATGAGCGTTGTTTTACCCGATCCAGAAGGTCCAACAAAACCAAAAATCTCTGCTTTTTCAACTTGCAATGAAAGATTGTGTAACACTTCTTTTTTTCCAAAACTTTTTGATACAGTCCGTAAAATAATTGAAGGTTGTTGCACGTTTCATCCTCCTTTTCTAATAAAAATGAGTGAGTACTCACTTTTATTTTACTCTTGCTTAATTATATGTCAAACTTCGTTGATTAGTATGTATGTTCAATCACCGATATTAAACAATGAAACAGAGTCGACATTAGAATTTCATTTCCTAAAGTCGACTCTGTTTCATTTAAACTATAAATTTCACTTTACGTTTTTAAATTCATATACTTCCGAATTCTAGCAACGTCTAAAGAATATTCGATAACTAATTGCTGTAACGGTAAAATAACTGTGTCAGGATATAAATGTGCATATTGTAATGTTTCTGCATATTTTTCTAACCTTTTTTCTAAATACTTTATTATTTGATCAGGATGACTTACTAATAAACATTTACAATAATAATGGATTTGTTCCTCAATCGCCGTGTATTCTTCAATTTCATATTCTTTATGCATGTGTACACCCCTTTAAGTTTTTTATATGAATTACTTATCACAATTTTCACTCGACAAATTTTAAGTTTTTTGATTATTTACACTATAACAAACACTGAGGGTCAAATTTTGTTACTTTATGTAACGTAGAAAATTTTTAACAAAATTGTAATGTTTACTCCTGCAAAATACAGAAAGCCCCTTTACTCATTTTTGTATAAAAAAAATCGTACAGCTTAATTTAGCTGCACGACTACAATTTCTGGCCTATTCAAAATCCTTTGCGGAATGATACTATTTCCTAATCCTCTACTCACTACCATTGATGTATTTTGTTCTACATATAAACCCGCTGTATATTTAGGTAAAACACCTTGATTTGGAGCAACTAATCCACCGATAAATGGCAATCTAACTTGCCCTCCATGAGCATGTCCCGATAAAACCAAATCCAACCGCTCATTCGTATATTCCTTTATAAATTCAGGCCTGTGGGATAATAATACATTATATCTATCTGGCTGCATTTCAATTTTTGCTTTTTTAATTTCATCTATTATAATATTTCCTTCATCACGGTTTCCAGTACCAAACTCTGGATCATCAATACCTAGCAAGTTTATCTCTTGCTCACCCTTTCGAATGACTACATGTTCATTCCTTAAAACATTGACACCATATTTCTTCAACTCTTTTTCTAAACTGTTATACTTTCCAGACCATTGTTCATGGTTTCCTGTCACAAAATATACAGGATACTTCTTTACCATTTCTCGTATTAATTGCATACTAACTTCTGCATCGTATGATTTACTGTCAATTAAATCACCCGTAATTGCAATAATATCTGGGTCTATACTTTTCATTTTTTGAATTAACACATCTTGATTATCGCCAAATTTTTTATTGTGTAAGTCTGAAATTTGTAGAATTTTATACCCTTTAAAAGAGGATGGTATTTTACTAGAGGTTATTTTAATCTCAGTTATACTTATTAAATTGTTCTGTAAAAATAAAAAGATACTACAACCTACTAATGTAGCAATAAGTAATATACTTCTTTTAATCTTCTTGCTCATATTCCCTCCTAAAATCTTCATCAATACTACAATTCTCAAAAACATTTCAATAGATTATTCTTTTTATCTAACGGTTCTCTTTTAAAGTGAAATCGATTTAACTACGATAATCAAGTACAAGTTTCTAATTTTAGGAACTGAAGAACTTATATCACTCTGTTGAAGTAAACATGCCCGGTTCTGTTCTAATCGTAACTCTATCATATAACATTAAAGCCGAAATTCCCAAGTTAAGGAATTTCAGCTTTTTGAGTTCGTATGAATATCTTAGTTTTAGTTCTATGTACCTTGCAGTTATACAACTTAGTACATATCAGTTGTATATCTATATGTGGTGAGGTTTTTATCTTTTTCAATAATCAACTATGTATAAAATATTTAAGTTAGTTAATACCCTTAATGGATATCATGCTTTTTAAAGTTTCCGCCTTGTACTTCCGCAACATCATATACATTGACAAAGGCATTTTCATCAATTTCATGAATAAGTTCCTTCATTGTTTCTAAATTTTATAATTATGTAGCGTCCTTCCATTCAGACTTCAATATTGAATATTGATATTCATCAATCCACTGGCCTTTTAGCATGTAATTCTGCAATAAATGACCTTCTCTCCTCATCCCCACTCGTTCTAGTACAGAAATAGACTTATTATTTCGAACGTCCGAAAATGCAATCACCTTATGTTTTCCTAATGAATGAAATATGTAACTCAATAAGGCACAAACAGCTTCAGTTGCATAGCCTTTTCCCTGATATTCTGGAGAAAGAGTAAATCCGATTTCTACGATGCGAGGTTCATTTACAAGTGTGTGAAGTGCACAATCTCCAATTATTTTGTTATTTTCAGTTAAAGCAATTGCGAACTGGAACCAAGTACCTGGTAGATTAGGATTATTTTTAACTTGTTCATTTACAAACGTTTTAGCCTCATGATATTGATAATTAACCCATGACTGAAATTTAGCCACTTCTGGATTAGAACGATAAAAATGAAAGTAGTTAGTGTCATCCATACTAAACCTTCTCAAAACAAGACAATCTGTTCTCCCAAAGACTTGATTGTCATTCTCCATAGCTATTCACCCTCTTTTCTACATTAATTATATCTTTATAATACATAGGTATAAATAGGTATAAATAGTTTACATGCTTATAAAAAAAGCGATTCTTTTCACATTAAAAAGAATCGCTTTCCAAGTTCTTATTTTTAATTATATTACATAAAGAATTGAAAGATTATTACTTAAGAGCCTTAACTATAACTTCCGTTGCCTCTGCAATGAGTTGATTATCATAGGTAGCCTCTTTCTCATCTTTACTAGATAAAATTGCGATGATAATTGGTGCTCTATTTGGAGGCCAAACGATAGCAATATCATTTCTTGTCCCGTAACTGCCAGCACCTGATTTATCTCCAACTACCCAGTCAGTTGGTACGCCTGCACGAATAAGTTTGTCCCCTGTAGCATTTCCTTTCATCCACTCTGTAAGAATTTTACGTTTTTCAGCTGGAAGTGCATTTCCGAGCGTAAAAGCTTTAAGATTCGTAGCAATTGCTTTCGCTGTACTAGTGTCACGAATGTCTCCTGGAATAGCTTCGTTTAATTCTGTTTCAAAGCGATCAGACATAGTAACCCGATCCCCCATCTTTCTAAGCGCTTTTTCATATCCTTTAGGTCCGCCTATTTTATTAAATAAAATGTTCCCTGCAGTATTATCACTTGAACGAACAGCAGCCTCAGCAATTTCTCCTAGTTTCATTCCAGTATCTACATGTTTCTCTGTAACAGGTGAATAATCCACTAAGTCTTCTTTCGTAAATGTGATTACTTCATTTAATGTATCAATTGAGTTTTGCTGTAGTAATACTCCTGCTGCTAAAGCCTTGTAGGTTGATGCGAAGGCGAATCTTTCGTTAGATCGATAAGAAATTGTTTGATTTGTACCAGTATCAATCGCATATACACCTACCCGAGCATCAAATTTTTTCTCAAGTTGAGAGAACTCTTTATGCGTCGCCTGATTTGTATGTTTCACTTGTCCAGTCTTTTCTTTCGCTTCAACTTGCAGTGCCCCTCCTGTAAAAGCTTCTAGGCTTGTAATACTTAAACCTAATATACCAACGCATATTCCTATTTTTAGCATCCTCTTATTTTTCAAAATCATCATTCCTTCCAAATTTTTAGCACCTTTTTATACGTACACATAATAGACAATCACCTAACCAAATTTGTTCCATAAACTAAAAAAATTATAGCTAGTATGAGAGTTATTAACAAAATAAGAGATAGTAGCTACGACGCCTCTATCTCCTATTTCATATTTCATTTTTTTACTTATAAATGGCTTTATATGAACAGGGTCTTTCCCTGAGAAAAGTACTCTAATTTTGCTTAGAACTACCTGTACTAGTAGCTTCACCATGTATACGTTGCTGTTTCAAATCAAAGTATACATCTAAAACTTCCTTTCCAATTATAGAATTAATTCCATTTTTATCATCATGAAGCCATGGAACTACTACAGAAAATGCTACTTCTGGATTATCATATGGAGCATATCCAACTAACGTTAAGTTGTAACATTCCATACGTTCTCCTTTTGCATTTCTACCAATCGGGTCATCTCCACCATATACAGTTTGGGCTGTTCCTGTCTTTCCTGCTGGTTTATATGGCGCGTTTTTGAAATATTTCACGCCAGTTCCATCACCTTCTTGGAATACCCATCTAAACCCTTCTTTTATCCGATCAATATGTTCTTTCTTCATATCAATTCGATTTAATACGACAGGCTCTATGGAACGTATAACTTTGCCAACCTCTTCTTTTATTGATTGTTCTCGTATTTCTTGTACAATTTGAGGTTGCATTCTATAACCACCATTCGCAATCGTTGAAATATATTGCGCTAATTGCAACGGCGTATACGTATCATACTGACCGATAGAAAAATCTAGTAAAAACCCAGGTTGACTATCTACTTTTCTCGTTTGTCCAATTATTTCATTCGGTAAATCAATACCTGTTGGGACACCTAAACCAAATTGCTTGAAATAATAGCGCATCGTATCAAATGCTCCTTGTTTAATATCCAATGAGCCATTTGGTACGTAATTAACTCCCGCAATTTTTAAAGCTGTCTGGAACATGTATACATTCGAAGATACTTGTAAAGCCCGTAAATCATTAATATTACCAAATCCGGATACATTCCACGATTTCTTAGCTTGTGTACCTTTAAATTTCATCGGCGCGTCATAAAATTGATCTCCTGGATGTATTGCGCCTGTCTCATATCCAGTTAATAAAGTAGCACCTTTTACAGCTGACCCTAGCTCATACGAAGTTGTCATGTTTCCTAATGCCAAATCCTCAACCTCTATTTTCCCTTCTTTTTCTACAATCTTTTTGCCTGCCATTGATAAAATTTGTCCGTTATTTGGATTCGTCATGACAACAAAAGCTCGATCGAGCAGTGGCTCTGAACTCTTAAAAGCTCTCAAGTTTTTCTCTATACTTTCTTCCACTTTCTTTTGTAATTCCATATCAATCGTTAATGTTAAACTATTACCACTTTTTCCTTTAGAGATTATTTCTGTGCTAACAATGTTTCCTGATTTATCAGTAATATTTTTCACTTCTTCTTTTGTGCCGTGTAATACATCTTCATATCGTTGTTCAATATAACTTTTTCCAACACGATCATTACGGTTATATCCACGTACTAAATAAGAATCTAAATTTTCTTTCGGTAATCCTTCTTCACTACTCGTAATATTTCCTAATACAGAACGAAATAAATTACCGTTTACATAATTACGTTCCCAATCAACAGTTGCATCTACTCCTGGAAAATCCGCAAGATTTTCGCTTATCCGCGCATACTCTTCATCTGTTACATCTTTTTTAATGATTTGTGGTGTTAGTTGATAACCTGAACTCATTTTACTTTTAATAGCTAACACCTTTAAATCTTGTGCTGTTAATTCTGCTAATTCTACCTCTGTAACACGACCTCGTCTTAAGTCTTCTATTTTTTTATCTAACTCTTTTCCCTCTATACCCTTTTCTTTAAACTTTTCTATATCTTTCTTAGTAATCTTTGTCTCCGCACGTTTCGAATTCAACTGCATCCAAAAATCTTTTTTATCGATATCTGTTAATTTATTTATATCTTGTTCAGGCATTTCAAGTACTTTCGCCAAGTCTTTTGCTGTTTTTAAAATATCTTCACTCGTAATTCCCTTCACCCTTGTATACGTAATTGTGCGAAGAGATTTATTATTAACAACTGTTTTCCCTTCTCGATCTAAAATTTGTCCACGTGGAACTGGAATACTAGTTATTGCATTTTGACTACTTTCCACTTGGTTCTTATAAGCCTCTCCCTCAACGATTTGTACCTTTCCTAGCTGCATAATAATAGCTGAGAATAGTACAAATATGCAAAGGAACATTATATTTAATCGAATAGATATATATGTCTTCTGCTTCTTGCCTTTTTGTTCTTTCATAAATCCTCCATTTAATCCTTTCAGAAATTGCTACAAATACTAAAAGCATTCCTTCTATATTAGATACCGATAATCGGTTATAAATATCGCCTCAATTTTTTGCTTAATCCTTGTAAGCAACCATTCCTTTTCGTTTAGCTACGGAATTAATAACTCTCCCTTCCTGTTTTCTCTCTATTTTTTTGCCACTTGCATGAGAAGTGCTAAACTGTATAATGACTCTTATTAAACTTACATATAAACTTGCTAGTAAATTTTCATGCTAATTATTCCTTTCTTCATGCTGTAATACTTAATAGACAACCTAAACAATACAGTTGTTCCACATTTACAAAAAAAATAATTAAATATAAGATGAAATAGGCTACATAAGGGAGGGTTATATGTTACATACAAAAAGATGGAGATTTTTTGCGGTTTTTTCTATCGTAGGTTTGATTTTACTAATTTTATTAAAAATCAACTTCATTTCAATTACTATCGCAACTTCTTCAGCTGAAAGAGGAAAGATTTTTGATCAAAATGGTGTAATACTAGCTACAAATAAAAAAGTTAAGTCTCTATATTGCACTTCTAATGACGAAAAGCTATCGAAACAAGATACATCAAACACATTAGCTTTTTTTAATCAATTTTCAAGCCAGTTTCAACATGATATTTCTACAGAGAACATAAAATCTCAATTACAACAATCTTGTAAAAAGCAGACTATGAATGATATACCGTTATACTCTGATATAACTGAGAATGAACTTGCATTCATAAACAAAAACAAACCCAATAATGTAATAATTAAAGATGAATGGATTCGATATTATCCTAAACACGAAATTGGTTCACAAGTAATTGGGTATGTAGAAAATGACCTTAATTCAAAGCATAAGGCTGTTGGAAAAAGCGGGATTGAGCTGCAATATGAAAATGATTTAAAAGGAAAACCAGGTAAAACTCTTATTTTTAAATTGAATAATAAAAAATTCTTATGGAATATTCAAAAAGTACAAAAAGGTAAAGATGTACGGCTAGCTTTAGACTCTGAGTTGCAGCAAAAGGCAGAAGAAGCATTAAGATCTCAAATTAAGAAAACACCTGATGCTAAAGCTGGTTATGCTGTAGTAAGCGATGCAAAAACTGGCGCAATTTTAACTATGGCCAACACGGCAGTTTTTGATCCAAATATATTAAATACACGTGTATCTTCTAGAAAAGAAAACATTAACTCTCTTTCGCAAAATAAAGCAATTCAAAAATTAAAGTATGGTGAATCTTATGTAAATATGGCTTCTACTATAAAACCACTCACTATTTTAATTGGATTAAACGAAAAGCTTTTCCAACCCGAAGATACTTATTTAGATAAAGGGACTTTTCAGTATGATAATCAAAATAACATTACGAATGCACCTGGAACGCCAACAGGTGAGATTACACCGAGGCAGGCTATCATTAATTCATCTAACACATTTATGACAGCAAAAGTAGCTCTGCCCCTATTCAACCAAAATAATGGGAATATAGAAAAAGTGGCACATATATGGACAGATTATTTAATGCAATTCGGCCTACGTTCTAAAACCGGGATTGATTTACCCTTTGAAGAAGACGGACAATATGAATTCCATCCATCTAATAAGTTTGAAAATGGAATCTCCGCTTTATTAAACGCCTCTTGGGGAGGAAATGAAGTTCATACCCCTCTTCAACTCGCTCAATATGCAGCAACTTTGGCAAGTAAAGGTGATAAATATAAACCTCAAACTGTAAGTGCAATTATTAGTCCGGACGGTAAGGAAACAAAAAAGTTTAAACCAATTTTAGAAAGTTCAAATCGTTACCCGATGAACTTTTGGAGTGTCGTACAAGGTGGAATGAGTCAAAATATAGAGGAAATTAAAAAGTTGCCCTTTGACGTCGCAGGTAAAACAGGTATTACAGGTTTTCCGAATGAGCAAGAAAGAATGATAAATCATTCTCTTTTCATTGCATATGCTCCTACCGAAGATCCACAAATTGCCGTTTCTGTCGTTATTCCTGGTAGTAATTCAGAAAAAAACATCGCTGCTCTCGTTACATCAGAAGTTTTAAAGTCTTGGAATATACTTCAAAAGAAGGATAAAGATAAAGAGGAAGGTTCATTAAAGTGAACCTTCCTCTTTTACCATATAGATTCTATATTCGTTATTTCCCATATACCTTCATGATTCTTTTCGAACATGAAAGAATATTTAATATCAGTTAAAATATACTTTTTTTGTACATATCCAGTAGTATCACCGTTAATAGTCGATATTTTTATATATCCATCATTCTGCACTTTTTCCGGGATCCAAGCTTTTACCATTTCATTAGATACTTCATATAAAACTTTTGATTCTCGGTTTGGTTCAGCTAAAATTTTCGTTTTGTTTCCAGTAACAGTTGCATATATAAAGTGTTCTTGCTTTAATTGATTACTTTCTGTCATTCCACTTGGCACTTTGTAAACTTTCTTCTTATCATTTACAAATTCTCCCCCCATTGCAAGGGCGACTTGCAACTCATGAAAAATATCTTCATCAAGCTTCAATTCATCCTTCTTATAACTCTTCCCTTTAAATAGAACTTCATCATTTAACGCTTTGTACAAGTCATTTTCATTTTTTGAGTTCGTACTTTGATATAGTTCATTCATAAATTGTTTTAGTGATGGATCTTGAGCAGACTCATCTTTTGTTTTAGGCTTAATTTGAGTACTACTTTGTACTGGTGATTTATTATCATCAGGCCAAGGTTGTTGAACAATAAAAAATAACATTGTACAAATCAACACAACTACAACAGGCAATACTTTTTTACGAAATGGTCTCTTATTTGTTACAGAATCCACTTCACTATTTTGATATACCGATTGCTTTATTTTAGAAATAAATTCTTCTTCATCTTTACGATTCTCCATTGGGCCTTTTTTTATTTTTCTATACCAGTCAGGATTTTGTTTATTGTTCATCACTACTACCCTCCCCTATTAATTTTGAAACCTTACTTCTCGCTCTACTTAATCTCGATTTTACAGTTCCAATGGATACTCCTAATGTTTCAGCCATTTCTTCATATGATAATTCATATTTTGCGTCCAATATAATTATTTCACGGTGCTTTTTAGGTAGTTTTAATACAACCTTCCACACCTCATTCATCTCTTCTTGGTTAAAAAATTCTTGTTCTGCTGACAGGGATTGCTTATCGTCACTAAAAAATCCTATTAAAGATATCCTTTTAAAATAGGAGGATTTCAAATAGTTTATTGCCGTATTTCTTGTGATTTTTAAAATCCACGTTTTAATAGATGACTCCTTTCGAAATGAATTCCAATTTTTAAACACCTTTATAAATACATCTTGCGTGATATCATCTGATAAGTGTGGATCTTTCGTAATAATAAATGAATAATTCCATACATCTTGCCAATAGTCTTTTATAACATAGTCCAGCTCATCATGATTACACTTTTCAATAAACGTCTGTTCCATTTCCACACCTCAAACTTATTTGAATAAACATAAAAACTGCCCTCACTTTTATTATGGTTTCAATATATAGACAAGATACAAGTTTCATTTGTTCCATTGTTTATCTTTTTTCAAGCAGAATAATACTACTAAAAAACAAGTAAAGCATACAATGATAAAATTCTACTCATGAAAATCTGTTTTTTGAATTTAACGTAACACTCCACTTGTCCATTTCAACTTGCTATACTCTTCTATTTATCATTAGCAATGCCAACTTTTCAGAAATGAAAATTAAGATAAGGTATTAACTTTCTAGAGTCGCAACAAAAAAGCATTCTCGATTAGAAAGAATGCTTTTTTGAAATTTCATTGCTCTATATTTTCCCCAATTTATATCTTTGAGTTAAGCAAACATGTAATAAATGTAGTCAAAAAATTCACCTTATAATTAAGTATTATTTCTGAAATACATGTTTTACTTTTTCACCTGGAACGTTACTTCCCCCTCTTCCTTTTACATCTTCAATCATCATTGTAACAATCATGTCTGGCGCATTTGCATCGAAAGCTGCGAACCATCCCAGTTCTTTTCCGTCTGCTTCTTTCGACTCTTTCAGTTCTGCTGTACCAGTTTTACCAGCAAGCGTTACACCATCAACCTTTGCAATTCTCCCTGCACCATCAGGGTCATTAATGACTTTGATTAATGCACTCTTTAATATTTCTTGATTCTTTTTAGAAACCACATTTTCTTTCCAATTCCCTGCTACTTTTGCTTCTTTTAAAAGATGTGGCGACGGAATATTCCCTTCATTCACAATCGGTGCATATGTTAATGCTAAATGAAGTGGCGTCATTAATACTTGTCCTTGTCCATAGCCCGTGTCTGCTAGTTGAATATCGTTTTTTATCCTATCTTTTGCAATGATTGAAATAGGAAATTCGTATTCGATTGGTAATTTTTCATAAAATCCGTACTTTTTAAATTCCTTTACATACTGATCTTTTCCCATTTTCAAAGCTTGTTGAGCAAAATAAATATTATCAGAATACTTCATTGCCTTATCAAAATCAATTGGACTTGCATCCTTTACACGCGTTACATAGTAATTTCCCCAAGATGAATCTTTTGTCCACTTCAATCCTTGAATTTTAAATTCTTCCTTCGGATTTATTGTGTTTGTTTCCAAACCAATTGCACCTGTGATCGTTTTAAATACGGAACCTGGTACAAATGCTTGTGTAAAGCGATTCGTCATTGGTAGTTTCGAGTCGTTACTCCATGCTTCTCGTTGGGCTTTCGATGCTCCTCTAACTATTATATTTGGATTATAAGCAGGGCTACTTACAAGTGCGATTGTTTCACCTGTTTTAGGATTGACCGCTGCACTAGACCCTGCTTCAGTTTTCATCTCATTAAAGATTTTTTCTTGAATTGCAGCATCAATTGTTAACGTAACATTTTCTCCTTCTTTTGCTTCTTTTTTTGCTACGTTTTTAATCTCTTTCCCCTTCTCATCTTCTATAAATACGCGTCCACCCTTTTCACCACGCAATTTATTTTCTAACACTTTCTCTAAACCAGTCTTACCTACTAAATCATCTGCTTGATAACCTTGTTTTTGAAGTGATTTTAACTCCTCCGCATTCACCTTTCCTATATATCCAGTTAAGTGTGCCGCTGCTTCACCTAATGGATACGTACGAATATTTACTGGGTGAGATGAAACTCCTTCTAATTCAATATAATCATTCTGTCTAGTTCCCTCTTTTAAAATGCCAATTGGTACAAAGGAGTCTGGTTTTATCCATTTCGCTGTGAGCTTTTGTTCGACCTCTTCTATAGACATATCAAGTAATTGTGCTACTATTTCTTTCGTTTGCGCTGCTGTTTCGCCTAGTTTCTCTGGAATAATTCCAACCTCAGTCGCTTTACCATTCGTTGCAAGCCCTTTTCCATTTCGATCATATATTTCTCCGCGTTTTCCTTGCTCTATTTGCATACGTACTTTGTAATCTTTTTTCATACCTGGAAAGATGAAGTCTGGTGTCCAATCTATTTCCCAAGACTCTTTATCTTTCACAAGTTTTGCTTCATGGATGAATGAAACTGGTCCTACATCCGTATCCATCTTAACTTCAAAAAGAAAAAGCTCTTTATCTTTCGTATTCTCTCCTTTCATTTTAACTTTTAAATTATTAGCTCCAATCCCCTCATAGATTTTTTGATATTTTTCTGTGAATTCTTTTTTAGAAATCGATTTTTTGGCATGGTCTGATAAATGATCATACATATTTGCAAATTTTCTATCATTCCATAAATTGATATATTCTTCAAATGCTTGTTTTGGTGGTTCGTTTTTATTACATCCTACCAACAAAACTGCGAAACAAACGAAAAGCAGCATCCATAATTTTTTCAATTCAATCTTCTCCCTTAGTTAAAAATGATGATTCCTTTCGTAATTTATTTAATAAAAAATGTTTTAACGCTTAATAGACAGTGTAAGTAATGACATTGTTCCATATTTACAAAAAAATTAATATCTATGTTCATTTTAATACAAAAAAGGCAGGCATAAATATATGCCTGCCTTCCGTTCCCAAAATCAATTACACCCTAAAACAACGTGTGGTTAACCAAATCCAGATACTCTTCTACACCCTATTTTTTACTTTTCTAAAATAATTCCTGCTATTTCATTAGCATATTTTTTAGAGTCAAATCCATCATAGTTACTTAGTACTACAACAGTCAAATATTCTTTTGGAAACCGCATGAAGTATGAACGATAACCTGCCCAGCTACCTGAATGTTCCAAGTATCGACAGTTAAAACCTTCTGCAAGCCTTAGCCCAAAAGCATAATCTTCATTGTCAATAATCGTTTCCCCAGTTGGAGAAATTTCCGGACCTATTTCGCTCATTCTTTTAACAAGTTCTTTTCCGCCAACGGTACCTGTAGTTAAATTTTCTCCCCACTTTACCAGGTCTTCGACTGTTGCATGAACTGCCCCATCACCTGTATGTTCCCAAGGGCTTTCATAGACCATATATGCTCCTTGTTCATTCTTTGAATACCCCCTAGCAATTGATATAGTAGTTGGGTAGCAATCTACAATTGTTGTGTCTTTCATATTTAAAGAATCAAAAATACGTTCTTTTGCAAACTGACGTAAAGACTTCCCGCTTACCTTCTCTACCACCAATGACAATAAAAAATATCCTGTATTGCTATACTCAAATTTTGTGCCAACAGGGAACCTTGCAATTTGATGACCATTAAGGTGTTTTAGCGATTGTTCCACAGTTAATATATCAGTAAATTTAATATTTTCTGCATGAGCCAATTCCATATAATCAACTAGTCCGCCAGTATGATGAATTAGATGCCTCAATGTTACTGGTTCAGCATATGTTCCTATAGAAGGGACAAACTTTACAATTGAATCATCTAAACTCAATCTTCCCTCTTGTTCTAAGAGTAATATAGAAAACGCTGTAAATTGTTTAGAAACTGAGGCGATATTAAAAACGCTCTTTGTGGTTATCGGTAGATTTTCCTCTATAGAAGCTAAGCCAACTGCACCTTTATACGTTACTCCGCTATCAAAACTGGCCATATATGCAAAGCCAGGAACTTTTGGTGAAAACTTTTTTAATAATTGTTTAATCAATGTATGCGTCTTTTCATTATATGTATTATTCACCTTAATCACATCCCCTTCTCTTTGAATGGTTAGGAATACAATAAAAAATACTATATATATAAAATGTCAAATTCTCCTTTCAAAATTTAAACTTTTTAATGCATTATGCCAAGTACTAAAGGAAAGCAAAAATTATTAAAGAAATTAATAGTCTACCTTAGGATTGCTCTTAACAGGTTAAAAGCTTTTACAAACAAATTTTAGCAAACAATGTCTTCCCCCTCTTTTTTTATGACAGTTTTTTGATTGGAATGAAAGCCAATAGAATTAATTATTGAAATATACAAAAAATCTTAATATAAACAATATTTTACAGCGCTTCTTCTATAACGTAAATATTCATTTTAATTTATTTTCCACATAACAAAATATTCTACTTGAGAAATTATTGTTCCGTGGAAATTTTTTCTTTTTCACCAAATGGAAGAAGAATCCAGACTGTTAGCGCTTTTCGTATTACTCAAACCTGATAACAAGCATGCGTTCTCCGTCAAGTGTACTTCAGCAAAAGTACTAAATCCTGGAGTGTCACCTGTATGCCTCCCAATCGGAACACAGGTTGGAAGCTTAGTTTCATCCTTATAAATAAAAAAATAGGGGGAGCCTATCGTGACAGACTCCTCCTAAAATACAACTCTCGTATACATATCGGAAATGAATTTATTTTACTAATAGTGAATATTCACCATTTTTATCATCAAATTTATACACATTCAGATAATATTTCCCTGGTTTCGCTACGAATTTTCCCTTTATAGTATTTCCTTCATCTTCACCACAAGCTACATAATTTTGCATATCTGATTCATGATAAAGTACCCATGTCATCCCAATATTTTGTTCATTTACCACAGAAATCTCTACTTCTTTTGGATCTGTAACATTAAACGTATAAACATCTGTTTGATCAGGAGTAACCAGATTTCCTTTTACAAGCGTATTAAACGGGAGTATCTTCTCTTCTTCAAGGGACCCGCCTGTTTGCGGATCTTGTTTTACAGTAACTTTTGTCTGTTCTATACTTTCTTTTCCTCTACTATCTTTCACAGTTAGTTCCACAGTATATGTTCCTTTTTCTCCATATATGTGGGTAGGATTCGCTTTTGTACTTGTTATACCATCCCCAAAGTTCCATAGATAAGAAATAACTTTTCCATTTTCACTTGTTGTACCATTGCTATGGAATTGAATTTCTTCATTTACTATCCCGCTGTATGGTCCATTCATATTTACTATAGTAGTCGTTTTTTCTTTTTCCTCTGTCGCAACACCATGGAAAACAATATCATATTCAAATTGATTAGCTGCATTCACACGATAGTTTACAAAATAGGATGTAACTGTTTTATAACCGCTCCACCCTTTTTGGGATAACTGCTCTAAAGTTTGATTTACTTGTTTACTCATCGTTTTCCAATCTTCAGACTCACCTTTTGATATCCCACCAACGTACGTGCCTTCCACGCTAAATGTGTTAAAGAATTGCGACTCATGTTTTGTAATTTTTGCATCTTTTATATTTGCTACATCTACAATTTCGTTTTTCACTTCAGCTAACGGCTTTGGTGCGTGTTGAATTAAATAATCATTTGTTACTTGAGGTACATTATATTTATCTTGATTATCAGTCAACTGCTGCATATATGCTTGATATTCTGCATTCAATTGTGTATTCAATTGTGTATTTTTGCTTAATAATTCACGATACGCATCATAATTTTTCACATCGTTTGCACGGATTAAATCTTGAAGCTTATCAAATGTATCAAATTGATGATTATACAAATAAGACTGTAGTGCAAAGGAATACTTATAAAAGTCCCAAGATCCATATTTGGCGAACAAAGTTAACGGCTTGCTGGATCAGATGATAAGCCACTTATTATACTTTTACGTGGAACAACATTGTTTGTACGTGTAGATCCTGCAAAAAATTCTGCATTCCCTTCTTGGAACCAAGTTAACCGTTCATTTTGATACATTTCTCCGCTTCCAAATAAACCAGGAACCTCATATCTTCCTTGTAAATAATGAGTGAATTCATGACGGAACAACTCTTCTAAACTATAAATACTCTGCTTTGGCGTACGCTCATATGTAAAGAAAGTCCCCTTCTCTTCAATATAAATTCCACCGTTGTTTGTTTCATATCCATATAATTGTCTATTTAATTGATATTCATCTGGATTATTATAAATTACTATTGTTAGTACATCATCAGCATTACCCGGTTCTAGTGCTTTATCATTTCCAATTACACGGTGATATTGTGCTTTTACTTCCTTGGCTGCCCAATATAATCTCTTAATTTTTTCTTCTGTTACTTTATCTCCCGTCTTAAAGACAATAGATCCGTCATCAAATATAATTTTTTTCAAATACGTAGAAATATGGTTTAACCAGTAATCAATGATCAGATCTTCTTAACTTAAGTAAACCTAAATCTATTTGTCTCCATACAGAAAGAGATAAATAGTTTTGTTCCTATTCATGAAATAGTACAATATATGCAAAATTACATATCTAATTAATTGCTTTTAATGTTATATTTTAATAGCGATGAATGCTATTATTTCATAAGTTGTCAACAAGCGTTATGTATGTATGAGAAAAAGGAAGGAGCCAAATAGGCCCCTTCCTTTTTCTACTAATTAACTAAATTACTCTCTGGTAAAAATTTAAATAGTAATGCTCATTTACAGGCGTCTCATTATGCATTAAACATGCTAACTTAGCTTGCTGTCGGAAAAAATAAAAACGATAGCATTAAGTTATTAAGAGACAAAAATTCATCAACACGAAGACAGCTTTGTCTTGGCTAGATAAATTTGGTGATAAATACAGGAAGTAACTCTTACGATTCAATGATTCTTTTTCCTGCCTTCTACCCTTGCCACTTCTGTTTCATGACTTGTAAATAGAGATCTTCAAACTCGTTAAAATGGACGCGAAAAACACCTAATGTATCGATATAAGCAGAAATCACATCTTTTTCATTAAAATGGATACCTTCCTGTGCTAAGTCATAGCTATCATTAAGGCTGTATAAATCAAAATATTCTTCTTCCCAATACAGGCCTCTATTTACTAGTAATCGAGTAGAGCAAGTAATAGCTTGTTTAATATTCCATTTCTGAGCTACTAACTTTTCATTTAAGACTGAAAGAAGGATGTTTACCGAGGGGTTTTCATCAACTATGCGGCTATATGACAGTAAAGCCGATTCTATATATATCAGCTTTGCTTTAGACATTAAAGATATCTCCATAATTTCATATGGCGGGTGATCATTTGCTTCAATCAACCTATCGCACCATGAAATAACCTCCTCTCTATTCCAAAGTCCGCAGCCTAGTCCTAATGCATACAAGTGGGCTAAAGTTTGATAAGATTTCAATATGGTTCACCTTCAATTTAACTGTATAGTGGTATTGCATTCATTTTGGAAATAATCACGCTTAGTAATAAATATAATAAGCTGCCCAAACGGACAGCTTATTTGCATTAAAAACGCTACACATGAACTTTTTCTTTTTTTCGACGCACAAGCCACCAAACTAAAGATAGCAGTACTAGGGGAAACGGAAATATCTGAATAAACAAAAATACTTCCCAAAAATCGTGCATCGTACTACCAGGGGAATCTGTTGCCATCCCGCCAATAAAAAAAGACAATGGAATGACAAGTATATTTATACCTAAGCTAATCATTAGGAATGATAGATTTTTCTTCCAGATTACTGGTAATGCAGCCACGATTAATAAAACCAATGCAGTACCCAGTATAAGAAACAGTGCTCCAAATAAAAATACAAAGTATAAAATAGCATTGATTAAAGGTTCCACAATAGCCCTCCTAAGGATTCATTCTATAGAAACACTCATGTTATTTAGAAAGTCAGGATGCTATACCTCTTAGTTGTCTTTCAATTTCTTCATCGCTATAGTCTTCATTTATCTGCTTAGAATACTTAATCTACTTGCTTATATTCTGGACTGCGTTAGGACATATGTTTCTATTGTACAACCAGCTAGCAAGAAACCCACACTTATCCCTGCTAATACGGTACCTTTAAAGGCTCTGTTCATATTCATTTGCCCCTTTTATCTTTTCGTATTTTTTCTCCATCCATAGACAGTCCATTATGAACGTTTTCATTATAAGTATTGTCTGCTCCTTACTATCTGTTTCGGCCCTGATTCTTCTCGTTTACCGTTTCAGTATTACGCTTCAATTCGCATTATCATCACATAAAAAGGACATACCTATTCATATATATACCTTTATTATTTTATATTGAAATAAATAATGGTTCAAAGTTATTTTGTGAAAATTATACAAAAATTAATAATTCATCAATTACCCAACAATAGATAATATGGATAAAGAAAAAATACTAGAGAATATCACATTGTAGTAGTCTCTAGTATCTTTTCATAGTATTTTAGCGGCTATGCAATACGGAGGGATAAAAAAGGACCTCTTACGGAAAGATAAGAGGTCATCAAAAAGATAAAAATGTTGTATTTGAAACACGCGAGTTTCTAATTCACATCATAACACAATATATTTGTATATTCAATATATACATTAAAGATAAGGAATATTACATCATTGAAGATTACGGTGAACCAGGAGATAGTGTTGAAAATGAACCTACTTTGCGCAACATTTTCCCGAAAAAGTATGCGGATGTCGCACCTGCTAAGACATTTTGAATAATCTTTGCAGCTGCTACATCAACGGGTAATTTATTGTATTTCCAATCTAGAGAATCAATTGTCCAATCCCATACTTTTAAAACTAGTGAAATAGATCTTTTTAATTACATACTTAATTTATTTTTTAATGTCCAATATTTTTCTCCATTAGCTTCAAAAGAGAATTCTACCCATCCATTCGGATCTTCACGATAAATAAAGATGGTTGTTCCAGGAGTTACTGTACCAACTTTATTCTCCTCGACAGCTACATCTGGTCTACTTTTAATTTTTAATTTAAATGGATAAGGTACCTGATAGTAAGTAGCTGATAATACAACATTTGAGCTTGAACCGCCTGCATACATTTTATATGGAATTTCATTAGATAACGCGTCGACATCTAATGTTTCAGGATTCTTTGGTAATTTTTTTGCATATGTATAGTCTTCTACACGAAACGGTTTAATACGTTCCATAATACCCGCAATTTTCTTAGCCCAGCCTTTATCTGATGCATATTTCACGTTCATGCCAGTTAATGTTGACCCGTTATAATACATACCACTTTCTTCTAAATATCTTTCTCGTACATAATTAGCGTTATAAGCAATGCTATCGCCGTAGCTTGGTAAATATTTCGCATATTTAAACGGGTCTCCATCATATGCACGTAGACCGAATAAATTATGTTTTTGATATGCAATTTCTGATTTTCCGTATCCAGATTCTAAAATCGCATGCGCCGCTAAATAATGAGCACTCACGCCATATTGATTTTGCGCATTGATAAAATCTTGTCCATGTCCAACTAAGGGACTATCTGAATGATATTTTGCAATAAAACTATCAATCTCTTGAGCTGTAATTTTCGAAGCCACTGTTAAATTTAAATCTTCATATGAGGTAGCAGTAGTAATCTCTTTTTCATCGTTTAAATTTTGTTGTAACATATCTGTTTTTGCAGTAAGTTGAGCAGCTTCAGCACGTGTTATAAATCTATTTGGTTGCCAACCGTTCTCGGTACCATTAGAGATTTTTAAATCTATTAAAATATTGGCATATTTTTCTCCCCAATGACCTTTTAAATCTTCAAATCTAACCTGATCATTATGATTTGGTGTGCTTTGTAGTTTATATGCATTTACTAGCATCGTAGCCATAGCAGCGCGAGTTACTTTTCCGGATGGATTGAAGATTCCATTACCTTCACCTTTAACAATCCCAGCTTTTTCAGCAGCAGCAATATAAGGAGTAGCCCAGTGATTTTGTGAATCTGTAAAAGATGGTTTTGCATTAGGGTCAATTTGTATCCCTAAAACTTTTGTCATAATCTTTGTAGCCGAAGCTCTGTCTAAGGAATCATTTGAACCAAAAGTTCCATCTGGATAACCATTTAATACCTGTTTATCAACTAAATAGTTAACGGATTTATCAGCCCATGTAGGAACATCAGGGAATTTATGAGTATCTGCTAAAATATTAGAAGAATAGGATAATATAACTCCTGCAAGGATACCTGTTGCAATTAATTTATGCTTCATTAAAATAAACACCTCTACCATTGTATTTATCAAATTGAAATTTTCTATTTTTATATTTACATGTTTGTAATAATAATAAAATCGTATTATCACGCATTCAATTTAATGTAACGAGTATAGTTACTTATATACACAAGTGTCAATGAATTTCTTTCACAAAAATGCATAATTTTTACATTATTTTGCAATTGAATTATGTATAAATTTTGTAAAGGACCTTTTGATAGATTTTACCTGAATAAATCTCTTTATTTGTTAATTTGCCAATCTTTCTTGTTTACTATTAATCAATTAAAAAAAGAATTTTTTTTGTTTAAGAGCTACTTTAAAATCTTAAGTTGATGGATGTGTGAACGTACCGCTACTAAAATTCTTGCTTTTAAATCATTATTACTGTATTATATTTACGTATCAATATAAGGATTATATTATATAAAAAGGAATCAAATCTATAAGTAAGATTTAAATCCTTTTCGAAATCAAAAAGACTTTGTCAAAATCTAATATAATTTATGCTTGTCTTTTTAATATGTATCTAGTAAAAACATATTTTTTATCCATAGAATTCTGTTTTCAATGATAGGAATTAGTGTTCTAAACAAGAAACCGTACAAAGTGATCTGAAAAACCTGAGAGATATTGTATGTAGTTTGCTCATCTCCAGGTACTACAATAAAAGAGCCTTACCTTTCTAGGCAAGACTCTACTAGTTTAGTTGTATACTATTTACATGATAACTAAGAAACAGAAAACATATAACACCAAATAACAGCACCCTATTACTCCTCCTACAGCTAATACCTGTTTTACCCAACTCTTAAATTTTTGATTACTGTAAATCGCTTGCACTCTTTCCATATTTCCTCCTATTAAGCAGAACCCTTAAAGACTCTCACCTCGCTATAGTACCATTAAAAAATGAATAATAGAGATCTAATGTATAAATATGCAATATTGCATACGAAAATGTATTGTTATAATTGTAAGCGCTTACTATAATAAGGTTATAAAGATTTATTACATCTTAATACGAAAAAGAGGAGAGAATAATATGGAAATCGCAATGGCAGTTTTAAAATTTATAGGTGGAGCAATCCCATTAATTCAAGAACTACTAAAAGCATTTATGTAAATTCACTATTTAGCAATTATTTATAAAAATTATTATACAAATGATCTGTATATCAAAAATGAATTGGTTTACAGATCATTTGCGTGATCAAGGTCCCTTTAACATGACTAATGGGCCTTTTTAAAATTTTTAAATAATTAAGGTTACGTCACATCACCATCAAGTTAGCAAAATAAAACGAAACTTTAACTTGATGGTGATGGGGTAACAGTTGTGATTTAGAGATAAGATCAGATTATACAAAGTTTTGCACGTCAGCGATACCGGAAATAAACTTCGCCTTTAGTAGCAAGAATCCCCAATAAAGATAGTCAACTTGCCTATTTAGGAATAAGAGTGTCAATTTAAATAATGCATTCTGAAACACTACTCTTCTTCTAAAATAGCGTAATAATATTCATCCCACCATTCATTCCCATGTGGTATACACTTCCTGAAATAGCCTTCTCTTCTCATTCCAATCTTCTCCATTACTCGATATGATGGGGTATTTTGTGGCTGACATGTAGCTATAATCCTATGTAATTTCATTTCCTTAAAGCCATATTCCAATGTAGCTTGTGCTGCTTCAGAAGCATATCCTTTATTGAAATATTTAGGATTGAACACCCAACCAATCTCATATGTATGCTCACCAAAATATTTATGAAAAACTATATGACCAATCAGAATATCTTTATGAATTAATACTACAGGAAAGTTCTTAGCGTTTTCACCAATGTTTTCATTCACAAAGTTTCTTGTATTTTCTTCAGTAAAAACCCCTTCAGGTATGTATTTCATAACATTGATATCTGATGTATACTCATGAACAGCTTGCCAATCTTTGAACTCAAATTTCCGTATTAATAATCTTTCTGTTTTTATAAACATTTACTTTTCCCCCTCAAAAAATTGCAACTATATTTTAAATCCACATTTAACCCTTAAAACAAAAAGAACTTGTAGGACTCTCTACAAGTTCTTTTTGTTTTAAGGTGAATATACGAGCCAAACAAACTATCTTACAGATTGACTGTAGAAACTTTAGGGGTAATGCTTTGACAAATATATTATATAACAAATATTAACATCCACAGGATTTATTTTTGAAAATTATGTGAATTAAGAAAGGAAGTAGTTTTTTCTTAGCTATTATTATTATTAACTGACGGTATCATTATATTTTATTCTGCAACTTATTTAGAAGAGCTATGTACATTTCGAAGAAGTTCTTCAATAAGTTTTGTTTTTTCATTTACCTTTGTGGCATATGTGAAATCACCATAACAATATGGATACCTAAAATTATTTTTATTTCCACCACAAGTATACATCGCTGGATTTTGATCAACTTTCATCTTAGAAAACTTTTTGGCTGAATCCTCCGAGTGTTGTTTAACTTCTTGACTAGCAACAAAATCAATATAACCTGGCCCCATATTATAGCTTTGAATAATTGTATCCATGCTAACATCCTTGTCCGTTCCATATTTGTACATTTTAGCAAAGTGTTTTACCCCTTGTTCAATGCTCAAGCTTGTCTCTTGAATTTCATTTGGCTTTAATCCAAGTGATTCAGATGACTGCATAGGATCGTTTCCCTCACCTCTACTCTCTTGATACATAATTCCTAATAAAATTGGTGTTTTCTCTCCTAAATTATATTTTTCTAATTCTTTTTTTAAGGTAGACTCATATTGCAATACACGTTTTTCGGTGGCTTGCGCTTTATTTTGTTGAATATTGGTTTTATGATTAAAATATAGCATTCCAAGTATTATTACTAAGCCTAAAATACTAATAAGGAACACTTTTATAATTTGTTTTTTACTTGTATCCTTCATATATTCCTCCTCGTATAAAAAATTAAATTTTTCAAAGGTAATTGGTTATTTACAAACTATGTAATGAACATCTATCTCCCGCCCTTTTTAGACTCAAACATCAATACTTTAAGGTTTTAAGTTTAATATAAAAATTTAAAGATAAGGTAAAGATAAGATAAAGATAAAATAAAGGGTATTTTTTAGCGTACTTTAAAAGATATTGCTACAAAGGGATATATGGGACAACTTGTTGATATGAATGGATTTAGTGATAATTGAAAGGTTATTGTACAAGTTATTAATTATGGAGACATCATTCCAGAAGATTTAATCCATCTTTTCAATATGCTTTATATAAAAACCACAACATAACATATAATAAAAAACGGCGAACCCTCCACCTAGGAGAATCCACCATCACAAATAACTGATTATTTCACACCTAGTTTTTTTGCTTTCTTAGGGATCCCGTCTTCCAGCACTTCCTCTCAAGCTGTTACACCTGGAATATAATGTGATTGCATTTGAAACAGGGCTTTGGGAAGCAGCAGCTGTTCAGCAAAATTTTGATAACTCAACCGCTACAGAAGCGATGAAACAATCCTTATACTCTGTATGGAAAACTGAGGAACTTGAACAATTATTTACCTATATGAAAGAACAAAAAGAAAAAGGAAAGCCACTCACATTAGCTGGTTTTGATATGAATTTGTTTTATAGATCTTCATTCCGCTCTTATGCAAAAGAATGGTTGCAAAAAGTAAATCCTGAAGTAAAGAGTGAATTTGATACAGCAGTGTCAGAGTTGATTGAACTGGATAGGTATTACAATAAAAATAAAACATATCCCTATGATCGGTTTAAAATGGAGATACAGCCCGTAATTAACAAGTTTGAAAAGGTTAGAATGTTTATTCAGAATCATAAATCTGAATTGATTCAAGTTACACCACATCCTACGTATGATGTGAAAGTCAGAGGTGGCATCTCCTCACCTAACCTGACAGACTATTCTTTTTATATCCGAGATCAAAAAATGGCACAAAACTTCGCATGGCTAACTGAAATGCAGTATGGAAACAAACTGGCCCCCTTTAACAAGTAATAATTTGTTCTGCACCCATGTTGATAATTCTTCTGGTAATCGGAATGTAACGGAACCATGTTGCTCTTTTATAATGACATAGGGATTGCGGAATTCTTCTTGAATGCCGATTCCAATCACTTGATACAATTTCCTGCACTGACTCGGAAACAATATATTTGGAATGTCTAATGATTCAATTTCATGAAAAGAATGACGGAATCTCACATCCATTGCAAATACCATCACACCAACTCCCAGCTATACGTAAAACACAATTAGTATACCGATGAGATCTATGTTGCGTGCAGAAATCCCCGTTTTCTCCCCAGACTTATCTACAAGAATAAAAAAGGAATCACAAGATATGTTCCCTTTTCACTATTTGTTTTCTACACTTTTAATTCCAAGATTTCTAGATGCTGAATAGATCCGCCCCCTGGCAGGTAGACATCTTCCTCCTTCAGCAGGTATACGGAACTTTCCGTTTCTACTAGTGATGGAAGATTGCGCACGCCAAATAATAATACTTTTCCCCTATTGCCCAAATGACGTGGGGTATGCATGGAAATCGTAAGGTTGTTTATGCATGTAATTGTTCCTGTTCTTAAACATTTTCGGGTATCTATTTTTATTATGTTTTGCTTTTGTAGTATTTCTTATTTTTATTGTTTGATTGTTATGACTGGCATTTGCTCGTTTTCGGAAATTTCACTGTAACCAAAATAAAGTAGAAAAAACAATAAAATAATTGTCCAAATAAATATAAACACTTTATAACTATACTTCATATGAAAAACCTCATTTTCCCTATATAAGTGAATGTACATACACCCTATAAATCTAATTACATAAATTATCGGATGTTTTAGTAGTAGAGAATCATTAAGTATTAGGAATTGTTATTCATAAACATATCCAAGAATTCTTCAAAAAAATATCATCTAGGCATTTTAACATTTCATCAAAATGCACAGATGATATTTTGTACGTTTAGCTTGGTAATGCTTTTTATGTAATGAATTCTTATCTCTATTTCGCCTTAATGTTTATATGTACAAGAGTCTGTGTAGCAATTAGACTGTACTTTAAATATGTACTCAATTGTGTGTGGGAAAGGAAGCACATTTTATTTAAAGTGGTTACTTTAAAGCCCTTAATTAGTTGGTAGTCTTCTTCATTCAGACAAAAAGGAAATTTAAAGTGTGCACGTACTTTCAACTCAGACTTTTTACTACACACACTCCTATACACATAACAATATTTATAGTTTTTGTAACATTACGGAAATAACAAGAAATAATACCGAAACATTTATGATACATTGTAACAACTTAGTAATATTACTGTAACATAACGTGTATAATCGCACAATACTTTTTAACTGAAAATCAATAAATTTATGTAAGTACCCATAACATATTACATATTGTTTGTGAAACCTTTTAATGAACAAGTATAAGTGGATGGCGGGAATTGAACCCACATCAGAGGTTCTGGAGGCCCCTGTTTTACCCTTAAATTATACCCCCTCGTGGTCGGAATGACAGGACTTGAACCCGCACATTCAACGGCTACTAGATCCACAATCTAGCAAGTCTAGCATTTCGCCACAAACTCCATAAAAATAGAAAAAGACCACCGAATGTACTCGATTGTCTTTTTGCCATGCATATCTGCACAAGAAGTGTATACTTCAAACCCTTTAATATTTTTAGCTATGAGCATACTTATAAAACTCTAAAAACTATTTGATAATCTTTTAGAATCTAACTTTCTTTTAATACTATTTGCTATTTCTTCAATATTTTCATTTAGAAAGAAATGATTACCTTCAAAAGAATGAAAAGTACACGTTTTACTTGTGTATCGTTCCCATTTTATTACTTGATCATATGTAGTAAATTCATCATTTTCCCCATTAAATATAAGAAAATCAATATCACATGGTTGTGTATTTTTGTCATGAATATACGTCTCAACGATTTTAAAATCTGCTCTTAGAATAGGGAGAAAGATCTCCATTAATTCTTCTGATTGCAGTACCCCAGATGGTGTACCTCCCATTGCAATAACTTCTCTTTTAAATTGCTCATTAGAAAGATTGTGTCGGATATTTCTTATTTTACTATTTGGATGATTTCTACCGGACAAAACAAGAAATTCAGGCGATACGTTTTTAGAATCTTTTATTTTTCTGGCTACTTCATAGGCGATCAAACTTCCCATGCTATGCCCGAATAGAATGTAGGGCGAATCATCTATCTGCATAACTATTTTATTGTAGACATCATTTACTGCCTCTTCCATACTTTGGTACAAGTTTTCTTCAATTCTATATCCTCTACCAGCTAACTCTACCGGGACTACCTCAATATATGGATTAAAGTGATTTTTCCATTTTGCGTAACTAAACGCAGATCCCCCAGCATGTGGAAAGCAAAAAAGTTTAGTCTTCTGCATTGATTTTCTCCTTACTTTCAAATTTGTATATAGTTTGGCAAATTGTATAAATGTCTTTAATTATTATCTCTTGAGGAAATTCATCTCTTGTTGCACAAGCAGATAACTTATAATTTGGATCAATGTTATATTGTTTAAAGTAAAAGTTTTTAGGTATATGCTTGTATGAAATTGAAGTTCGTGATTCTTTTTTTATAGAGAATGAATTTAATGGGGTATAAAGCCCTTTTCCAATCGTTTTTATATAGCTTTCTTTTAATGTCCATAAATCATAAAAATAATTAATTTGTTCATCAGAATTCATATTAGATATATCATAAAATTCTTCCGCTGAAAAAAATTCTTTTGCTAATTTAAAAGCCTCTATTTCTGAAACTTTTTCTATATCAATACCCACATTAAAATTAGCAGTAGTACAAACCACCCATTCTCCTGAATGAGACACATTAAAATGAAAGTCAGAAAAGTTTTCAACAAAAGGTTTTCCATACTCATTATATATAAATCTAATTTCTTCATTATTAATTTTATACTTTTGGCAGATTAGAGATCGGATTAGTAAATCCCCTATCAGGGTCCTATTAATGTCGCATGAATTTAATAATCGCTTCATTCGCTCTTTCTTCCCGTTTGAAACCAAGTTACTAAGTTTCTTAAACAAATGACTTTCAATATTCTTTGGTATTTTCACAGCGTGAATTTGTATGATAAATCACGTCCTTTTTTAAAGAATGGCTTCATATATGAACGTTACAGAAACTCAAATTAACTTTATTAAATTGCATATACAATAGAAAAGGTGCATATTTACATATCAATGAAAATATGCACCTTCCCTCAGTAATATCATCAGGCATTCGCTTCTATTACAAAGATTTCTATGTCTCTACCAATTACTTTTTACATTATCCCCTTAAAAAGTAATGCTCTTAATATATTCATTATTCCCTACACTTGATATGCAGGTATTGGTCTCCCCTTTTCGTTCATTGCTTTGCATCTTTTATACTCTCTACTTTTCCGTTAATAAAATGGACTTCTCTTTTATTCCTTCAAATTCATTTAGTAGATACATAGCTATTTTTTCAACTGCAGGTGAACCTACTATTTCCTCATGTGATCCAGGGACTGAATACCTATTTACTCTACCTTTTAATAAAGGTCCCCAATCTGTAAACAACTCTTTTCCTTCCTCAGCACTAAAGTAGAGAACTTCTCCAGAGTATGGTATTAAATCATGCTCTGCCATTAAGTTCAGGCATTTCCTATGAGCATTGATAACTTGCTTCAAATTCATAAGATCTGCATCAGGCGGGAGTACTCCCTCCATAATTAATCGCTCCACAAGCATATCTTGTTTATGGATGAGGCCTTCTTCCTGCTCAGTAAAATCTCTAGGAATGAAATGCTCATATATATATGAGAGCATTTCTTCTCTTGTTTTATAGTCCTGCTCTGAAGGTACTTTAGTATCCATTAGTATCAACAACTCAACTTCCTCACCTTGATTCTTTAGTACAGTTGCGATTTTATAAGCAATTGCACCGCCTAAAGACCATCCTCCAAGACGATATGGACCTTCTGGCTGAACACGTTTGATTTCTTCGATGTAAAGTTGAATTACTTCCGGCAAAGTTAACTCGTCAATTTCTTTCTTTTCTATAAGAGGATTCTGTAAACCATAAAATGAACAATGGTTCTTAAGCAATCTTGCTAGTTGAATGTAACAGAATACATTCCCCATAAACGGATGAACGCAGAAGAAAGGTCTTTTCTCTGATTCTTGTAGTGGAACTAGCGCTACTACTGATTTCGTCATATCATGCTTATCACGAATAAGGCATGCGATTCCTTCCACTGTTGGATTCTTAATCAATGTAGACACCTTAATCTCTTTTCCAAACTTCTCCTTAATTTTTGAAATCAATTTAATTACAAGGAGAGAATGTCCCCCTCTATTAAAGAAATCATCATTTACATAGACATCTTCTATCTGTAACACATCCTGCCAGATTTTAATCAACTGATATTCAATTTCATCCCTTGGAATGATTGGTGTAGACAAATTATTTTCTCTTTGAATTGTTAAACTGTTCAATGCCTTTCGATCAACTTTTCCATTCGGTGTAAGAGGAATCTTGTCTACCTTTATAAAGTGTGCGGGAACCATATAATTCGGTACTTGTGTCTTGAGATATTCACGCCAGTCATGCATACTTCCATCTCCAACTACATAAGCAACCAATCTCTGCTCTCCTAATTTATCCTCTGTTACCAAAACTACTGCTTCTTTTACCAATGGATGCCTCTCTATACTCGCTTCAATCTCTTCAAGTTCAATACGAAAGCCCCTAATTTTCACTTGATTATCAATTCTTCTCAAGTAATCTAAATTACCATCAGGTAAATAACGAACCAAATCTCCCGTACGATATAAACGCTCTTCTTCATTAAATGGATGACGGATGAATCGCTCTGTTGTTAATTCTGGACGATTCAAGTATCCTCGCGCTATACCTGCACCACCAATATATAGCTCACCTGTTACACCAACTGGAACAGGTAACAAATTTTTATCTAATACATAAGTTTGAACGTTCGGCAACGGACGTCCAATTGTAACTCTCTTACTATCTATTTCGATATGATAACACGTTGCATCAACCGTACATTCTGTAGGACCGTATACGTTATAAAAATCAATTTTTTCAGTCTCTACTAGCTGTTTCCATAATGACGGCATGATTGCTTCACCACCGACTAATATCTTACTTGGTACATGAACATCAGCACTTGTTTCTAGTAATCCTCCATCTATAAGTAATTGAAGTAATGAAGGTGTCATATCAAACATTTCCAATTTATTCTCCCTAATATAAGACACAAATCGTTCCGGATTAGTGCGAACTTCACTTGGGATAATATATAAACTTGAACCATACAGCAGCATTTGTAATTGCTGAATAGATACATCAAAGGCAATTGACGCATTCAAACCGACGCGCATATTACTAGGTATGTCATGTGAGAAAACTTCTTTTTGTAAACCATAGGATAGGTTTATTACAGAATGGTGCTGTACTAAAGCCCCCTTTGGATTCCCTGTCGAACCAGAAGTATAGATAACATACGCTAAGTTTTCCCCTGTTACCTCACATATTGGTGAAAGTTTGCTTTCTTGAGAAAGCATTGCTTGGTCCCTATCTAGGCAAACTGTCTTGATGTCTTTAGGTATCCATCCTAGTAATACCTCATTTGTAACTAACACTCTAATTCCCGTGTCTTCTAAAATATATTGCAGGCGGCTTTCCGGATTCGATGGATCTAATGGAACATAGGCTGCTCCAGCCTTCCAAATTCCCATGAGACCAACAACCATCTCAACTGAACGCTCAAAGCAAAGGCCAACTAATGACTCTGTCCCAATTCCACATTTCTGTAAATGATGGGCTAATTGATTAGCTCTTTCATTCAGCTCTCGATATGTTAGTTGCTGTTTTTCATCTACCACTGCCAACGCGTCAGGCGTACGATTTACTTGCTCTTCGAATAGTTGATGGATTGCATTCTCACGTGGATAGGATATAGTATTATTATTCCATTCTTCCAATAGCTTTCTTTGTTCAGCTTCCGTAATATATACTAGCTCCGATAGATTTTGATCAATGTTTTTGAGCATTTGCATTAACACTTGGTGTAAATGACCCAGCATTCGTTCAATGGTTACTCTATTAAACTTACTACGGTCATACATTAACTTTAACGATAACTGGATTCCTGGAACTACAGCTAACCCTAATGGGTAGTGGGTTTGTTCTACCCCTTCCAATTCACCAATTTCCAGATTTTCTGAAGACTCCTCTTTCACTGGATAATTTTCAAACACATATAAACTATTGAACAGCGGTATTCCTCTAGGAACTTCACTCCACCCCTGAATCTCTGTCAAAGAAGCATACTCATATTGTCTTCTTTCTATCTCTTCCTCTTGTATCTTCTGCAACCAATCTATTAATTTTATATCATCCATCAATTGAATTCGCGTCGGTGACGTTGTAATGAAAGGACCTACGATGTTTTCAACATCAATAATCTCCGTAGAACGCCCTGAGCTTGTTACACCAAAAACAATGTCATTTTCTCCACTATATCGGCTCATGAGATATGCCCATGCACCTTGAATTACTGTACTCAAAGTAAGTTTATTGCGTTTCGCCCATCCTTGTAACGCTTGAGTCTGCTCTTCTGATAAATACGTAACCTTCTCTGTGTAACCTTTTTCTTCCTCTTTACTTTCTAAGCCCAGCAAAGTTGGCGCAGTAAAACTTTTTAGCTTCTCTCTCCAGAATTGTTCCGCCTGCTCCTTATCTTGCTCTCTTAACCATTGGATATATTTCTTATATGGTGAGGACTTAGGTAACTTCACAGCTTCTCCATTCATTCTCTTCTGATAGACTGTAAGTAATTCATTAAATACTAATGGTAAACTCCATCCATCCAGTAAAATATGGTGATGGGTCCAAACAATCCGATATTCTTCCTCACCTTCTTGAATGACTGTTACCCGCATCAATGGTGCTTCATCAAATTGGAAGGCTTGTTTTCGATCTAATGCCAAAAAGACTTTTCTTTTTTCCTCTATCTCTTCACTTGTCATTGTACGCCAGTCTTCTTTGTTCACTTTAAATGGGATATTTTCATAAACCACTTGTACAGGTTCTTCAATTTCGTCCCATACAAATGCTGTACGAAAAATTTCATGCCGCTGAATTACAGATTTCCACGCCTGCTCAAATGTAGAAATATTCATTTTTCCTCGAATCATAAAACTCAATTGCACTATATACGGTGCAACATGTTCATCCCCTTGGTCATGCAATGTGTGGAAAATCATACCTTCTTGCAAAGGTGATAGTGGATATAAATCAGTAATCTGATTGTTCTTTCCGCGATGCATTTTGTTTAGTACATTTGTCAAACCTTCTTGGCTAAGATTAGCCATTGCAAAATCCGAAATGGTCAGTGCAGATTCTCTATCTGAAAATTGAATCAATGTACTCAGTTGATATAGCATATTCTGTGCAATACTTTGAATCGTTGATTTGGCAAATTGTCCAACATTGTATACCCAAGTGAACTGAAGTTTTCCATCCGTTACAACCCCAATTACATCAATTACATGCGATCGCTTGGAACCGGCAGCATGATCTAAACGCTTAAATTCGTTCTCCGGGATAAACATTGCATCGCTAGAAAACATTTGGTCAAATTGTCCAAGATAGTTAAAACTAATAGACGGTGTATATTGGGAGCTTAATGGCTCACACATTGTTGTGTTCATGTAACGCAACACCCCATAATCAACACCCTTATTAGGAATTTTGCGAACTTGTTCTTTAACTGCTTTTAATGCTGCAATTGGGGTATTAGCACTAGTAATATTTAAATGAACTGGGTAAATACTTGTAAACCATCCCACAGTTCTCGATAAATCAACATCTTCAATAATCTCTTCTCGACCATGTCCCTCTAAATCTACGCTCAATATCGGCTGCCCCGTACATGCTGCCGTAGCTTGTACTAATGCTGCTAATAATACTTCATTGATTTGGACACGGTGAATGCTTAAAGTCTCTTGCAATAACATACGGGTCTCATTCTCATTTAACACCACAGTAATTTCCTCAGTTACTGCGCTTACTGGATTACTTATAGTACCATCTACCGGCAATTTAACTACGTCTTGTTCAGCCTGCTCCTCCCAGTAATGTAGCACTTCTTTTGATAGTCCAGTTTCAGCGTAATGATGTAATTTCTCCGACCATTCTTTAAAAGATGTACTCTTCATAGATAATTGAATTTTCTGACCTTGGACTACTTGCGTATATGCTGTTTGCAAATCTTCCAATAAAATTCGCCAAGAAACACCATCCACGGCTAAATGATGAATTGTCCAAAATAATCGGCCAGCGTGCTCACCTTCATCAAAATACACCATTCTCATTAGCGGACCCTCATGTAAATTCAAACTTTCTTGTGCAACATTAATCTCTTTTTGAATAACCTGATGCCAATCCGCTTCCGGCACTTCGTCTAATGAAATGACAGTAAGCATCAATTGTTCTTCTATTCCTTCATTCCACTGTTTCCAAACCCCATTAGGTAAACGTTCATATCTTAAACGCAGAGCATCATGATGAAGTAGAAGGTTACCTGCCGCCTTTTCCAGTGATCCTATGTCCAATTTCTCTTTCGTTCTGAAGAACATGGATTGATTCCAATGATGTGGGTTAGGATGATTTTGTGCAAAAAACCTTTGCTGAATAGGTGTAAGTATCGTCTCTCCAGTTATAATTCCTTGTTCAGCTTGTACACCTTGTTCTTCTTTGACTACTTGCGCCAACTCAGCAATCGTTTGGTGTTCAAATATTTGTTTTGGTGTCAATTGTAAACCAGCTTGCTTCGCGCGCGCGACAATCTGAATGCTAAGAATTGAATCTCCACCAATTTCAAAGAAGTTATCATTCATACCAATACGTTTTGAACCTAGCACACGTTCCCAAATGATAGAAAGCTTATGTTCACGTTCATTTCTTGGGGCCACGTATCCTTCTTGTGTTCCTTGATAATCTGGTATAGGTAACGATTTCCGATCAATCTTTCCATTTATGGTTAGCGGTAATTCTTTCATTTCGACAAAGTAGGAAGGTATCATATGGATTGGCAGCTTTGTTTTAAGATACTCTCGCCATTCTTCTAAATTGCCTTCGCCCACTACATAAGCTACCAGCCTCTTATCTCCCGACTGATTTTCCCTAACCATTACAACTGCCTCTTTTACCAAGTCATGCTCTTGTAAAGTCGACTCAATCTCTCCAAGTTCAATTCGAAATCCTCTAATCTTCACTTGATTATCCATTCTTCCCAAGTAGTCTATATTACCATCAGGAAGATATCTCACAAGATCACCTGTTCTATATAACCTCTCGCCTTCTTTGAATGGATGAGAAATAAATCGTTCGGATGTTAACTCTGGACGATTCAAGTACCCCCTTGCTAGACCTGCTCCTCCGATATAAAGTTCCCCCATCACACCAACTGGAACTGGCAACCTATTTCTATCTAATACATAAGTTTGGATGTTAGGCAATGGACGCCCAATTGTTACTCTCTTACTATCTTTTTTGATATGATAGCATGTTGCATCAACCGTACATTCTGTAGGACCATATACATTATAAAACTGGATTTTATCAGTCTCTACTAGCTGTTCCCATAATGACGGCATAATTGCTTCACCACCAACCAGTACCTTACTTGGAACATGAACGCAATCGCACGTTTCTAACAATCCGACATCTATAAGTAATTGAAGCAATGAAGGTGTTATATCAAAGATTTCTAACTTGTTCTCCCTAATATAAGCTACAAACTGCTCCGGATCACTTCGTACTTCGCTTGGAATAATATACAAACTTGAACCATAAAGCAGCATTTGTAATTGCTGAATAGATGCATCAAAGGCAATTGACGCATTTAAACCGACATGCATGTTAGATGGTATCTCATGTTCGAAAACCTCTTTTTGTAAACCATGCGACAAGTTTATTACAGAATGATGCTGTATCAAGACACCCTTTGGGTTCCCCGTCGATCCCGAAGTATAGATAACATACGCTAGGTTTTCTCCTGTTACTTCACATTTTGGTGAAAGAATGCTTTCTTTTGAAATCATTGCCTGATCCCTATCTAGACAAACTGCCTTGACTTCTTTGGGGATCCAACCTTCTAATGACTCATTCGTAACTAATACTTGAATTTCAGTGTCCTCCAAAATATATTGTATGCGACTTTCTGGATATGATGGGTCCAATGGAACATATGCTGCTCCAGCCTTCCAGATCCCCATAATACTAACAATCATCTCAACTGAACGCTCAAAGCAAATTCCAACTAATGATTCAGTCCCAATCCCACATTGCTGAAGATAGTGGGCCAATTGATTAGCTTTTTCATTCAGCTCTCGATATGTTAACTGCTGTTTTTCATCTACCACTGCTACCGCATCAGGTGTACGATTTACTTGCTCTTCAAACAACTGATGAATCGTACTTTCCCGTAGATATGCTACAGCATTATTATTCCACTCTTCCAACTGTTTTTGCTGTAATCCTGATAATATAGGCAACTTAGCTAATGATTTATCAGGATTCTCCACGATTACATTCAACCAGTTTCCAAAATGTTCAGCCATGGATTCAATAGTTAAGCTGTCAAATAAATCAGTTCTATAAACAAAAGTAAGTAATAAACCCTCTTCCACTTCTGCAGCTGTTAAACTTAAATCAAACTTAGCGATTGGAGCATTACTTTCCATTACTTCTATATTTCTTCCATGTAGTTCTGGTAGCTTCTGTCCCGTATTTTGCAAAGTAAACATGGTTTGGAAAATCGGAGAATGGCTTGTATTTCGTTCAGGTTGGATAACCTCTACAATTTTCTCAAACGGAACATCTTGATACTCATACGCCTTCAATGCTTTTATCCGTACTTGAGATAACAACTCTTGAAATGCCGGTGCATTACTTAAATCAGCTCGATAAACCAAGGTGTTGACAAAGAAACCAATTAGCCCCTCAATTTCTCGATAATTTCGATTTGCAATTGGGCTGCCAACAATAATATCCGTTTGTCCCGTATAACGAGCAAGGAAACTTTGATACGATGCCAATAAGGTCATGAAAAGTGTGGCCCCTTCTTGACGACTTAGTTCGTTTAATTTATCCAGTAATGAGCGTGACAACAAAACATTATGAGTTAATCCATGATGGGTTTGCACTGGCGGACGCGGACGATCCATTGGCAACATTAAGACTGGTAGCTCACCAGATAATTCTTCCTTCCAATATGCAAGTTGTTGATATAGTACTTCATCTTTCAACCATTCTCTTTGCCACTGAGCAAAATCGGCATATTGAACTGGTAGTGGTTCCAGCTCTGCTTGTTTTTCACCAATCGCATTCTCATAAAATGCCATCCATTCTTGAAGTAAGATTTCCATCGACCATCCATCTGAGATAATATGATGCATATTACACAGAAGAACCCATTCTTCTTCTGAAATTCTTATGAGTTTCCCACGGAACAATGGCCCTTGTTCTAAATCAAATGGAGATTCGACTTCAGTTTGAATCCATTGCTCCAACTTTCTTTCTCGCTCCTCTAATGAAAGCTTAGTTAAATCCATTTGGAGAAGCGGACGGAAAACGTACGGTTGAATCTGCTGCACAGGATAGCCATCCTCTTCATAAAATACAGTCCGCAAAGATTCGTGACGCTCTATCAACTGATTCCATCCCAACTCCAATGCTTCAGGTAACCAATTCCCTGTAAGGCGGCATGCCATTGGCATATTATAAAGTGCACTATTAGGTGCAAATTGATCAATAAACCATAAGCGCTGTTGGGCATAAGATAGTGGAATATTATTTCCGCGTTCCATCGGCACCAATGGTGGAATTTCTCGTTTTTCGCTCCCCTTACGTAACTGATCTATTCGTTTCGATAATGCCTCGACCGTTGAATATTCGAACAGTTCACGTACCGGTAATTTGATTTGAAAGACTTCCTGTAAGCGTGAGACCACTTGTGTAGCAAGTAGAGAGTGACCACCAAGCTCAAAGAAAGAATCCTGAACACCAATTTCTTTTATTCCTAGCACTTGACTCCACACTGAAGCGATAAGTTCTTCCAGCGGAGTTCGTAGGTATACAGTATTTTCGACGGATTGTTCACTAAGTATAGGCAATGCCTTCAAATCAAGTTTTCCATTCGGTGTAAGTGGTAAAAATTCCATCTCAATAAAGTTTGTTGGAACCATGTAATTAGGTAAATGTGTTTGTAGATGTTCTCGCCATTCATGTAAACTTCCTTCACCAACTACATAAGCTACTAATCTCTTGTTACCTTGATTATCCTCTCGTACCAATACAACTGCTTCCTTCACAGAAGAATGTGCCTGCAAAACAGCTTCTATTTCTCCCAATTCAATCCGGAAACCACGAATTTTCACTTGGTCATCTATACGTCCATGGAACTGGAGATTACCATCAGAAAGATAACTTGCTTTGTCTCCTGTATAATAGAGACGTTCTCCTGACTTGAAAGGATGTGGAATAAATTTTTCCTTTGTAAGATCCGGACGATTAGCATATCCACGTGCAAGACTCTTCCCTCCAATATAGAGATCTCCAATTACACCAATTGGTACTAGCTGAAGATGAGAATCTAACACATAAACTTCTGTATTCGCAATCGGTCGACCAATCGATGGCGTACCTGTTGTCACTCCTACAGGTACATAACAATCTGTGGTAACAACGGTATTTTCCGATGGACCATACTGATTAATTACCGCAAAAGGAATATCGTTAGATGGGTACTGCGTTAATTGATCCCCACCAGTAATGATAAAACGAAGATCCGTTTTATCTGGCCAAGATAATTTCAAGAGCCTTTCCAGAATAGGCGTAGGTGCAAAGCTAGCTGTTATTCGTGAATCGATGAGCCAGTCCCTTAGTGCTTCTGGATTAATTCTCAGTTCCTCTGTTGACAAGTAGAGTGCTGCGCCAGCAGTTAGATACGGCCAAATCTCCTGGACAGCCGAATCAAAAGCAACCCCTGCAATCTGAGTCGCACGATCCTCTGCTGAAATATGATAAACTTCCTGATGCCAAGAAACCATATTCATTAATGAGCGATATTCAACCATGACACCCTTCGGTTTTCCTGTAGAACCAGAGGTATAGACAATATAGGCTAAGTTCTCTGGATTTATTTGACGTGTAGGTGCGATTACGCTTTCCACCGTTAATTCTTCTAGCCTCACCATTTCGACGTGTGCGAAATGTCCTTCTTGCCCTTCCGCCGTCACTACAAATTGAATTCCTGCATCTTCAATCATGTATTCTAACCTTGATTTTGGATACAACGGATCTAAAACGACATAAGCTCCACCAGCTTTTAAAATGCCTAGTAAACTTGCCATCAGCTCAGCTGACCTCGGAAGATAAACTCCTACCACTGACTCTGGGGCTACTCCCTTTCGCTGTAAAACATTTGCCAACTGATTTGCTTGTGCATCCAGTTCACCATAAGTCCACTGTTTTGTTTGATCAACTACCGCAATCGCATCAGGACGCCTTGCTACTTGCTCCTCAAATTTGTCGCAAACAAGACCCTGATGAGACATTTCCATTACAGTGTCATTCCATGTTTCTAATAACAAAGTACGTTCGGGTTCTGATAGCATGCTCAGGTCATGCAACGGATTTTGTGGGCGATGAGAAACTTCATGTAGCCATTTCTCAAAGTGTCCTGCCATCCGTTCAATAGTAGTAGCATTGAATAAATCCTTATTGTACTCAAAAGTAAAAAGTAATCCCTCTTCCGTCTCAACTGCCATTACACTTAAATCAAACTTTGCAATTGGACTATAGCTTTCTATCATTTCAATACTTCTACTAGACAACACCGGTAATTCTTGTTTCATATTTTGCAAGATGAACATAGTCTGGAAGATTGGCGAATGACTTGTACTTCGCTCCGGTTGCACAACTTCTACAATTTTTTCAAATGGAATATCTTGATATTCATACGCCTTCAATGCCTTTTGACGAACCTGATACAGTACATCTTGAAATGTCGGTCTACCACTTAAATTAGCTCGATAAACCAGCGTGTTAACGAAGAAACCAATTAGTCCTTCAATTTCTCTATAATTCCGATTCGCAATTGGGCTTCCGACCAGGATATCTTCTTGTCCCGTATAACGAGATAGAAAACTTTGATATGCAGCTAAAAGCGTCATGAAGAGTGTAGCCCCTTCTTTTCGACTAAGTTCATTCAATTTATCATGTAGCGTGCTTGGCAGAACCAGAGTGTATATCGACCCGTGATGAGTTTGTATTGCGGGACGCGGGCGATCCACAGGAAGTTGGAGTACAGGAAGCTCCCCAGACAATTCTTCCCTCCAATATTGGAGTTGTTGATCAAGCACCTCCTCCTTTAGCCATCCTTTTTGCCACTGAGCAAAGTCGGCATATTGAACCGGTAATGGTTCAAGTTCCGCTACCTTTCCATCCGTTGCTTTCTCATAAAATGCCATCCATTCTTCAAGTAGGATTCCCATTGACCATCCATCTGAAATGATATGATGTAGAGTACAAAGGAGTATCCATTCTTCCTCTCCCACGTGCAAAATACTTGTCCTGATTAATGGACCCTCTGTTAAATCAAATGGCACTTCTGTTTCTTGTTGAATTAAACGTTTAACTTCTTCTTCTTGGTCTTCAGAAGAAAGCATAGTTAAATCCGTTTTCGGAATTGATTGAAAAGCATACGGTTCAATTTGCTGTACGGGTTGACCGTTCACTTCGTGAAAGACCGTCCGCAGTGATTCATGACGTTCTATTAGTTGATTCCATCCCGTTTCCAATGCTTCAAGTAGCCAATTCCCTGTAAGGCGGCATACCATTGGTATATTGTAAAGGGCACTATTAGGTGTAAATTGATCAATGAACCATAAGCGTTGTTGGGCATAAGATAGTGGGATAGCTTCTCCTCGTTTCATTGGTATCAGCGGCGGAATCTCTCGTTTTTCATCTCCTTTACGTAACTGATCTAATCGCTTTGCCAGTGACTCCACCGTTGTATATTCAAATAGTTCACGTACTGGTAATTCAATTTGAAAAATTCCCTGTAAACGTGAAACTACTTGAGTAGCTAGTAGTGAATGACCACCGATTTCAAAAAAGGAATCCTGAACATTAATATTTTTTATTCCTAACACTTGGCTCCAAACGGAAACGATAAGCTCCTCCACTGGTGTTCGTGATGAAGTAATATCTTCACTTATGAACTGTTCTTCTAATTCCAGTAAGGCTTTCCGATTCACCTTACCATTTGGAGTGAGTGGCATAACTTCAATTTTGAAAAAGTATGCCGGAACCATATAATGTGGCAGTTGCTTCTTGAGATATTCACGCCACTCCCCAGTATCGCCTTCACCCACTACATAAGCTATTAACTGCTTATCTCCTGGTCGATCTTCCTTCACCAACACGACTGCCTCTTTTACAGATGAGTGATCATGTAAAGCTGCTTCAATTTCTCCCAATTCAATTCGGAATCCTCTAATTTTAACTTGGTTATCTATTCTTCCAATATATTCTAAGTTACGATCATTCATATATCTCACCAAGTCACCCGTTCGATATAATCGTTCCCCATCCTTAAAGGGATGCGGAATAAAACGTTCAGTAGTTAAATCCGGTCGATTGAAGTAGCCACGTGCTAATCCTACTCCTCCAAGGTAAAGTTCCCCTGCCACACCAATCGGGACGACTTGTTGATATTGATCTAACACATACAACTCTGTATTATCAATCGGACGACCAATCGGAATAAGCATTGGTTCTTTTTCTAAATCACAATCGTAATAAGTCACATCCACAGTTGCTTCAGTAGGACCATACAAGTTAATTAACTTTGTTTGCTGAACATTGTAAAAGATCCCCTTAAACCGGCGAACCTGCTCAGTGTTTAACGCTTCTCCACTAGTAAAAACTTGAATTAAAGACGATACATCCCTTTTCGAATTATATAGTTCCATATAATCTAAGAAAGTAGATAACATCGACGGAACAAAGTGCATGGTGGACACGCGATATCGTTCAATATACTCCTCAATCACCGCAGGATCTTTCTCTCCTCCTGGTGGAAGTAAACAAACACGTGCTCCTACAAATGACCACCAAAATAATTCCCATACAGAAACATCAAATGAAAACGGTGTCTTTTGTAGGATTGTATCCTCCCCGGACAATGGGTATTTTTTCTGCATCCACTGTAGGCGGTTGATAACGGAATGATGTTCAATCATTACCCCCTTTGGATTTCCCGTCGAACCCGAAGTGTATATAATATAGGCTAAGTTATTTGCTGTTACTCCACTTACCGGAGCTAAATTACTCTCTTTAGAAATCATCACTTGATCCCGGTCTAAACAAATTGCTTGAATATCTTTAGGTAACCAGTCCTGTAGTGCCTCTTTTGTTAACAGCACTTGAATTTGTGAATTCTCCAAAATATATCTCAGGCGGTTTTCAGGATAACTTGGGTCCAGTGGGACATAAGCCCCACCTGCCTTCAAAATCCCAAAGAGACCGATAATCATATCAGGAGAACGTTCAATACATATACCAACCAATGATTCAGGTCCGATACCTCGTTTTTGTAGAAAATGTGCCAATTGATTCGATTTTTCATTTAGTTCTTGATACGTTAGCTTTCCACCCTCATAAACTACCGCCACTGCATCAGGTGTCCGTGCAACTTGTTGCTCAAATAGCTCATGAATCATACAATCATGACCATAAACTACGTCCGTATCATTCCATTCTTCTAAGAGTTGTTTTTGCTCAGTATCCGATAACATTGACAGCTTTGTATATGATTCATCTGGATGATACGTGATTTCATTTAGCCAGTTCTCAAAATGTCCTGCCATACGTGCAATGGTACTACTATCAAATAAATCCGTGTTGTATTCAAATGAGACGAATAGACCTTCTTCCACTTCATAGGCAGTTAAGCTCAAATCAAATTTAGCAATAGACATATTACTTTCTACCATTTCAATACTTCTATCAGGCAAATCTAGTCGTTCTTGTTTTATATTCTGTAGCGTAAACATGGTCTGAAATATAGGGGAATGACTCATGCTTCGTTCAGGTTGCACAGCTTCTACCATTTTTTCAAATGGTATATCTTGATATTCGTAAGCTTTTAACGCCTTTTTCTTTGTTTGGTTCAAAATCTCCCGAAAAGTAGGGGTGCCACTCAAATCTGATCGATAAACCAATGTATTAACAAAGAAACCAATTAATCCTTCTACTCCCTTATGGTTCCGATTTGCAATCGGGCTACCAACTAGAATATCTTTTTGTCCCGTATAACGAGCGAGAAAGCTCTGGTATGCGGCCATTAAAGTCATAAATAAAGTGGATCCTTCTTGTCGACTTATATCCTTCAATTGACTGAGCAATTTATAAGGAAAAATCACGTGATGCGCAGCCCCAGAGTAAGTCTGCTTAACCGGTCGAGGTCGATCCACTGGCAGTTGTAAGATAGGAAGCTCACCAGACAATTCTTCCTGCCAATACGTAAGCTGACGATTTAGCACATCACCTTGCAACCACTCCTTTTGCCACTTCGCAAAGTCTGCATATTGAATAGATAATGAACTTAATTTAGCAGGATTTCCGCCTGTTTCTTCTTCATAGAAAGCAAGGCATTCATTCATGAATATACCAATGGACCAAGCATCAGAAATAATATGATGCATCGTACACAGTAATAACCATTCATCCTTCTCTAATTGAACAAGCTGATTACGAATTAAAGGACCATTCATTAAATCAAATGGTTCTTGCGCTTCTCTCGCAATTAAACTATCTACCTCTTTTTCTTTTACTTCTAGAGGAAGTTGAGAGTAATCCCTTACAGATAATGCGCTAGGAAGGAATTCGACAATTTGTTGCACAGGCTGTTCTCCTATTTCTTTAAAAACAGTTCGTAATGATTCATGACGTTCAATGAGTCGATTGAATCCCTTCTCTAATGCTTCAGGTATCCAATTTCCTTTTAGATGCCATACTGTTGGAATATTATATAAAGAACTGTTTGGGTTAAATCTGTCCATAAACCACAAACGTTGTTGTGCATAAGACAACGGGAGTGCTTCTTTATTCTCCTTTTTTTGCATTTGCTTCTGAAGCCATGCTCTCTTCTCAGGAGAAAGTGAACTCAGCTTTGCAAGTAAATCACTTCTCATTTTTTTACCCCTTCCTCAATCAAATTACTCTCGAATATCCCATGTGCTTCTTCCTCTGATAGCTCTTCTAATTGCTTAAGCAGTTCTAATAATTCTTCATCATTACTGACTTCTGCTTCTTTTTGAATATAGTCTTGAAGACTTACATTCTCCTTACTATCATTCTGCATTTCTTGATTTTTGTTATAGAGCAATTGATCAATCTGTTCTGCCAATTGCTGCACCGTATGAAATATAAATAAATCATGCAATGGTATCTCGATTCCAAAAGCCTCTTTAAGATTGGAAACAGCTTGCGTAGCAAGTAATGAATGTCCACCAATTTCAAAAAACGAATCCTGAATTCCGATGTTTTCCATACCTAAAACTTCATGCCATATCGAAACAATTGTTTTTTCCGTAGACGTACGAGGGGCAATATAACAACTCGCTATCTCCTGCTTCTCTGGTGCTGGTAAAGCCTTCCTATCAATTTTCCCATTAGGAGTGAGTGGAAATGCATTTAATCCAACAAAATAGGATGGAATCATATAATTTGGTAGTTGATCCTTGAGATAATCACGCCACTTTTGAGCATCCCCGTCTCCTACAACATAGGCGATCAAACGTGGATCGCCAGGATAATCTTCCCGCACCATTACAATAGCTTCGTTAACTAATATATGCCTTTGTAATGCCGCTTCAATTTCTCCTAGTTCAATCCGGAACCCACGAATTTTTACTTGATGATCAATTCGTCCAACATACTCCAAATTTCCATCTGGTAAATACCTTACTAGATCTCCAGTCCGGTATACTCGCTCTCCTTCTTTAAACGGATGCGATATAAAAAGATTTTGCGTTAAGTCAGGGCGGTTTAAATATCCACGTGCTAACCCTGATCCACCAATGTATAGCTCACCAACTACACCAATTGGAACCATTTTTTGTTCGGCACTTAGTACATATACTTCTGTATTGAATATTGGTTTACCAATTGGTGGTACCCTATGCATGACACCCTTTTCTAATTCCATATACGTGGAATACGTAGTATCTTCGGACGGTCCATATAGGTTGTACACCTTTTCGATTGTACTTCTCTCGTATAAATCTTGAACAAGCGAATATGGCAATGGTTCTCCAGCCAAATTCATCACCTTTACCGAAGAAGGGATTGTTTTTGCTCGAACCAGTTCCTTCGCTACCGATGGCACAGTATTAACCAAAGTTACACCTTTGGTAGACAACTTCTCTAGATGTAGAGCATTTTCAGTGACAATCACCTTACCACCCATCGTTAAGGGAACAAATAATTCAAAAACGGATAAATCAAAAGATAGCGAAGTTGAAGCTAACACTCCCGCTAATTCCTTTCGGGAATACGTGCGATGCGCCCAATGAATCATTGTTACTGTATTCCTGTGCTCAATCATTACTCCCTTTGGATTTCCAGTGGAACCTGAAGTATAGATAATATAGGCTAAGTTATCGCCCGTCACTTCACTCATACATACCGTAGTTACTTCTTGTTCTATTTCTGCTCGATTACGATCAATACAAATCACGTCAACAAATTTAGGTATAACCATTTTTTGTTGTAACTTTTCCTGTGTCACCAGTACCTTTATTTGAGTATCCTCTAAAATATATTGCAGTCGACTTTCCGGATACGCTGGATCAATTGGGACATATGCTCCTCCTGCCTTCATAATTCCTAAGAGGCCTACAATCATCTCAGATGAACGTGTAACACAAATCCCAACCAATGATTCGCAACCTACACCATTTTTCTGTAAATAATGTGCCAACTGATTCGAGCGTTCGTCCAACTCTCGATATGTTAGTTCTTCATCTTCGCACACTACTGCAATTGCTTCTGGTGTTTTTTTCACCTGTTCTTCAAACATTGTATGAATCGTACTTTCTTCCATATCTATAACACGCGATTTATTCCATTCCTCTAGTAGTTGCTTATATTCTACTTTCGATAACATATTCAGTTCTGATAGTACACATTTTGGATGAGAGACAATTTGATTTAACCAATGTTTAAAATGACTTGCCATACGCTCAATGGTTGTATCATTAAACAAATCAGTATTATATTCAAAGGTTAGTGATAATCCTTCTTCCGTCTCAGAAGCAAATAAACTCAAATCAAATTTGGCAACAGAAGCATGGCTTTCCATGAGTTCCATTTGTCTTTCAGATAGCTGAAGAAACTCTTGTTTCGTATTCTGTAAAGTAAACATAGTTTGGAATATTGGTGAATGACTTGTATTCCGTTCAGGTTTTACGGATTCTACCACTTTCTCAAATGGGATGTCCTGATACTCGTATGCTTTTAGCGCTTTTTTTCTTACCTGCGACAAAAGTTCTTGGAACGTCGGATTTTCACTGAAATCAGCTCGATAAACCAACGTATTTGCAAAGAATCCAATTAATCCCTCAATCTCTTTCACATTTCGATTAGCGATTGGGCTTCCAACTATAATGTCGTCCTGTCCTGTATAACGAGAAAGGAAGCTTTGATACGCTGCCATCAATGTCATAAATAAAGTGCATCCTTCTTGCAGACTTAAATCTTTGAGCTTTTCCTGTAGGGAATTCGCCACTATTAAGGACTGACTTGCACCACGATGGGTTTGAACTGCAGGTCGAGGACGATCCATCGGTAATTGTAAAACCGGTAGTTCCCCAGATAATTCTTCCTTCCAATATTGAAGATGCTGATTCAAATTCTCCTCTTTTTGCCATTCCTTCTGCCACATGACAAAATCTGCATATTGGATAGATAACTCCTTCAATTCCACTGGTTTTCCAGTTAGTGCTCCTTCATAAAAAGCCATCCATTCTTCAAGTAAGATTCCCATTGACCATCCATCTGAAATAATATGATGCATCGTACAAATGAGAACCCATTCTTCCCTGTCCACTTTCAATATTCGTGTTCGAATCAGAGGATCTTGTCCAAAATGAAATGGTTCCTCCGCCTCGTTTTGAATAAGGCGTTGCATTTCTTTTTCCCTATCTTCCAAAGAAAGATCTGTTAGATTCGTTTGAGGAATATGTCTGAACACATGAGATTGAACCTGTTGAAAAGGTTCACCCTCTTGTTCTAGAATTGTCGTCCTTAATGATTCATGACGCTCCAACAATTGATTCCATCCGACCTCCAATGCTTCAATTGACCATTTACCTGTTAAGCGACACGCTGCATGAATATTGTACATAGCACTATTTGGCATTAATTGATCAATAAACCATAGACGTTTCTGCGCATAGGAAAGTGGGATAATTTCTTCTCGTTTCATAGGTACAAGAGGAGCAACCTCTCGTTTTTTATCTTCTTTTCGTAACTGATCCACTCGTTTCGCCAATGCTTCCACTGTATCGTGCTTGAAAAGTTCACGTAATGGAATTTTAATTTGGAACAGTTCTTGCAATCTAGAGACGATTTGAGTAGCAAGTAGTGAGTGCCCACCACGTTCAAAGAAGGAATCCTGAATACCAATATTTTCCGTTCCTAACACTTGACTCCAAACCGAGGCAATAAGCTCTTCCGATGGCGTCCGAGGTAGCACATTTAAATCTTCAATAGCTTGCTCATCAGGTGTTGGCAAGGCCTTTCGATCAATTTTCCCATTCGGAGTAAGCGGGAAGTGTTCTAACTCTATAAAGTGCGCTGGAATCATATGATTCGGTAATTGGTTTTGTAAATACTCTCTCCACTCTTGGGTATTTCCATCGCTTATTACATATGCAACCAATCGTTGATCACCTGGACGATCTTCTCTAACTAATACAACAGCCTCTTTAATAAACGAACATTTTTCTAAAGTGGCTTCAATTTCTCCTAATTCAATCCTAAAACCACGTATTTTGACTTGATGGTCCATTCTACCTATAAATTCTATATTTCCATCAGTTAGATATCTTACTGAATCTCCTGTTCGATATAGTCGTTCTCCCAATTGGAATGGATGCGAAACGAATTTTTCAGCAGTAAGATTCGGACGATTTAAGTATCCACGTGCCAAACCAGCACCACCAATATATAACTCACCCTCAATTCCTATTGATTGCAAGCGTTGATTTTGGTCTAATACATATAATTGCGTGTTCTGTATTGGTTGCCCAATAGAAACAAATTCTTGATTAGGCTGAATATCAAATGCATTCACATAAATAGTGGCTTCAGTTGGCCCATAAAAGTTGGTTAATTTCACTTGTCCACTATAATCCCATTTCTGTTGAAAACGTCTAACTAACCCTGAACTTAGTTCTTCTCCACCAGAAAATACATGGCGTACGGACGAACAATTCATGTTCAATTCAATATGATTGAAGTGGTCTAAGAAAACAGATAACATCGAAGGTACAAATTGAACTATAGTAACCTGATGTTGTTTAATCACTTCAGCTATAATAGAAGGATCTTTTTCTCCACCTGGAGGTAGGAAAGATACACTTGCACCAACGTGAATGCCCCAAAACAATTCCCAAACAGAGACATCAAATGAGAATGGCGTTTTCTGCAAGACCACATCCTTTTCAGAAAGCGGATATTTATGTTGCATCCATTCTAGATAATTAATTACTGAATGATGCTCAATCATTACTCCCTTTGGATTCCCTGTAGATCCTGAAGTATACATAACATACGCTAAATTTTCTCCTGTTACACCACTTATACATGGGGTTGTTTCTTCTTTTTCAATTGCAGTGTAATCTTTATTCATACAAATCGTTTCTATATTTTCAGATACAAACAAATTTTTAGAATTCTCTTCCGTCACTAGTACTTCGATTCCAGCATCCTCTAATATATATCGAAGTCGACTCTCTGGATAAGTAGGGTCAAGTGGAACATACGCTGCTCCTGATTTTAGAATACCTAATAACGCTATCATCATTTGTAATGAACGTTCCATATATACCCCAACTAGAGACTCTGGGCCTACACCATGCTTTTGTAAATAATGAGCTAGCTGATTTGCACGCTTCTCCAACTCTTTATAGGTAATTTGTTCATTTTCGTAACTAGCCGCGATTGCTTCCGGTGTTTTTTTAACTTGCTCCTCAAACATCGTATGAATCATGCCTTCAGCCGAATAATTAACTTGAGTATGATTCCATTCCTCTAGTAACTGTATCTGTTCTTCTTCTGTTAAATGAGTAATTTCAAATAGTTTTGAATCTAGGCTCTTCGTCATCTGAATTAATATTTGCAATAAGTGATTCTGAATCCGATTTATTGCTTCTTCATTAAAATAGCTTCGATCATACATCAACTTTAAAGTAATTTTCTTACCGGGTATTACAATGAGTGTTAAAGGATAATTTGTTTGTTCCGTGCTTGTAACATCTAGTAATCTTAAATCATCATTTCTCTCACCTTGAATTGGATAATTTTCAAACACATACAAGGTATGAAATAAGGAGCTATTTCGCGGAACCTCACTCCAGCCTTGAATATCTATCAACGAATTATACTCATACTGTCTTCGTTCCATTTCTTTCATTTGTATTTTACGAAGCCAATCTACTACTGATGTATTATCCGCTAATCGAATTCTGGTAGGTAATGTGTTAATAAATAGCCCCACCATATTCTCTGCTCCCATTAAATCAGTAGGACGTCCAGCGCTAGTTACGCCAAATACGACGTCACTGTCACCGCTATACCTACTCATCAAATAAGCCCATGCACCTTGTACTAACGTATTCAACGTTAATCGACTATTTCGTACCCACTCTTGTAAATTCTCAGTAAGTTCCTCAGATACTTGATAAGCACACTCCCCATAACCCTTCTCTTGTCCTTGATCCTTTCTTTCCATTGCTAATGGAGTAGGTGCATAGAATCCTTTTAATTCTTCTTTCCAAAATTCCTCTGCTTGACTTTGATCTTGTTTATTTATCCATTGAATATATTTTTTATAAGGAAGAGATTTAGGAAGATTCAACAATTCTCCCTTTATCATCTTGAGATAAACTTCCATCACTTCACTAAAGACCAATGACACACTCCATCCATCTAGCAAAATATGATGATGTGTCCAGATAATTCTCGTTTCCTCTTTTGCTTCTTTAATCGCAGTGACTCTCATCAATGGTGCTTCATCCAATAAAAATCCTTTCCTACGATCTGCAGTCAAAAACTGTTGTAATTTCTTCTCCTTCTCCTCATGCGAATAGGTACTCCAATCCTCTTGATGAATAGTAAAAGGAAGACGTTCGTAAACTGCTTGTAGAGGTTTTTCTACTTCTTCCCAAACAAATACTGAGCGCAGAACCTCATGTCGTTGAATAACATATTCCCAAGCTTTTTCAAAAGTAGCAACATCCAATTGCCCCCCGAGCAAGAAACCTACTTGTACAATATAGGAAAAAGAATGTTCATCATCTTGATCGTATAAAGTATGAAACAGTATTCCTTTTTGCAAAGGTGATAAACCATATATATCAATAACGTCTCCCATTTTTACACCCTCTTCTTTGTTAATTTAAGTAATACTTTGCTTAAGCCTTCTTCCGTAAGATCCTCTGCATCAGCAAAATCTGATACCGTAAAAGCAGACTCTGTTGTTGGTTTATTTATAAGTTGACGGAGATGCCTTAACATACCATCTGCTATCACTTGAATTTTTAATTTAGAAAACTGTTCCCTACTATACATCCAAATAAAATGTAACTTTTCATCTTTCACCATTCCGATAACTTCAATTAGATGAGATGGTTTGGAATCTGGAGCATGATCTAAAAATGTAAATCCTGTCTCTTGCATAAACAAAGAGTCCCTTGAAAACACCTGATCAAATTGGCCCAAATAGTTAAAGCTTATTGAAGGCTTTTGCTGATAAAACGGAAGTAATCCTTTATTCAAGTAACGTAAAATACCATAGTCAACTCCGCGATTTGGAATTCGACGTAATTGTTCTTTGACAGCCTTTAACCCTTCAATAGGTGTCTGAGTTCCTTGAAAATTGAGATGAACGGGATAAATACTCGTGAACCAGCCCACTGTTTTTGATAAATCAATACCTTCAATCATCTCTTCTCTTCCGTGTCCTTCTAGATGAATAGAAACGGTTTGCTGATTTATACAATCAACGATAGCTTGTCCTAATGCCGTTAATAGTACCTCGTCAATCCTTGTCTTATGAGTGACTAGAACTTCGTGTAACAATGTTTGTGTTTCTTCTATTCCTAAAGTCCTCTTCACTTGATCAATCGATTCTTCTGTTGTTTCTTGTATTGGATAGTCCATTGGAATTTTCATCGTTTCTTTTTCTACTTGTTCATTCCAATAATTTTGTACTTCTTTTGAAATCCCCGAATCACTGTATGTCTGGAGTCGTTCAGACCACTCTTTAAAAGATGTACTTTTCGCAGGTAAGCGAACTTCTTGACCTTGTTTCATCTGGTTATATACCACCTGTAAATCTTCCAATAGAATCCTCCATGACACTCCATCTACTACTAAATGATGAATCACCCAGAATATTCGATCATTTCCAGTCAAGTTATCTTCAAAGTACACTACTCTCATTAACGGACCAGTAACTAAATTGAAACTAGCTTGATTAATGTTCATCTCTTCTTGTATTATTTTATTCCACTCTTTTTCATTAACTTGATTACGTTTTACAACATGGAGTACTGACAGCTCATCAGTCCCTTCATTTCTCTGCCTCCACGTTCCGTTTGGTAACTGTTCGTACCGGAAACGTAAAGCATCATGATGTTTCAGTAAATTTAATATCGCTCCCTCTAGTAATTTCACATTCAATCTTTCTTTTACTCTTAAAAGCATTGATTGATTCCAATGCTCTGTATGTGGATGTTCTTGCTCGAAGAACCAGCACTGAATTGGAGTAAGAGGCACATCACCTATCACAATTCCCTGCTCCGCTTGTACTCCCTGCGTTTCTATAGCCACTTGTGCCAGCTCAGCGATAGTTGGGCATTCAAACATTTGCTTTGGAGTAAGTTTTAACCCCACTTGACTTGCTTGAGATATGATTTGAATACTGAGAATCGAGTCGCCACCAATTTCAAAGAAATTATCATAGATTCCCACCTTTTTAACACCTAATACTCGCTTCCAAATGGTAGTCAGTATCTGTTCGTTACTATTCCGAGGGCCAACACATTCACTATTAATCTGCTTTTCCTCTGGCATAGGTAAGGCCTCACGATCAACTTTACCGTTAGCTGTAAGTGGAATAGCTTCCATCGCCACAAATCCCGAAGGAACCATATAACTTGGTAGTTTCGCTTTAAGATACTCTCTCCACGCATCTACATTTCCATCTCCTACAACATATGCTACTAATCTTTTATCGCCCGGCTGATCTTCTCTTACAATTACAACTGCCTCTGTTACAGATGCATATGTATTTAAAGTAGACTCAATTTCCCCAATCTCAATTCTGAAACCACGTATTTTAACCTGATGATCAATTCTTCCACGATAATCTAGATTCTCATCTGGCAAATACCTAGCTAAGTCTCCTGTCCGGTATAATCTTGCTTTCGGATTACTACTAAATGGATGAGATATAAAACGCTCTGCTGTTAATTCAGGTCTATTTAAATATCCACGTGCCAATCCTGCTCCACCAATATAAAGTTCACCATCAACACCTATAGGAACAGGTTGTTGATAAGCGTCTAGTATATACACTTCTAAATCGGGAATCCGCTTTCCAATATTACTTCTTGAAGCATGCTGCACATCATCTAGAGTAATTGGATAATATGTAACATGAACTGTAGTTTCTGTAATTCCATACATATTAATTAACTGTGGTTTTTTCTCCCCATACCTTTGAAACCACGGTAACAAGCCAATAGGTTCTAACGCTTCTCCGCCAAATATCACGTAACGCAGCTGCAAATTTTTATTCTTATCTTCTTGTTCACACACTCGTATTAATTGGCGGAATGCGGAAGGTGTCTGATTTAGAACTGTGACTTCTTCCTCCACCAATAATTGATAAAAATCCTTAGGTGATCGACTAATCCAGTACGGAACAACAACTAATTTTCCACCATATAATAACGCTCCCCAAATTTCCCATACTGAGAAATCAAATGCATACGAATGAAAAAGCGTCCAAGTATCTTTTTCATTAAACTGATACAAACAATCCGTCGATTTAAATAACCGTATAACATTGTGATGCTCTATCATAACACCTTTTGGATTTCCTGTTGATCCCGAAGTATAGATCACATATGCCAGATTTTGGGGACCGACACTAGAAACCGGCAAAGTCTTACTTTCTTTCCCAATCTCATCTTGATCACAATCCAGGCAAATCGACTCAACATTTTCTGGTAACCAGTTCAATTCTTTTAAACTTTCTTGCGTTACGAATAACTGAATGCTAGCATCTTCTAAAATATATTGAAGTCGCTGCTCTGGATATGTTGGATCAAGTGGAACATAAGCCCCACCAGCCTTCAAAATTCCTAAAATACCTACAATCATTTCGAGGGAACGTTCAACGCACAGTCCAACTAAAGTATCAGGTCCTACTCCCTTTTTCTGCAGATAATGAGCTAACTGGTTTGCACGTTCATTAAGCTCCTTATAAGTAATTTTTTCTTTTTCATACGTAACTGCAATAGCATTTGGATAAATCATCGCTTGCCGTTCGAACATTTCATGAATAGTTACTTGAGGTGGGACATCCAGTTTAGGATTGTTGAACTCAACTAAACTTTTTCTTTTATCTTCCTCAGAAATGATTTCTATTTCAGCCACCTTCTGCTTTGGGTTTTCAAAAATATTTTCCAGTATCACTAGCATAACGTTAAAGAATCGTTCTATCTCTTCCTTAGAAAATAGCTCCTCACGATAATCAATATGTACATGTAAAGAGTCTATATCAATTAGATTTTCAATATGAACTGCAAAATCTTGTACTTCTTCACGGTTTGGAATCCATAGTGAGTCACCACTTTCATCACGATCCCTATAATCAATCGTAGTTCCGAAAAGTCTCACATTACTGTTATTCTCTTTATTAATCTGCTTTAATAACAAATCAAATGGATATTTCTGGTGTCTTAATGATTTACTTTGTTTTCTGGACACTCTACTAATAAATGAAAGTACTTCTTCTTCTGGATCAATATCCATTCTTAAAGGAACTGTACTCACCATCATTCCAATCAATTTTCGTTCCATTTTAGTCATACGGTTGCCGTAAGCCATTCCTAAACCAATATCAAGCGATGAGGTCCACCGATACATGGACAACGAAAAAGCAGCAACAAAAAGAGTATATAAACTATTTTTGTAATCTTCAGAAAATTTTTCTATCTTTCTCTTCAAATGTTCCGTTAATATAAACGTCTCACGCGATGCTTTTGTACTAACTTGGTACGTATTATAAGGCTTCAATCCAGTCACAGATGGCAGTGTTTTAAATTCCTCTAACCAAAATTTTTGATCTTTTTGAAAGCGACTACTATTCAAGTATGTTTGTTCGTTGGTCAGAAATTGAACATATGAATTTTTAATTTCGCCTTCCTCATTCTCGTTATGCATGTCATAATAATATTTTGCAATCTGCTCAGTAAATATTTGAATTGATAAACCATCCATAATAATATGATGAACATTTCCAAAGACTGCACATTCATTATCGTTTAATTTTATTAAAGCGAAATAGTATAAATTTGAATTAAATAATGTAAACGTTTCTTTTGTTTTCTGCTCAATCCATTCCTCAAGCAAATTTGTATTCTCCACATTACTGAAATCAAAAAACTCAAATTCTTGTTCTTCATGTTTAGTAAAATATTGTTTCGGTTCCTGATGCCCATTTTCTTTTAACCTAATGCACAGACCGTCATTTTCACTGATAACGCGATTCACAACTTGGTTTAATTTTGAATAATTCATTTTTCGATGAAGTTTAAATAAAAATCTTAAATTACATATCCCTTTATCAGAATGAACGACTTCTGTATACCATATTCTTCGCTGCGGATGGCTTAATGGATAGCATTCCTCATTGGTCATAAAAATCTTCCCTTCAAAAATTATTTGCTCTTATAGGTTCGTGTTTATGTTTAGCCCATAAATATTTCTGCAGTGAAACTCCAATTACTCCAATAATAACAAGCCCAATCCCTCCATAAACATAGAGTTGAGTTACTCCAAACAAATGCACTAATGGACCACTCATAGCAGGAGAAATAATTAGAACTGCGTTTGTTAAACTGCTTTGTATACCAAATACTCTTCCTACTTGATCTTGATCGGATTCTATTTGTAAAATGACTTGATTAGATACAAGCATCAGCCCACTTCCGATACCAGCGATAAAACTAATTAAATAAGCTAAAACGAAGACCGTACCGGGCGTTATCAAACCAATCCCCCCAAAACCAATTCCCATTAAAACCATACCTCCACATACTACCCAGCCATATTGAAATTGTTTTAATTTCTGAGTTAGTAATGCACCAAGTATTCCGCCAAGACCAATAATAGAAATGATATATCCCATTTTACTTTTATCATGTGGGAATAAGCTCTTAAATAAAGTTGGGAATTGTGAGTCTACTAATTGTAATACTGCCATGGCTATTGTAACGAAAATCATGGTTGATAATATTATCCGATTAGATAACACATAACCCCACCCTTGTACCCAAGCGGTCCAAGTACTTTGTTTTTGCTTTTCAACAAATTCTTTCGATATAGTTTCTTTAAATTTTATTGTGGGTATCAGAACTAAGGTAGCTAATAAACAACTTATAGCTCTTATAATGAGGCAGAACTCTGGTTGAAACCAGCTCAACAACATGCCCCCTATAAGGGGGCCTACTATCTTGGTACCCTGCTCTACTATTCCGTTGATACTTACTGCTTTAGTAAGCAAGTCCGGGGATACAATCTGTCTTGTTAGTGTTTGCTGTGCAGGATAATAGAAAACAATAAAAATGGAACGAATCATTAATGCCACTAAGAGCCAGTGGATATCTTGTACAAATAAAAGAGCAATTGTTATTAGACCAACCATTAGATTACAGAACATCATAATTGGAATTTTTCTAAAACGATCTGCAATAACACCTGCCCATGAGCCAAAAATAATTCCAGGAAGTGCATATGCAACAGGAATCAATCCAATCATAGTAGGATCTACTTCCCATTCAAACCCAACTATAGTCATAATCGCTAACATATCAATAAAAACACCAAGCATAAGCAATGAATAGGCAGAGAAAACTTGTAAATAAACCCTATTTCCTAATAGGCCTTTTGAATCAGTAGTTTTCATAAAAGCAAGCTCCTTAGGTTACTAATATAAACGCTTTTGCGTATAAGGTACCTCTTTATTAAACCTAATTAATCATTATTGACATCTCACCTAGAATTTAACTTCGCCAAAACTCAAACCGGTCTTATTTTTTATTTATTTAAAATAGTCAGACAAACGAAAGCGTACCTATTTCTTCATTTTTATATCAACTGTTACAAAATATATCTTTACCTTACACTAATAACAGCTAAACGTTGCCTTAATATAACCCTTTACAGTCGTTTACACATTCAATTCACATCCTTTTTAAAGTTGGCTTTTTTCTATCTCAAATACTATCACACAAATATTTCACCTACTATATTCATAAAGTTGAAATATTTGAATCAGAAAATTCGGATAAAAAACCAAATCCACAAATCATAACAAACTATTATTTATTTATATTTTCATTTTATAGATAGCTTTAACCATAAGGGTATCAAGAATTAAGTTTTTTAATTTTATTAACATAATAGTTTAAAGAGACCGTAAATCCTACTAAACAAAAAAATATACAATAAAGTATATTTTTTTCTTATCCTACATATTTTCTATGCAAATTAATCCCAATAACTAAAGTTGATAATAAAAATATAATATTACCAATCACTAATGTACTCATAACAAGAATTGAATAATATAGTATTAATACTTCTGCACCTACTACCTATTTTATTTATTGGATATTTATACTTCAAAAAATTACACATCATTCACAATTAGGATACATACCCAAAATATGTTTTGAACGTTTTATTATATTTTAAGATAATATAAAATCAGTTTTTCTATAAGAGAACTTAATTTTTATGTAGTACGAAACTGTTAGTAATACAGTATATACTAATTTAGTTATAAAAACATTTAAAGACCACCTATTTCCATAAGTGATCTTTCTTTGTGATTCTGTATTTGTGCACTACTGTAGAAATATATCGTAGAAACGCTTTGTTTGCTAAATGTTTAGTTCTTTCCATTTACTAAAAAACATAGCTTCATACACTTAATATCATATTCGTTACATTGCAAACTATTATTTTGTCTTCTGTACAGGCAAACTACTAAAAATTAATTCAGCAACTTTTACATATCCTTTTGAGTTTGGATGAATTAAATCCTTAGACCAAAGCGTATTGTCATTAACTAAATGATGATTCCAAAAATCAACATGATGAAGCTTATACTCTCTGCTCAGTGAATGTATAACTTCATTTGCCTCTAATAATTGTTCTTTTATTACTTGTTTTTTTTCAGAAGCAAAAGGAAGCCTAACTGTAAAATCTGGAAGGTTTGCTATAATAATATCAGCCCCTGCTTTACTTAATGTATCTATTATAAATTCCATATCGTTCTTATATGCATCGTGATTCCAACGTCCTTTTAAAACATCGTTTGCCCCTGCAATGAGACTAACCAAATCTGGATTAAAAGTTAGCGCTTTTTCCAATTGCTGCGAGCGAATTTCTTTAGTTACTAACCCACGCTTTGCAAAATTGGCATATTCTATATCGTTTTCACACAGTTGAACAAAATAATCTACCCAGCTTTTTAATGCAATTCCCTCAACTTCATCCCCTATCCCCTCTGTAAAACTATCGCCAATTGCTACAAATCGCTTCCACATATGTATTCCCCCTTTATTATTAACCATATCTATACTATACAATAGCTCACACCGTAATTGTTATTTCTAAGTGGTTTTCGATTTCAATTATATTCCACTTTACTATATTTATATTTAGAATCCAAAATTGACCGATTCCTAAGTATACTTAAGAATCGGTCATATTCATAAATTTACTAAAGAGATAAAATCTATCTAGAAATTATACTTTTTTCAAAAAATTTATTGTTCTTTGTTTTGCCCAGTTGATACATTTCTTTTCGATTAAATGATATGAAACTATAGAAAAAAGTAGTGTCATTGCAATGCACAAAGTAAGAAGGAAAAAGATAGGTATCTTTGTATACAATAGTTTAAATAGTACCATCATGATTGGAAAATGACACAAATAGATACTGTATGAAATTTCTCCTAAATATACAAATACACTCTTATTTAGAAATGCTTTTACTTTTAGGTTACTCATAGCCATTATAATAAATATACTAACCCCCATTACGACACCCCAATCTTTTAATAAGAAAGTTGTATCATTACGGGAAAAACCATAAATTAAAATGGAATATAAATATAGGATAACCCCTAATGCAATAAGAAATCCTTTTTTAAATTTTTTCATATTCCTATATGAGTAGATAAGTTTTTCCTGATACTTAAAAAGTAACATTCCAACCATAAACATAGATGTAAAATGCAGTGTATCAGCATAACCATTATAAAATCCTTCAGCTTTCCCAATATGCAACATATTAAGAACAACACTAATTAATGAAAAGCTCAAAGCAAATAGTATCGTTTTCTTCCAATTCAGTTTATAAAAAAGAAGGAATAACAAAGGAAACACAATAGATATACGCATTTCTTGAGCCAATGACCAAATAACTGGATTATAATTTTCCGTAAAAAAGTTATTAAGAAGCACAAAGTGGTTTAGAATATCTAATTTTGTTATAGACCCTTGCCACCTATCATAGAACCAATCCCGTAATCCTACCACTTCATACGACGAAAATAAAATAAATAAAACAAAGGTAACGATTATCCAAAAATAATAAGGAATATAGATTCTTACAAATCTCTTAATTAAATATCCCCAATAATTTGTTTTTGAATGATAAAGTGCCATAGATAACACAAAACCACTTAGTACATAAAAAACGATAACAGCTTCCCCACCCGCCCATAAAAACCTAAGCGGGGAAAATTTAATAGAATTAGGCAACGATGGTAGCATTAAACAAAAATGTCCAAATACCACAGTAAGTGCCGCTAACCCTCGTATCGAATCTAATTCTTTTATTCTCTTACTCATAAAATGTTCTCCTTGTAAAATATAAATCTTGCTGTTCATAAAGGCCACTATAAGAATGTAGTGTAGAATTGTACATATTGTTTCTTTAAATTTCTAATATAAGCAGTACAAAGTTAATTTTACCTCCATTTCTTTATATACATAATTTAAAACAAAACATTTAATACAAAGAAAAGATTTTATTAAATTTTTATAAAGTGAAACATTTAGTTGTATCCTATAAAATTAGCTTTTTATTATATCAATCGCACTATCCCACATACCACTAAAAAAAGATCCTGTTTTACGCATAAAACGTGTAAACCACTTTGCTTGTTCCACATCAGATTTTGTTACAAGGTCTATTTGTAATGATTTACCTGATAAGAACCCAGGATCTGTATTATCTTTAGGCGAGATAATCATTTTACTAATTGTTACACCTTTTTTAATAGGCGCTTCTTGTTCTTTATTCAATACTTTAAATTCTTTTTTATAAATGTCTTTATTGCCCTTCGACATTGGAAGTGAAACAGCTTGCTTCGTTTGAACTACTACATCTTTGTCTTTTGCATTTGCCACTCGAACTGTTTCATATCCTTTTATTACTGAATCTTTTCCATAGAAATTCTTCACTTCAAAATTCGCAAATCCATAATCGTATAATTTCTTTGTTTCATCAAAACGTGCCGTATGAGATTTTGCTTTTATCACTACAGAAATTAGGCGCATACCATTTCTTTCTACTGTACCAGTGAAACAATCTCCCGCTTCTGGAGTCGTTCCTGTTTTCAAACCATCTACACCTTCATATTGCTTAATTAAACCTTTTAACATCCAATTAAAGTTCGCCATATCAATTGGATATTTACCACCCTCTTGGAATGTTTTTTTAGGAATTTTTGCTGTATTTAATATTTGGGGGAAATCTTGAATAAGACGTTGCGCTAAAATTGCACAATCCCTTGCAGACATTTTATTTTTCTCGTCTAGAGTTGTCCCTTCTGGGTGATATCCTTTTAAATCTTGATTTGTTAAGCCTGTAGAGTTTACAAATTTATAATCTTTCATTCCAAACTCTTTCGACTTATCGTTCATCATTTTTACAAAATTGACTTCTTTACCAGCAATCTGTTCAACTAAAGCAATTGTTGCACCATTTGCAGAGTAAATTGCCATTGCCTCATATAACTCTTTTACCGTATAAGAGCCACCATTTTCTAATGGAACGTTTGATAATGAACGATCTTGCGAAATCTTATGTGCATATTCAGAGATTTTAACTTTTTGATCCCATTTAAGTTTTCCTTTATCCACCGCTTCATGAACTAAGTATTCGCTCATCATTTTTGTCATACTAGCAATTGCCAATGATTCATCTGCATTTTTTTCATATAAAATTTTTCCGGAATTTGCTTCTATTAAAATTGCTGATCCCGCTTCAACGTCTATAGCAGAAACTGTTTCCGCTGCTGCTCTTCCAAATGTAACGAACATGCTAAAAAATAGTGTAAGCACTGTTACTATTGCAATAAATCTCTTGCAAAACATACCTTTCACTTCTGTTACCTCCAATACCTTTGTACTCAAAAAAACCGTTATTCTAACATAATCTCAAAAAAATAGACAGTGTTCTCAAATTATATATACATATTAGACGTTAGGATCGCTTTCATATAGACCATCTCATCCGACACTTTTAGGTGCCCTGATACTTTGTACTCCCACACATATCCCTATTTTTAATCCCCTTATATTTTTCAAAATGATTCGCACTTTCATATTTTTTAGGATTACAATTAATAGACAATCTAGATGCTACATTTGTTCCATATTTACAAAAAATAAAGTGAAACTTTAATCAGTGGGAGTCTTACTGCCCGTTAATGCTTTATTAGCTATCAAGGATTTTAATTATTCAATTCAGCTATTTGCTAGACCTATATTAGAGATGAATTTTATTTAGTCTAAACTATTAGTTTTTTGTAATAAAAAAACTACACCCTATACTGGATGTAGTTTTTCTAACTGATTTATTTATTTTTCACTTCATTTTTATAAAAAGCAAATAATGGTTCGATGGATGGACTAGATAACAGCGGAATTGCCTTCTCAATCAATTTCCTATCCCAATCAAACCAACGCATTTCCATTAACATATTTGTCTCTATATCAGTGAATCGTTTCTTTATTTCCTTAGCAGGATTTCCACCAACTATTGTATACGGCGGAACATCTTTACTTACGACAGATCCTGCAGCAACAATTGCCCCTTCACCAATAGTAACGCCAGGCATTATTATAGCATTCATTCCAATCCAAGCATCACTTTGAATGACTGTATCGCCCTTTGGTTCATATGATTGTTTGATTTGCTCAGCGAATGGATATACTGTAATCCATTCTGAGTGATGATTATGATTACCACCCATTAAAATGACTACCCCACTTGCAATGCAAACATAATTCCCAATAATGAGTTTATCAAGATGCCATCCCATCTGTTCAATTGGATTGAAAAGTGCTTGAGACTTAGCATCTCCCCACAAATACCTTACACAGCCATCTTCAAAATTTTGATGGCTATAATAGCCTGAATAATAGGAGTACTCTCCTACTTCAATGAGTGGATTTGTTACTATATCTTTTATATACTTTGTTTCTGACCAATGATTAAATAATGGATACTTCATAACTTTATTCCTCGCTTCTAAGTATTATATATTTTGCTATTTACTTAGAAGCTTACTACGACTGCTACATTTTTTAGCTTTCTCAAACGACGAATCATTATCTTCAAGCCTTTCTTTTATACTAAAAAAAGCATAACGCAATATATTACACTAGTCAAATTGTGTAATTTTGAACACATCTTAAACAGCGTAATACTGCAATAAGAACATGAAAACACTCTAACTTTGATCCAAATAATATATTGATTACATTTAGTTTATATTTTGTAAAAAAATTTTAATTGCCATGACAAAGCAAACAATAACCACTATTGGTCGTATTAATGACGTCCCTTTTGTAAGCACCATCTTCGCTCCAATATACGATCCTATAATTTGACCAAGCATCATAATCAACCCAATTGTCCAATCGATTTGGCCAAAAATAATAAAATATAACAAAGCAGCGAAATTACTTGTAAAATTCAAGATTTTAGCATTTGCAGTTGCTCTCGTAGCACTATATCCACATAAAAGAATGAACGCTAAAGCAATTAAACTACCTGTTCCTGGGCCGAAGAAACCATCATAAAATCCAAGGAATGGAGCCACTGTTAACGCAAACAACAACATACTTATTTTTCTCGGTCGATCTTCGTTTGCTATATTTGGAGATAATAGAAAATAAAGACCAATAATAATAAGTAAAAAAGGTAATATCATGATTAAATATTCTGCTCGTATCTGTAAAACAAGCCATCCACCCAAAACCGATCCCAAAAAGGTCATTAAGATGGACAAACGCATTTCTTTAAGATTAATTTCTTTCTTCTTAATAAAAAACACTGTTGCCATGAGAGTTCCGCTACTCCCTTGTAGTTTATTAGTCGCTATCGCTACAGAAGGAGACATACCTACTAATAACATTATCGGGATAGTTATCATACCACCGCCCCCAGCAATCGTATCTATCCATCCTGCTAATACAGCTACTAAAAATAGTAGTATAAGTAATTCAATAGTAAAATCCATACAAAGAATATGGGGAGGCTTGAGCTATTATAACCCAAACCTCCCCATCGTCCCTCCTCTCTTTAAACTAGTTAATTAAATCTGTAAAGTAACTTTCTTTTTGATCACGTAATCGACTGGAAACGTATTGTCTGCAAACAATTCTTCTTCCATATTTATTGTTTCCAATCGGGATTTTATATTCTTCCTCAGATAACCTTTCCCTACCATGAGTTACATTTGTTTGTTTACCATAGTATGAATTTGGTATAAGTAATAAATCTTCAGATGTAAGTGGAACCTTATAAGTAGGCGTTGTTCGTAAGAGTTCTAAAAACATGTCAAATTTCAATTTTTCTTCTTCACTTTCTCCCACATAAATTAATCTATTTTCCGCTCCATTCAAACAAGTTGCAATAATATCACCATTATCATCTAAAAATATAATTTGGTTTATTTCTCCTACAAATCCCGATATTTCACCATCAGCCATTCCTGAGATATGAGCAATAGGCATTTTACTTACCGCCAATATGTCATCTTTACTGAAGTGATTTTCTTCAAGATGCTTTTGCAGTAATTTTGGCGTTCCAATATGAGTTTGAGTTTTTAAATTTAACACTCCTTTTAATAAAAGAGCATCAACTCTAGTAAATTTTCCACAAGTAATTTCAGACACTATTCGTTCCACGGATTTATTAAGTCTATTTGATACAATTTCTAAATTCGTATTGAATGTTTTCAATCTTGCTTCAATATCTGATTGATCTTTCATATCTGTATACACTGTGGCATCGTTATGTTGATAAAAGTTCCCGCCACCGGTGCTTGCACCGACATTTCGCAAAACTTCATCGTTGTTTAAAGGTGAAATAAGATGAAATCTATTTTTCCCTGCATGTTCGGATGGGTGAATTAAAGCATCATAATTAAAAAGTGTGGCAAAAAGCCATGTGACCCATTCTGCATAAAAATATTTTTTCATTCTATCGTGTTCGTCTTCGCCATAATTAAAACCTCTGCGATTTTCCCCAGGTAATAGTGTTTCCATAGGATCACATGGAGTATTTTTAATAAGAGTAGGTGGTACGTTTCCGCCACAATTCGCTATTTTTATTATATGTAGTAGGTTTTTCATATCTGAATTCGGATTTTTCTTTGAATAGTCAATCAAACAATTAAGCCACTCTTTTGAAAAATATGCTGCTATTTCTTGATCACAAGTATAAGGATTATGAGTTTTCAATTCATTTTCTATCAGATTCTTCATTTTATCCTTCAATACATTAGGAATGCTAATTTCTTCAATTTCTGTAATCTGCAGTATTCCTTTATTCATTATAAAACCTCCGTTGTTTTATTTTTTATACCCTATCTTCTATTAAACAAACTATCCATTTCTTTTTTGCTCCTTCGCTTTTCGTCAGAGCTATTAGAACTACCGATTTACAAATAAAAAACGTGGATTATAAGAGATTTCTTCTTAGGTACATTTCCCCGACGAACCTCTATTGAATTGGTAAATTTAATTTAAAAATCTCTTTCATTTTCTAAAGTTTTCCTAATTTTAAAATCAGAATTTTCAATACAAATATGTTAACATTAAAAATATAACACGAAACCAAAAAATGTAAATGAATAGTTTTTTTATAAAAAATAGTCAGACTATTTATGAAGTAATTCGTATTCCATTGAACGAACTACGGCCCCTCAATTTTATTGATAACAATAAAAAAACCCCTAAATTGATAGAGGAATTTTTTTCAAGTATATTCTATTTTAAAGTTCTTACTTACCTTTTACCCCGCTATTTGCCGGGCAGTAAGACCCCTACCTTAAAATACAGCGGAAGCAAAGAAGTTAGGTGGGGGTTCGGGCTGCCCATAAAAGCAAGATTGGTGAGGGCTGATAATCAGTGGGGATGAACAAAACTCCCCCTGATTAAAGTTTCACTTTATTTTAAAAGATATTGCTGTAACTTCTTTATTAACAGTTCCATCCCGTTTGGACTTACAATAATCTTCCCATTCGCTAACGAAATATTGCTGTCTGAAATATCCCCTGTAAGTGCACAAGCTCTTGGAGATTGATATTTTCGTAAAATAATCTGGTCCTCTTCTATAAAAATTTCAAGAGAATCTTTTTCTACAATTCCTAAACTCCGTCTTATTTCCATTGGAATAACAATACGCCCCATGCTATCTGCTTTACGAGTAATTCCTCTTGATTTCATAAAATGCCACCCTTTATATTTATCTAATATTACGGTATTTATTTTAGCAATAAACAACAATTAGGAATAGTTCGTATTACAGTACTTTTTTTAGAAAAAAATAACAATTAGGAATAGTTTATGTTAGAATTCTTTCTTGTTTATTCTTGATTTTTAATATATTTTTCCTTGATCATTTTTATATATTGTTTTCTTTCAGTTAGTTCAAATATAAATAATGCTTTTTTTATGTCTGTTAAACCAACTTCATTAGAGTGCTGAACTTTCAATAAAATTGCACCTTTTTCAAAAAATAATTCACCTAATAAGTATAAAGTATTCATATTTATCGCTAATTTTATACCTATTTCACTATACTTTATTGCTTCTTCATATTGATTTGCAAGGTGTAAACATTTTGTTAACGTATGAATGAGTCTTAATTTGATTTCTTTTTCTCTAGGAAATTCTATCTTATTAAAATTAATTAAACTTTGTTTTAATATATTTATACTTTTCTCATACTCTTCATTTTCTGCATGTATTATAGCAATTGAATTCATTATGCTTATTTCTTTTTCTGATAAAAAGTTACTACTACTTAAGGTTTGTTTTAGTGCTCTATTTAAAATGTCAAAGGCATTACTTGTTGCTCCATTTACATAATATATAGCAATCGCTTCATGCCATAATAGAAATTGTTTATCTTCTTTTGATTGAAAATTATTCTCATCTTTCTCTTTTTTTACTATTTCGTAAAGCTCATTATATTGTTTTTGTTTCACACAATCTCTCATTACACATTTTACATTTTCAATATATTTTATTTTTTTATTTTTGGTTAGTGCGAATATATAATTTGGATCAATACCAAGTCTTTCAGATAATTGATACAACAATATGCTAGATGGATAAATAATACCTTTTTCTATCTTACTAATTTGACTTTGTGAACATATTCCATGACATAATTCAGATTGTGACATGTTTTTTTTCTTTCTAAGTTCTTTAATAATAATACCAAGATTGTAGAATTCCATCTTTCCTCCCTCAAATGTAACACTTTATGAGTATAAGAATATTTCCCAACTTTTAATGTAATGTAAAATTAATATAGTTACAATTACTAATTATATGGATTTATAGTTTCTTTTACAAACTTGTATTACAATACGAGAAATTATTAAAATATGGTTCACTAATAATTAATGGGAGTTTTATCCCCCCACTGATTATTAGTCCACTCCAGGCAGGCTTTTACAGGGAGTTCGACTTCTTTGCCACATCTAAATTTTGAGGTGGGAGTCTTACTATCCGCAAATAGCCTGATTAAAATAAATATGATTTTTCACCTTTATTTCTTTTAATAGTTTCTTTTGATTTTTATATAAATAATTTCGAAGGAGCGTATTTTATGAAAAGAATGTTGACCGAAAGAGAGTTAGAAGTAGCTATTTATGTAGCAAAAGGATATACAGATGCAGAAATTTCCAAAAAAATATATGTTACCCCTCGAAGAATTTCAACGATAATTAATCATATTAAAGAAAAATGGCATATTAATTCTAGAGTGGAATTAGGTATTTTAGTTTATCATTATGGTTTTATAGATGCACCCTTATTTTCAAATAAAAAAATTCAGCTATGTAAAAAGGTTGTACAATAGATAGCGGAATATAACGAGTTTAAATTGCAAATAAAAATAGAAGAGCAGACAAATTTTTATTATTTGGTTTACTCCATCACTTTTTAAATTTCATACATTAATATAAAAAGGTTAGAGAATTAACTTCTCTAACCTTTTTATATACACTATTAGGTTTCAAACAGTAAAGATGCCCTAATGCTACCATTGATCCTGTTCCCTATTCAACCCTGTATAAACACAAAAAAGAATCAGACATTACCACTATTCAAAACCAGTTACAATTCTCTCTTTCATTTTCTGTAATACTTCACTGCTCAATACTTTTTGACCAGTAGGAAGTTTTAATATGGCAGCGGCACCTTTACTAAGGTATATTTCTTGATCATTATTTTGATTTACTACCAATATTCCTTGCCCTTCAAATTCGAAATAACTAATATCTTTTGTTTCATTTGTATTATTCTTTATTGCTGTATATAATCCATATAAATCTTTACTTCTATTTTCTCCGCCCGTTCGAATCGGTTCAATATCATTCGCAACAATTAGTCCTTCTGGCTGCTCACCCTTCATAATAAACCACAGCTTTTCATTTGTTGGTAATAGTAAATTCTTAAATTCAGAGCTATTTAAAATTTGCTGTGCTGGAATTGTTGCATAGATTGGTAACGAAAATGGAGATGTTGTTATTTTTTCAAAACTTAAATTTTCAGAAGAACTTCCCTTACTATATTGATAATCTTTTAATGCGATCGATTGTACTGATTCACTTTTATTTTTTGATGCATAACTAATTTTACTAGCGAAAATAATAACGGTCATTAAGCACATGCACGGTATCACAAGCTTAAGTAGTTTTCCCATTTATGAACCCCCGCTTTTAATATTATTAGTTTGCATGGATATTATAAACAGTTTCACTCCACCAAAAATTATTATTGTTATGGAACGTACTGAAATTATGATTATAATGATCACCATACCAAGGGTCCATGTACGTTATATAATCTGTTCCATTTGTCCCTTTATAAAATCCATCAAGTACTAGAAAGTGTCCGATGTTAGCTCCATTTTGCCACATAATGAGTGCAATCATCGGCTGATTACTATTAATTTGTCTTTTGAACCAATCATATGATTTTGCTCCAGAACTTATAGCTGAGCTAACACCATATCCTGATAATCCATATTGTATTTCACGTGAAGTTGCAGGATTATTATATGATCCACCCTTAACATACCTAACGTACTGATCTTGTGAAGGAGTTTTCCCAAAATAATTTAAAACTGAAACCGAAGTGCCTGCCCAACACCAATTTGATCTTTCTTGTAATATGTTAGGTACAGATAATTTACGATCTATTGATGTATTTGGAGGATTTCCATTAATATACGCTGACGTTACATATACTTTTTTTCCATCTTTAAAATAATAAAACCAACGATTATCTAAATTTCCTGTCCAGTAATCTTTAACCGCTTCACCATACTCCCATCCTTTAAAAGATACTGTTGTATTTCCGGGAATCACATCTACAATATTTGCATTCAAACTTTTTGCCCCTCTAACATTTACATTCAATGGAGCTGTTGTTCCTGTAAATTCAACTTCCTCTGCTATTATTTTCTGAACACCAATAAAACTAAATGTGAAGAACAATAAAAACATACAAACAATAAAATGCTTTCTTCCCTTCATTTCTCCACCCCTTCATCAGTACTAAAAAACATCAACAATTCATCCTTATTAATTGTTCAAGCTTAATATTACATACTAACGAAAAATGACTTCTCATAAAGTGAAACTTTGATCAGTAGTGGTTTTATTCATCCCCCACTGATTGTTAGTTAAACCAATCGGGCTGCTCTGCAAATAGCGGGATAAATTCCAATACAAAAAAGGAGCCTATAAATTTTTATAGGCTCCTTTTTATTTCGTCGTTATTACTTAGCTAATTCTTTTGTACCCTTCATTACATCAATGAAGAATCCCCAGTTATTCACTACAGAAGAGATACTGATATGTTCATCTGGAGTGTGGACGTTAAAAATGTCTGGTCCGAATGAAATTGCATCTAATTCAGGCATTTTTTGAACGAATGCGCTACACTCAATCCCCGCATGCACAGCGAAGATTTCAATTTCTTTATTGTATTTTTCTTGATGCACTTTTTCAAATAAATTACGAATTTGTGAGTTTGGATTGTATGGCCATTCTGGATACTCTGACTCTATTTCAAATGTAGCACCAACTAATTCAGCAATATATTTTATTTCTTCTGCAACATGTTGTTTTAAACTACTTACAGAACTTCGCACTTCGTTACGTAATTTAATTTCATCTTGCAACGTTTCAATAACGCCTAAATTTGTTGAGCTTTCTACAAGACCTTTAATATCCATGCTCATACTTTGAATGCCATTTGGAATTAAGAATAATGATGAAATAAGCTGCTTTTGTGTCTCTTTAGCAAATACTTTTTCAACTGTTTCATCCAATTTTGTCAGTGTAACATGAACATCTGGATCAACAGCACGCATTTCTTCTTGTAATACACGTGTCCATGATTCTAGTTTTTCTTCTACTTGTCCTACATCTTCTGTACGAATTAAAATTGTAGCTACACTTTCACGCGGAATTGCATTCGTTTTTAATCCGCCGTGAACTTCACTTATGTTAAACTCCGTATGTGCTGATAAATCACGTAATACTCGTCCTAATACTTTGTTCGCATTACCGCGTTGTTTATCAATTTCCATACCAGAATGTCCGCCTTTTAGACCACCAACATATAGACGGTATGCATCCATATTCGCTGGCGTTTCATCCCAAATTACGGGAATTGTTTCAACAGCTTTCGCACCACCTGCACTACTTACAAGTAATTTATGATCTTCTTCAGAATCAATATTTATAAATATCTTTCCTTCAAAATGATTTGGATCAATAGCAAAAGCCCCGCCCATTGTCGTTTCTTCTTCAGTAGTGATAACGACTTCAAGTGCTGGATGCGTAATTTCTTTTGAATCTAATAAAGCTAATGCATACGCAACTGCAATACCATTATCAGCACCTAAAGTTGTTTGATTTGCATATAACATATCCCCAATGATTCTTAATTCAATTGGATCTTTTTCAAAATCATGTACTGTTGCTTGATTTTTTTCGCAAACCATATCCATATGACCTTGAATAATAATAGCTGGTACATTTTCATAACCAGCTGTTGCTTCTTTTTTAATAATGACATTTAATGCTTCATCTTGAATGACTTCTAAGTTACGCTCTTTTGCAAAGCCCACTAAATAATCACTAATTTCCTTTTCATTACCTGATCCTCTAGGAATCTTTGAAATTTCTGCAAAATGATAAAATACAGGGTGCTTTGTTAATTGTTCTAAGGTAGAATACATTTTTCAAGCTCCTCTCCAAATGACAAAATAATATGTAAGTCTCATATCATTATACCATGATTCATTATTTTACCTTTCTTTTAACTTTTATTGTTCATTTTATGTAAAACACTCTTACAACATTGTAAGGGCATTGTAATCTATATCGATTTTTCTCATTTAATAATAGCCGTATACTTTTTAAAGAAACACATTAAAGGAGATAAAGAAAATGAAAAAGTTTTTAGCAATTATTACACTATGTTTATTATTTTCTAGTTTTACTATTGGCTGTGAGAGAGCGTCACTAAATAGAATTGGTAAAGATGTATATTACATGCAGATAAAAGGCGAAGGAACTATCGAAAAGGTAGATGGTAGAAACTTACGAAACTATACGCTGCCCGCATATGATGAAGATGGCGTCAAAAAACAAATTACATTTAGAAGTACAAAAAAAGAAAACAATCATAAATTAAATGCAGACGCGTTTTTACGCCTTTATGTAGATCAAGATGATAATAATAAAAATGAAATATCATCAATTGAAGTAAAGTCCTATGAAGAGATTCAGAAAGCAGATTTGCCTGAAAAAATAAGAGAAAAGTTTACTATTAAATAAAAAAAAAAAAAGAAAATGCTCTATGCATTTTCTTTTGTTCTTTTCACCTGTATATATTTTGAACTACTATTATTCATCAGTTTCTCTAACCGATTTATATTCTCCGTTAATGCACCTTTCACAAGAGAGAAATCTGTATTTGATTCTTCTTTTTTTTCTTTAAAAAACGAAGACTTTTGCACATTGACTTCAGCCATCTCTTCTCCCCCTTTTCAAAAAGATACAACCTTTTATTTATATTATATAGCAAATGTAGAAAGAGTGTACACTTATGATTTTCTTTTTAATTCTTCTTCTAATTCTTCTACTTGCTGCAACGTATCCCCTTTTATTAAAGAGAAATCTGTTGTATCTTCGTTACCTTCTTTAAAAAAATCATTGTCATAATCTTTTACCACTACAATCACCTCTACATGCTAGTGTAGGAATGATTGTCCAATTTTATTCAACTTTGTCGGATTTTGTTTTTAATTTATGTATAGAAGAAAAGGACAGAAAAAGATTCTGTCCTTATTTACTAAAATAACTATGATGTATTGTTAAATTATATACATTTTCAAAATCCCGATCTTGCAGGTTATTTTTCTTTCCATCAATAACAATGAAAACGTCACTTACTATTTTTGCTGGTATAATCCCGACATTTTCTACTTGCACCGCTTTCTGCTCATTCAATTGCTCGATATGTTCTAACGGAACGATAATACTAAATTGCGAGCGAATACCACGAAAGTTTGTATTTAATTCCTTCGCGGCTTCAAAAACAACAATTTTCGCGCCAATCTTTTCCCCATATGAATCTAAAAATGCATTTAAGCTCTTTGTATATTCCTCTTCCGTATGCCATTCCATCGTACCGAATACTGCTGGATTAACATTTTGAATAATTGTCGTGTATATTTCCCCTCTCGCTTTAGATGCAATTAATGATCGTTTTATTGATTGAACTGTCTTGCCAATATCGCTAAATTTCGCACCCCATATTTCTGAAATATTAGGCGTTAAAATGAACGCAATATCAACAAAAATAACCATTGCAGTAAACATTAAAAGATTTTTCCAGAGGGTTAAATCAATTCCTTTTATCATGAAATACACGGTGACAGATATGATAAACAAACCATACCAAGTCTTTCTAATACGTTGCTTTTTCTCCTCGTACAACTCCTCATTTTTCCAATAAAAGAAAACAAGGACTACAAAGACAATCGCTAAAACAAATAAGCCAATTCGAATGTTAGAGATCATTAATCACATCACCCTCCATTCAAAAACTACTCACGATATCATTACATGCGCAAGCTGCTCTCTTTATGACAAAAGACGTGGACAAGCTTCTAAAATTAGCTACATCGCATATATATTAGAAAGTACCACGTCTTTTATCCTGTTATTTGTGGGAAATAAGACCCCCACTGATTAAAATTTCACTTTACCATGAGTCTATATTGTATATGTAGACAAGCATTCATTTCAAATTTTCGTATTAAAAAGAAATATGTTTCGGAATTTCCCCTTCAGGTACTTCTCCATCCATACTTAAATAATAATGACGAATCGGACGTAAGTTTTCGTCTAATTCATAAACAAGCGGAATGCTAGTGGGAATATTTAATGAAACTACACCATCACTTGAAAGGTTGTCTAAATATTTTACTAGCGAGCGAATTGTGTTACCGTGTGATGAAATAATTACTTTATTACCACTTTTTAATGTCGGCGCAATTTCTGAATGCCAATAAGCAAGTACTCTCTTCTCCGTATCCTCTAAACATTCAGTTAATGGAAATTCACCTTTTTTGAGTGTTTTATATCTTGGATCGGTCGCTTCATATCGAGGATCGTCTTCAGTGAGAGCCGGTGGTCTTACATCAACACTTCTTCTCCAAATATGAACTTGCTCCTCACCATATTTTTGTGCAGTTTCATCTTTATTCAGCCCTTGCAATGCACCATAATGTCTTTCATTTAGCTTCCAAGATTTATGTATTGGAACCCAAGTAAGATCCATCTCATGAAGTACAATCCATAACGTCCGAATTGCGCGTTTTAATACTGATGTATAAGCCACATCAAAAGTATATCCGTTTTTCTTTAATATTGCTCCTGCTTCTCTCGCTTCACTTAATCCATTCTCTGATAGATCAACATCTGTCCATCCAGTAAAGCGATTTTCAAGATTCCATAAACTTTGTCCGTGACGAATAAGTACAAGTTTTATCATTATAATTCCCCTTTCGGAAATGTGAATTTTATTGTTCCATTGCGTACACGTATAAAGTATCTAGTAATGTATCTTTTTATCCATTCACTCTATGACCAAATCATAGTTGCCAAATGTATGGATAAAATTTGTTCTTTTTCAAACGATAAAAACAGAAGTTTTTTCATTATTTTTGATCGACTGGTAGTTCACGTTTCGTTATCCAAGCATCAAAACCTGATCGGCTATTTGCCATTTCATTCATAACTTGGTGCCAATTGTCCTCACATGATTCACCAAATTTTGAAAAAATAGCACCCATTTGTTGTCTTTGTACATCACTCAGTTTTTTCTCTAAATCTGTACCTTTTTCTGTTAAAGACAACTGTTTCACACGTCGATCATGCATAGCTTCATTACTCTCAATTAAGCCCTTTTCCACAAGTTGACGTAGCGGTCCGTGGAGAGCTTGTTTACTTATTTCTAATAGTGATAATAACTCATTTACACTTATCCCTGGAAAACGTGCGATAAAAAATAAAATTCGATGATGTACTCGTTGAATGCCATATTCTTTTATAATTTCATCTGGCTTTTCAGTAAATGTTTTATATGCAAAATAAAATAATGCTAATGCCTCATTCATCTGTTCTTCTTTATGTTGTGTCATCTACTTTCCCCCTGTATGTAAATTATACCACAATCTAGTAATGAATATTTTAATCAACGCATTAGAACTTATTTAGTCTATTGAAACATTCATTGCATAATTAGGAGATGATTCATTTGAAAAAACAATATACTGTAAGTACATATTTATTGGATAGACTACATGAATTAGGAATTGAACATATATTTGGGGTTCCTGGTGATTATAATCTTGCCTTTTTAGATGATGTGGTAGCACATGAAAATTTAAAGTGGATTGGCAATTGTAACGAATTAAATGCTGCATATGCAGCAGATGGGTACGCTCGCATAAAAGGAATCGCTGCTCTTATTACTACTTTCGGAGTTGGAGAATTAAGCGCTATTAACGGTATTGCTGGCTCATATGCGGAAAACGTGCCAGTTATAAAAATCACGGGTACGCCACCAACAAAAGTAATGGAAAATGGAGCAATCGTCCATCATACGTTAGGAGATGGAAAGTTCGATCACTTTTCCAATATGTATCGAGAAATCACTGTGGCACAAACAAATGTAAAACCTGAGCATGCTGCTGAGGAAATTGACCGTGTTTTACGTGCATGTTGGAATGAAAAACGCCCGGTTCATATTAATTTGCCGATTGATGTATATAATAAACCAATTAATAAACCTACAGAACCAATTTTATATAAACCGATTTTAAGTAATAAAGAAGCGTTGGATAAAATGCTACTACATGCTACTTCAATAATAAATAACGCCAAAAAACCTGTAATTTTAGCTGATTTTGAAGTAGATCGATTTCACGCTAAAGAAAATTTACATCAATTTGTAGAAAAAACTGGGTTTCCCATCGCGACGTTAAGTATGGGAAAAGGAATATTCCCAGAAAAACACCCTCAATTTATAGGGATTTATACTGGTGATGTAAGTTCTCCGTACTTGCGAAAAAGAATTGATGAATCTGATTGTATTATTAGTATTGGTGTGAAGTTAACTGATACTATTACAGGCGGCTTCACACAAGGTTTTACAAAAGAACAAGTTATAGAAATCCATCCCTACACTGTGAAAATTATAGATAAAAAATACGGTCCAGTTGTAATGCAGGATGTTTTACAACATTTAAGTGATTCAATTGCGCATCGTAATAAAGATACTCTTGAAATTAAGCCATTTATTTCAGCACCATCACCTTTTACTGAAGAGTTCAATCCAAAAGCACAAATGGTCACACAAAAACGTTTTTGGCAGCAAATGTACCATTTCTTACAAGAAAACGACATCTTAATTGTAGAACAAGGAACACCTTTCTTTGGTAGTGCTGCTATCCCTCTACCTAATAACACTGCATATGTAGGACAACCGTTATGGGGATCTATCGGATATACACTGCCCGCTCTACTTGGTACACAGCTCGCCAATTTATCACGGCGCAACATTTTAATTATTGGTGATGGTTCTTTCCAAGTAACTGCCCAAGAGTTATCAACTATACTACGTCAAAATTTAAAACCGATTATATTTTTAATCAATAACAACGGATACACCGTTGAACGTGCCATTCACGGCCAAAACCAACCTTATAATGATATACAAATGTGGGATTACAATAAACTATCAATGGTATTTGGGTCAGAAGAAAAAAGTCTAACATTTAAAGTAGAAAATGAAGCAGAATTAGCAGAAGTCTTAACAAATATAACTTTTAATAAGAATCAACTTATCTTTATTGAAGTTATAATGAGCCAAAGCGATCAACCTGAATTGTTAGCTAAACTCGGGAAAAGATTTGGTCAGCAAAATTCTTAATATAAAAGCATAACCTAATTATACAATTGGTAGTGTAAAACTTGTTTTGAGAATAGTTTCGACACTCAAAATACATAAGGAAAAGGATGAAAGCACCATCCTTTTCTATTTTAAGAGCATTCTTCGACTGACGCCCCGTATGACAAGCAAAAATTCTTAATCCATCTTTAACTTTATAGCTTTTGTCGCAATAAATGTTTTAATATGCTTATCTAATATCCTTGTCCCACCAAAATCATCCTCATAAAAACCTGTTATAGCAAAACCAGCTTCAATTTGGCCTTGGATTTGGTCTTCTAAAGTATGCGCATATTCTATTGTTTGATTTGAATCGATGTAATCTTGAACTTCATCCTCTGGTAAATAATCCAATGTTGATGAAGGAATTGAATGTTTAACATCAAGAATACCTTTTTGCTCTTGGTTATCATCAAAAATCCATAGTAACGGATTTGTAAATCCAGCAATAAGAATACCTTTATTCTTTAAAATCCTAGAAACTTCATTCCATACAAGATGAACATCTTTTACAAACAAATTAGAAACAGGATTTATAACAATATCAAAATATTCATCCTCAAAATCACCAAGGTCTGACATATCTCCTTGTACTGTTTTCAAAGTCAAACCATCCCGTTTTGCTACCTTTTCATCTTGTTCCAATTGCTTCTTAGATATATCAGTAACTGTTACATCTGCTCCAGCAGCAGCTAGAACAGGTGCTTGTTGTCCGCCACCTGATGCTAAGCAAAGTATCTTTAATCCATCTAATGACTTTGGAAACCACTTTCTAGGAACTGATTTTTCCGTAGTGACTGTAATCTCCCATTCACCTGATTTGCTTTTCTCAATAACCTCGCTACTTACAGGCTGCGTGTATCTAGAACCTTCTTCAACCTTCTTATCCCATGCATTACTGTTTTGTTGTGTAATATCCATTGCGATTAGTCCTCCTAACGATCTAGTTGGATTTTAAGTGTAAACTTATTAACTATTTATGCTTTCCTTTTTCTATTAACCGGCCTGATAGTTCATACATAGTTGTCTATATTTATATTAACAGATAAACACTAATAATTACTAAAAATTCTAAAAAGACACAAAAAAAGCATTCCAAATCTGTTGACAGTTGGAACGCTTTTTTATGTTATTTCATTTTTCAAGCTTTTAACTAAATCCATTAAACAAATAAGCTATGCTTTTTCTTTTTTATTCAGCAAGAGTTAACTGCCAAGATACACCATACTTATCATTTAACCAGCCAAACTTTTTACTAAACGGATAAGAACCTAAAGGCATGAGAATTGCTCCATCCTGCGCTAGTTTATGAAAGACCGTTTCAATTTCTTCTTCTGTCTCACAAGTTACATAAAGAGACATAGCTGGAGTGAATGTAAAATTATGATTTACATAACTATCAATACACATAAACTCTTGGCCATTTAGCGTAAAAGTTGCATGAATTACAGTTCCCTCTTTACCAGGTCCATTTTCATCGTAGCGAGAAATACTTACAATTTCCGATTGATCAAATAGCGACGTATAAAAATTCATTGCTTCCTCAGCTTTGCCTTCAAACATTAAAAACGTAGTAATTTTTTGATTTGTGTTACTCATATGGAGACAGCCCCTTGTTATATATTTATGTAAAACATAAGTCGGCAAAAAACCGAACGTACATTCCTATAAGTGTATTGTCTATAAAAACGATGAGTTTGTCAATTATCTACTTTATTATTTCTTCTTAAATAATGCTGTCCAAAGAAATGATTCTCCAAACATTTCTTTCGGTTGTTTCATTTGTTTCATCCTTCTAATCTCAATTACCTCAAATTCTTTAAATATCTCTCTTAACTTTTCTTCCGAGTATGCAAGACCACCTTGTAGACTCCATCCTCTATATACATCCCAATCTGTTATTTCCGATCCATTTCGCTCATCTAAATCGCCTGCCGCAAAACATGTTAATCCGAAATAACCACCCGATTTTAATGAGTTTTTAATTAAATCCACATAATTTATTCTTCTATGCGGTGGAATGTGATGCAAACAGCCCGAATCGTATACAAAATCAAATTCGTTTTGAACCTCTAAATTAAAAATTGAATCACAAATAAAATGAATTGCTACCCCTTTTGCCAATGCCCTTTCTTTAGCCCAATTAATGCCTTCTACAGATAAATCCACTGCTGTTACATCAAATCCTTGAGTCGCTAAATAAATGGCATTTCTACCTGGACCACATCCAAGTTCTAATACCTTCCCTTTTGAAACTCTCTCTTTTTGTATATACGAAACTAGATTCTCATCTGGAACATTTTCAAAAAACGGAACATCCTTTTCTCTATTCTCATAAAAATCATTCCAAAATGGTTCTGCAGGTCTTAATAATGAATCAAGCATTTTTAAAATGTCTTCTTGTGTGTGTAACGTTTCAGTTTTCATTAATACCCCTCCACAAATTAATAGTCAGAAAATTATTATATATCTTTTCGAACTTTCAAACAAAGAAAAAACTCCTATATTCAATAGGAGTTTTTGTCTTTAAAATCCGAGTACAGCTAACCATTTTAACAATTTCTCTTCTCGCGCTTTTAAATCATCATTCCTAAACTTGCCTAGTTGTATTTCACTAACAACTTCTCCGTCCTCCATAAAAAGAACTCTTTCTGTTTTCTCTGCTACCTATACAACATGAGTCACTTAAGAAGGTTACTTTGCTGAAAAATAAAGCCGATTTCGTTAAGGGATATTTTTGCTAACGCCTCTTCTTTCATACATGTTATTTCATACAATCATACTTTTCTAATAAAATAACGCTTTTGTTCACTTTTTTGATACATTTACGAAACATTCATGTGTTACCTTCATTAAGTTCTTTTCTTTTTATAATGTCGTGTGAGATATACCAACAGAGGAAGCCCTAGATCCCCTAATCCTAGGGCTTTTTTATAAGAATTTTATACATTTTATTATTTCCACTAACTCTTTAAATTGTATATACATAATATAAAATTTTCATGTTGTTATATTTTTTGATGGCCTCTTATCTTTCCTTAAAAGGCTTTTTTTCAAATAACGCTTTTATTTAATTTATATTTAAAAAGTTCCTTTTCATAAAGACTTCCCTTATATGCTATACTCATTATTAAATAATTGTATAAGGAATGTTAAAAATGGATGATAGATCGTCAAGACAATGGAAATTGCGACAAAAGTTAAGAGCACTGAAAACCAAAAACAACAATGACACAAACCCTTTGTTTAGTGAATGCCTTGAATCCCTAGGAAACGAAACTCTCATTTTCTCCCAAGAAAAAAGCCAGCAGATTGCTATTATTTTAATGAATTCATTTCCTATAACTGTCTCGGGAAGAATAGATTGGGAACAGATAGATAACCAATTCATAGCTTCGAACAAAGAACAACTAATTTCCCTTATTAGAGCAAACCAACTAGATTTTGACGAACAGATTTTTATAATATGGGATAACTATGAAATCCCTGTAGTAAGTACAAATCTTGATAAAGTATTCCAATCATTAGTTGACGTTGATGCAGTCAGTTTTTATTACTGGATATTAGACAAAGAATATAGATTCGTAATTGAAATAAATGATAAAGAATTGATTAGGATTGGGTTTCGCTAATACTCTAAGCATATGAAGCTAGTTCCCTTCATTTCTTAATATTTTCTTCGTCACCACCGCTATTATTATCATTATGAAACTTATAGCTAATATAGGTAAATAAATTTTCGTACTGAATCCTTCAAACATAAAACCATATACGACTTGCCCAATTGGTGCCATACATTGAGATACCGCTGTTATAATTGCCATTACTTTTCCTAGATTTTCATTTGGTGTTTTCTTTTGGACTACAGTAATCACATAGATGGATACAATTGTCATAATCATTGCGATTAGAAGAGAAGAAAGTATAAAGAGGATAAATGGTGGATAGTATCCTAAATTAAGAGTAAACGGTGTAACTGATAGTGCCACTGGTATAACTAATAAAGCTATGATAAGCATCCAATTATATAATGTTTTCATCTGTAACTTTTTAGCAAAGAAACCGATTGACAATGCCCCTAATATGGTTGCAAAATCAATTAATCCCATTCCAATTCCATACATCGTATCGCTACTCTGCATAGTTACTCGTAATATAATAGGTCCTCCAACAACAAATAACGGTGTCAAAATTAAGTTTAGTAAAGCTGCAAGTAACATAGCCTTCAAAATAAAAGGTTGCTTTAAAACATAAAGAAAACCTTCTTTCATATCTTTTATAATTGTCGGTATGATATGGCTTTCTTGCGCTCTTTTTATAAAAGGTATTGTAATAAACATTTCTAAAATTGCAGATAAAAAGAAAGCAAGACAACTTATTATGACGAGCATTTTCAAACCAATTATGCCATATAATATTCCTCCTAGTACAGGTGCAACTATATTAGATAATGCTTGCACACCATTTATGATACCGTTTGCTTGTTCTAACTTTTTCTCTGGAACTAATTGCGGAATACTTGCCATAACAACTGGTGCGTACATTGCACTAACGACTGCTAGTAAAAACATAATTGTTCCAATCAATAAAATAGATACCGATTCAGTTAATAACAAAACTATAAAGCTTAATACAATAGCAGCGTTTATAAAATCCAAAATGACCATTACATTACGGCGGTTGAAACGATCTGCTATCGCTCCGCCAAGAGGAGCTAACAAAAACGGGATACTCGTTATGGCATATAACCCTGCAAATATATCGGCACGTCCTGTTATATCTAGCACATATAAAGACAGTGCAAAACGTAATAGTGTTGAACCTAAAATAGTAATAATTTGACCACTTACCATTAAGTGAAAATCTTTCAAGGAAGATTGAATACTTGCTGGCATCCTCATCACATCCTTCATTTAGTCTAGACCGACTGCCGGTCTATAACACCCAAACAGAAAAAAGCTATTTCTGTTTCATTAAAACCTCGATCATATAATCAAAGGACCCTTCTTTCGCTCCAACAGATACTTCCATCATTTTAATATAAGCCTTAGCTCTTCTCATCATTTCTTCCGGTTTCCACTGAAATAAACCATCATCAAATATGACTTGTGCTGAAGAGAGTAATAATTCAATTGTTTCTTGTGGGTATGGAGTATAAAATATGCCTTCTTCTATTCCTTGCTCTAAAACTTCCGTTAATACAGGAGATAAATGTATAATGGATTGCACTAAACTTTTCTGATGCATTTCTGCATTATTTGGTTGATGGAATTGTTCAATCATTTTTTCTTTGACATCTCCTGATTTTGGTGATTGTTCCATTAAAATTTTAAATAACTTATCTAAAACGTGGATATCGGGATTGGAGACAATCCTTTTCGCCTTAGTGACATCCTCTTTAATAATCCTCATAATGATTTCATCCATTACTTCCTCCTTCGACTTAAAATAATGATAAAACGTCCCCTTTGCTATACCAATTTCTTTTAAAATATCATTCACGGTTGTTTTCGTATAACCTTTCGTAAGAAACAAACGTTCAGCTGTTTCTAAAATTTCCTTTCTACGCTCCTCATACTCCTTTACAATTCGCATTCAAGTTCTCCTTCCTACCAGACCGACTGTCGGTCTATTAAAATTATATGTTTAGTTTGCAAAAAGTTTCCTATTATCGTACATATACAACACCATACTTTCTATTTCCTTTATAAATTTTTATTTTTTAACGTCCGCTCAATTTGTTTAAAACGTATCTCATGTTTCTTATCGTCACCTTTCATTTTAGGAAAAGAACGATGCCTCCGTTCGATCTATGTACTTATCAATGGAGTATTTTGTTGAGTTCCAATATGTAATATTGCATATTTCGTACTTTTATATTTTTATATATAATAATTTATTTATAAAAATATAAATTATTAATAAGGGTGATTTATATGAGCAAGTTCCGAAAGAAGATGATTAAATATTTGCAAACATTTTGGGGATGCTTAGCATTTGGTGTATTAATGTTTGCTATCTTCTTAATTACGGATTTAACATATGTATCTTTAAATATATTAGGCTGGAGAGACTGGCTAGGTTCTGTAGCAGGCGCAACCATTTTATCTGTTGGGATGTTTACTTTAAATAAATTGAATTTAAAATAAATATTCGGTCAATACTGAATGTGGGCTGTATGCCAACATTCATTTAAAGTAGTCTTCTCTGTATCTCCTTGTATTGAGCAGTTAGCTTTTGCTAGCTGCTCTTTTATTTTGTTCCGGTTCTTGCCTCTTAAAGAACTCTTTATCTACTTTTCCCCAATAAGTACACATATCTATTCCCCTTTGCTACAAAATGAAATTTTTATTTTGTTTTACGCGTCGCTTCTTCAATCAGCCAAGATACAATATTAAAATCATTAGCTTCACCCTTTAAAGATGTTCCGTTCCAAAAGCATTCTTTCATCACTTCAAGTAATTTTTCAACAGCTTCAATTCATCTCATATTCATTTTCCCTTTCTCCCAAATAACTATTTTGTTTTATTAATTAACTGATTAATAAAACAAACACCTTTATTAAACATTCCATGTTTCTTCACCCCTTGAATATTTTTCAAATAAAAATACATACTACTTTCAAGCTGCCGTGTCCATGGCTAATACCTCTTTCTTTTGATGTATATTTTTTAAGAAATCGAAAATAATACCAACAAGCTGTTTGAACTAGCAGCTTCACTCTTCTCGCAATGGGGATGCAAATTATCACAATTAGCTAACTCATTGAACTCACTGGCAGACAACCAAAATCGTTGTCTGCTTTTTGTATGAGATTTTTCGTTTTACATATACTACTTTTGAACCTGCAGACCAATACGAGCCATTTTGGTACTTGGGATTTCCCTTCCGGGGATAAGTATTTTTTACTTATCCCTTTTTTGTATAGACACGTATATTTAGGGTAAAACTAATTACAAGCAGATTTTCTGTTTATGCCTAGTTCTAAACAAGATTACTTTTTCTCCTATTAAAGGACGGCAGGTACGACTGCTAGTCCTTTTTTCTTATTTCGCATATTATCACTACATTACCTTCATCGTCGTCGTAAGCAATTTCCCCATAAGGATGGCAGTGGTGCTTCTCGAGTTCCTCATCGATAAAAACTAACAAATTAGTTTTCCAGTTTCCAACGATCGTACACCAATACGAGTTTAATCCTTCATAAACTTCTCTTGTTCTATTTCGATAATTGCGGAATGTATAATGAAAATACTCGCTCGCTTCAATACCTTTTCTTTTAACCAAAGTGTTCTGCTGAATGACAGTAATACCCTTTCTCTACTGGTTTTGAACTATAAAATTCCCTTTATAAATTTCAAATACGGTGAATGAAATTTTTCTTGCCATCATCCTTGTTGTATACAAACAAAAAAAGAGCCACAATATTTCGGGACTCTTTTACAATTATAACTATTTAACGACCACGTCTTTGCTGACCTTGCTTTGTACTACCTTTTTTATTACTTGGCTTATTAAATGATCGGTTATTTTCATTTCTCGAACTATTTCTTGAATCACTTCTCGAGCTATTTCTCGAATCACGTCTTGATTCACTTCTTGAACCTTCGCGGCTATCTCTTTGACGATTTTGACCTGATTTCTTCGGAGCCGGCTTTGGTACCGGTTTTCCATTTTCATCTACACGTTTTATCTTCGGTTGTTCGATTATTTCTCTTTGTATTGGTGCACCAAGCGTTTTTTCAATTTCTTCTAAATGTTTTTCATCTTTCGCTGCAACGAACGTAATTGCAAGACCTGATCCACCTGCACGTCCTGTTCGGCCAATGCGATGAATGTAACTTTCTACATCTTCAGGGATATCATAGTTAAATACGTGCGTTACACCATCTACATCAAGTCCACGAGCTGCTACATCCGTTGCGATTAAGTACTGAATTTTAGCTTCGCGGAAACTCTTCATAACTCTTTCACGTTTCGCTTGAGGTATATCACCATGAAGTTCAGCACAATTATAACCTAGTCCTTTTAAATTATCATAAAGCTTACTTGCTCTAACCTTTGTACGACAGAAAATAACAGCTAAAAATGGCTGATCACGATCCATAACAAAACGAAGTGCATCTGGCTTTGCACGGTCTGTCGTCTCAATGACACGCTGCTCAATTGTATCAACCGTTACTTCTTCACTTTGTACTTGAATCATTTGCGGTTCATCCATATAACGCTTCGCCAATTTTTTAATATCTTTTGGCATCGTTGCTGAGAATAACATCGTTTGTTTACTACCTGGTGTCTCATCTAAAATATCTTCAATATCATATAAGAAACCAAAATAAAGCATTTGATCCGCTTCATCTAGTACAATCGTTGAAAGATTACTTAAATCAATTGTTTCACGTCGTATATGATCTAATAATCGTCCTGGTGTTGCAACAACAATATGTGTATTACCTTTTAATTTTCTCAATTGTTGTGCTACATCTTGCCCACCATAAATCGCTAGTACATTAATATCTTCTCTTTGAACAAGCATTTTTTTAATTTCAGTTGTAATTTGCAGAGCTAGTTCCCTTGTTGGTGCAACAATTAAGGCCTGAACATCACTAGATTCTGGATCGATTTTTTCTAAAATCGGTAACACGAATGCTAACGTTTTACCCGTTCCTGTTTTCGCCTGCCCAATAATATCTTTACCTGACAGAATAACTGGAATTGCCTTCTCTTGAATTGGTGTTGCTTCTGTAATTCCATTTTCACGTAATGTATGATTAAAAGTTTCACTAATTCCTAATTCTAAAAAGTTTTTCAAATAGACCACTTCTTTTCCTTATTTTTCACATTAGCTTTCATTGTACCATTTGTTTCGCCAAATATGAAAAATAAAAAAATTCTTATCTTCTTTTTTTATATTCATCCTGTACTAGATGAACAAATTCTTTTTGCTTTTTCTCAGATTTTATTAATGCTTCCATGTTAGTAGAAGACAAAATATACTTTTTAATTTTTCTATTACTCCAAATTAAACTTGTATACTTCGGATCTTCATTTAGATTTCGAAACCACTCTAATTCACTTAATTTTGCGATATAGTGTTTCAATTTCATGTCATTTCGAGGATAAAATAAAATGATATCTGCTATTACATCAAATAACGAACCCATTTTCTCCCCCCTATACCCTTGCTCAAATTATATATATTCTTCTTTACATATATATTTCAATTTTACCGAAATATAATGTTACTGATTTGGTTGAAATCGCAAAATATATGAACTAAAAAACCGATCTTTTCGATTTAGGAAAGACCGGTTTTCATTAATTTATACAGTAAGCTTTCCTCCATGATAGCAATAATACTGTGCTGCTTTAAAACTTTTAATCCTATTTAAAGACTGTTTCGCTTTTTCTATATCCAAACAAAAATTCGGATTAGCTATTACTAACTCACGATTCTCTTGAACAGCCGCATCTCCCGTAATTACACAGTCTAAATTCGGAAAATATAATGAAATATGCCCCGAAGTATGTCCTGGCGTCGCTACTATTTGACATTCATTATTCAAAATCATTTGACCATCATGCACTTTTTCATCGACGGAAATATGTTTTATATTTTTTAACTGTTGTATAAACCATTTACCAAATTCTTTTTCTTCATTTGGCATACGTTCTAACATTTCTTCAGCTTGAACTAACCTCTCTGATTTTATATCACCACTAATATAGTTAGATTCAATTTCACTAGCAATAACATTAATATTTGGGTATTTCACTTTAAAATCATATACAGCCCCTATATGATCGTCATCATAATGGGTAATAATTATATTCTTTAAGTTTTTCATCTCATATCCATGTTTTAATATTGCATTTTCAATTAAAGGTAAAAAACTTGGATATCCTGTATCGACTAACGTTAATTCATTATGTAATATAATTAAACTTGGATAAATACATTGTTTTTGCCCGTTAAATTCGAATTCAATTGGTAGTTCTATTATTTTCATTTTTCTTCCCCCATACCGCTATAAAATGCATAATAATAACTAAATCATCCACATACATCTTACAATATATATACTATTTAGCGGAACACTGTGAATCGTTACATAATCCACATTATATTATTTTGAACAGGTATTCCCCTATTTTTATGGAAATATATAATTAAGAAAAACAATAAAATTGATTAATCTCTCTCTTCTTTGTCCATCCTTTTAAAAAATCTATGTTTTTGTAAAAGGAGTGTTTATGTGGAGAAACAGACCCTTTGGAAAAAGTTCAAAAAAAGCTCTGTAAACCTCGGTAAATCCAGCGTATATGAAAGTATTATTTTATTCTATACAATGAAAAAGAAAGAATTACCTAATAAAGCGAAATTCATAATATTAGCCGCTTTATCTTATTACGTATTAACAATTGATTTCATTCCAGATATAGCTGCTATTATTGGGATCGGCTTATTAGATGATGTTTTAGCAATCGCTGTAGCGCATAAATACGTGATGAGACACGTAGATGCTGAAATTCGAGAGAAGAGCAAAGTAAAGATGGAGTCATTATTTACTTCAGCACAAGCATAATGAAACTATCTAGTCATTTACCATGAGAGCATTGCAGAATAAATTCCTAAACAGTAAAAGAATTTCTCTTAGTCCTCAAACCGTAAACAAATAGGGAATCAGCACTTGTTCCTAAGTTCTGACTCCCTTTTATTTATTCTTATATCTATCTGTTATACAGTTTCATGCGTTCCCTTATATAAACTGCTATTGCCGCTACTATAAGAATCATACCCATAAAAGCAGGTGCGGCATGACCAAGTGATACATAGATTTGTCCTCCAAGAATAGGACCAATCATTCTTGCTAAAGCTTGAATAGATTGGCTTCCACCTTGAATCCTTCCTTGTTCACTAGAACTGACAGACTTTGAAAGCATCCCGTTGAATGAAGGTCCGAAAATTGAATCCCCAAAACCATACATCAGCATCCCAACGATAAGTAGTGGATAGAGTGAAAACAAAGCTGATGCCGCAATAAAACTGTATCCTATAATCTCCGAAACCATCCCAAGAATTGCTATTTGTTTATCACTAAGCTTGATCAAAAGCTTTGGCATGATAAAACTTTGTGAAACAATGTCTTGAAAGCCCAAAATTGAAAACATAAGTCCGATTAATGCAGGTTTCCAACTGAAAGTATCCATTGTAAATTGCGTGAAAATTGATTGTAAAGATCCGTTAGGTATCCAAAGTAAAAACGCTGAGACAAGTAACCACTTTAAATTTTTCATGGAAAGTATGTTTGCTAGCTGCGCAAAAGGATTTAACCTTACAAACGTTATCTCTTTCAACCTATTATTTTTGTCAAGGCTCTCAGGCATATATTTGATCCCATATACAACATTTATTAACGTTATGATTGCACCAAAATACATAGGTACAGTATCACCAAACTTGGCAAGTACCCCCCCAATGGTTGGGCCAATGATAGTTCCCGCACCTACAACTGCACTCACCCATCCAAAGTATTTCGTTCTCTGCTCTTTTGGAATGATGTCTGCAAAATATGCGAAGATAGTACTTATGCTCCCACCTGTTATACCTTCTATTATGCGTCCAGCAAATAGTACCCATAAAGCTCCTCCTATTCCCAAAACTAAGTACCCAATTGCAGAACCAAATAAGCATATTAAAAGTAATGGACGACGGCCATACTTATCGCTTAAAGCTCCGAGTACTGGTGCAGTTAAAAACACGCAGGCCGCATATACGGAAGTTAGTAGTGTAACAACCAATGCTTGTTCTTCCGGATTACTTGTATATGGCTGTACTAAGAATGGGACTACAGGCATGATGATACTGAAACCTATACCACAAAGAAATACAGAAATAAGTCCGAATAGTAAAGCATGTTTATCTATGCTTTTTTCAGTTCCCCTTTCATTTTTCAATCTAAATATAGACATTTAACTTCTCTCCTAAAAAAATTGTTGCTTTGTCAACAAAAATAAAATAATAAAAAAGCAGCCTATTCTCATTAGAGTAAGGCTGCCCGTAAAAGCCCGATTGGTGAGGACTGATAATCAGTGGAGATGAAGCCCCTCACTGATTAAAGTTTCACTTTATTATTAAAATATATTACGATTTAATATGTATACCTTGTTTCTTTATTTCTGCATCCAAATGTCTACTATACTTTTCCACAAAGCTAATTATACTGTTGAATTCTTCTTCAGTCACTTGTTCAAATACAGCTTTATCTCGCTCTTGAAACTCTTTATGCAAATTTTCATGGATTTTATAAATTTCTTTCCCTTGTTCGGTAAGCCTAAAATAAATTTCTTTCTTATTTTCTGACTTTTGGTAACTTTCAACAAGGCCTTTTTGTATGAGCTTCTTAGTCATTCTACTTATAGCACCGCGAGTCACATAAAAAGCCTCTGCGAGTTGTGTCACGTTAGAATCTGCATTGTTTTCAATATATTCAATGCAGTGGACTTCAGAAGACTTAAAACCTTTAAGACCCTCTTCCATCTTATCTTTATTAAGCCAAACCAGCTTATTATATAATTCCCTGAAACCGTTCATGACCTGTTCTTCTTTATTCATGCCCTGCCCTCCTCACCGCTCATTAGCACATTAAAACTATTATATTAAATTTCTGCTTACGTTTCGACAATATTGAAATAATTATTATAACATTAAAGATATGTGTAAAAATAGGCGCTTAAATAAAATAATTTTTAAACAGCAAATTTTGCAAGTTTATTTCTACTTACAGTAAACGGTAGACAAAAAGTAAGAGCTAAGATCCTTTCTCTTAGCTCTTCTTTCATAAAACTATTTCACTTCATTAGCGACAAAAAAGTGCTCACATACACTTGATATGCGCTGTAAGTCCACATTCCCACCAGATATAACAGCCACTACTTTTTTCCCTTTTATATAACTATCAACTTTTCCTGCAAGAAGTGCAGCAGTTGCTAATGCACCTGCACCTTCTACAACAGCTTTCCCACGTTGTAATAAATCTTTCATCGCTACTTCCAGCTCTTTTTCTGATACAGTTACAATATCATCTACTAATTCTTTTACAATTTCAAATGTTAATTCACCTGGTATTTTAACTGCGCAACCATCTGCAATAGTAGGCGCCTCATAGTGTTCTACGATTGCTCCTTTATCGTAAGATGCCTTCATTCCATGAACATTATCTGCTTGGACACCAATTATATTAATGGATGGATTAAAAGATTTCAATGCTACAGAAATGCCAGAAATAATTCCGCCTCCACCAATTGGTACAATGACAGTATCTACATCCCACATATCATCAAGAATGTCTAATCCAATTGTACCTTGACCAGCCATTACCTCTACATCATCATATGGATGTAAGTATGTTTCACCTGTTTCTCTTATAATTTCTTCACATTTTGCCTTTGCATCATCAAAGGTTTCACCATGTAAAATCACTTCAGATCCATATCCTTTAGTTGCTTCAACTTTTGCCTGAGGTGCAGAAATTGGCATAACAATTTTACTCTTAATACCGAGTAAATGAGCAGATAATGCAACTCCTTGTGCATGATTACCTGCTGAACATGCAATTACACCTCTTTCTTTTTCTTGATCCGTGAGCCGCGACATTTTATTAAATGCGCCACGAAATTTAAAAGAACCCGTTAATTGCATATTTTCTAATTTCAAATGAATTTCTCCACCCGTTTTACTAGTCAAGTAAAAAGATTTTACTAATGGCGTTTTACGAGCATTTCTATCTAGAATTTTGTGAGCTTTTTTAATATCGTCTATATGTAATGGTAGTTTTCTAGTTATCATACTGACACCTCTTCCAATGTTCTATTCCTAAGTTTTCGTAAGTCGTAGCTCCTTTATACGAAAAGAAAAAGTCTTTATATATGTACCCCACTCTGAAATAAACACATTTGCAAACAATTTAACATCCTCTTCATATCGCGTTCTTTATAATGATTTAAACATGCAATTTGGATCCAATTATTCTTTTGTAAATAAGATGACTCATAATGAACGATGTATCCTTGTAATGCTAATGTATCGCCTACTACTTTAGAAGAATAATCTTCGCTCAATACAATAGTATGTATAATTGGCGCGGCATGTTCTTTAGGTGAAACAAGCTTTAAACCCATATCAGTAATAACTTCTTCAACATAATCATATGTCTCTTTAATTTTTACAAATGCCTTTTCATCTTCAAATCTCTTCAACGCTTCTTGCAATGCATAAATTAAATTCCATGATTGTGAGTATGGAATACTTTCATTTTCTTCATACATGCCAATGTCCATATAGGCCGGCACAGCCTCGTTTATTTTTACAATGTGGTTATGAAAAACGAAAGAAATTCCTGTATATGATTTAATCGCTTTACCGCTAACACCACTTGCAAAATACACATCCTTCAAGTCTAATGGTATTGCTCCAATTGAGCTTATGCAATCTACACACAGTTTCATTTGATTCTCGTTACAAAGAGTATTTAGCTCGTTTAAATCGTTTAACATTCCAGTAGATGTTTCATGATGAACAAACCAAATCCATTCATAATTTCCAGTTGTCATAATTTCTTCTAATTCGGTATAAATAAATGGATCTCCCATTTCCTTTTTATACGTATCAAAATGTAACCGTGCTCGTTTTGCATGTCCAACTAATCTATTACCAAATTCCCCATTTGTTAATACTAGTCCTTTCCCTTTTAAAGAACGTAACTGTAAAGCAATCGCATCATTTGCTAACGTCCCTGTTCCTAACATAAGCTGTACATGTTTTGCTTTTGTCATGTGAAGTAACCGTTTTTTCACATTGTCCATCATCACTTGAAATGACTTAGAGCGATGGGAAATAGGTCGCGTAGAAAATGCCTTTCGAACGTTCTCTTCAATATCTACTGGACCAGGTAAAAACGTATATTCTTTCGTCATAATCCCCCCAACACTCGACTCTTCAAACATAGCAGGGGTAACATACATTGGCTGGAAGGCTGCTTCTTCTGTACCAACTAACGTATGGAAAGATTTGAATCCCATTTGCTCATATAAAGCTAGTTCACGTGTTGTTGCAGAAATGAGTGCTAATTCATATCCATTTAGAAGCAAATAACGATGTAGAAAACGAATTAATCCTAACAACGCTCTTCCATTTCTATATTCACGTTCTACTGAAAGTAAACGAATTTCATACACTTTTTCTCCATGCTCTTGCAAATAAATATCTAAATTTGAAATTTTATAATCTAACGAGAATGGTCGTTTTCCCCGCACTGCGACCATACCTACTAATCTATCCTCATCTAAACAAATTAAATATGTATTTTCTTTATGAAACCGATCTATACGAAACCGTTCTTTCGTTTCTTCATGTTGTGGTATCTCTTCTACAAAAGTTTTATAATTCAATTTATGTATACTTTCAAATTCCCAATCTTGATCAGCAACTTTATAAATTAACCCCATGCCTTATCTCCTTTATCTATTTAATAAAAAATGATAAGTGGAGATTATCCCCACTTATTAAACATTCATTTTATTCTCGATTTACATATAGAATGAGTACAATAATTATTCCACTTAATATAGTGGTAACAATAGAATAAGAATAAAGAATCATACAAATTGGTAAACAAGCAATCGTAATTAGTCCTGGCTTCGTAAACCCTTTAAATATTAAATAAAATACAATAAAAATGCATAAGAGGGTAAGCGCTATCAAATAATCAAATGCGATTAGTCCTCCTATAAATGTTGAAATACCTTTACCGCCCTTGCCTTTAAATAAAACTGGATAAATATGTCCAATAATAACGGTCAATAATGTTAACATTACGAATGTAGGATCTTCAAAAAGGTATTTTGCTACAGCAACAACGATTGCCCCTTTAATTGCATCACCTAAAAATGTAGCGATGAAATACCCTTTTCCATATACGCGCCCCATATTTCTTGCGCCAGGATTTCCGCTTCCTTCATCCCTAATATCAACGTTATGTCTCAATTTTGTTACTATATAAGCGGTCAATATGTTTCCAATTAAATAAGAAGCCACCAAATATAAAAACTGCATACTATTAATCATGTAATCATTCACTTTCTACATGGGAATACATATACAATATTCAATTACTACGTATATTGTACGTTTTTAACATACATCCCTTTTTACATTTTAACATCATATTTTTACAAATCATACAAAAATTCTCATACCTATTTTTAAAAATATATATCCCTCATTAAATAATATGTTCCTTTCACTGCCATTTCTGCTTGTGATACGAATGTAATTTCTTTCATACTTTCTTCACACCATTTCTTAAATACAGCAAATATTTCAGGAACTAAACGCAATATACTGCCACTTACTGCAATTGGCGTTGAGTGCTTAAAGTTCAACTTGTTATAAACATTTACTGTAATCCTTGCTAATTCCTTTCCAGCTTGCATCATAATTTCATGCGCATCATCATTGCCATCTCTCGCTTCCTGAATAACTAATGGGGCGATTGCTGCAATTTTATCTTTAGAAGAAGTATATACTAAGCTTTTTATATGAGACGGTATCAAAAGTTGAAACTGCCTTTGAATATTCAAACTCAATGGACAAAGACTGATTCCTTGATCGAACTGAATTGCCATTTTCTTTAAAGCTTGTAATGCAATCCAATATCCGCTCCCCTCATCTCCTAAAATATGTCCCCATCCACCGCTATACTGATATACTTCTCCTTTTTTTCCTATACAAATTGCACCTGTACCACCTATAGTTAATATTCCATCCTTACCTTTTAAAGCAGCTGCATGTGCGATCATTGCATCATTAAAAATTTCAATTTTTGTTCCGTATTTCTTTTTTAAACGTAATGTTAATTCATTTGTATTCGCTCCGCTTATACCAGCTAATCCTAAACAAACACAAACACAATGCCCATTTATTAAACTCTTCTGGCATTGATTAATTGCTTCCATAATATGCACAAGAGCTTCTTCTAAATCTATTAATATGTTTCCAAAACCACTGGTAGCTCTTACAAGTTCATTTCCGTCTTTATCAAATGCAATTGCCTCGGTCTTCGTTCCCCCGCCATCTACTCCAATCATATACTTCATATGTTCGCCTCATTTTCATTTGCGTATGGAGGGAATGTTATATTCCCTAAAATTATGGAATTCTTAGCACCTGTTGCGCTCGGCACATTACTCGGATTACGATGATACGTTTCGTTTGCTAAAATAGCAAATGCAATTGCTTCTTTCGCTGCTGAAGAATGACCAATATCTTCTTGTATACATATGCTACATTTCTCTTCTCTTAATCCATTCCGTAACATTTCAACAAGTGTATTATTATAACTTCCACCACCACCTAAAATCACCTCATCAATTTCATAATACGGCAAAATAAACGCCTTATAATGATGAACAATTGAACATGCTGTAAACATCGTGACAGTTGCCAATATATTTTCTTTACTATGCTTTTTAAATCGATTCAATAATTCAGTCACAAACGCTTCTCCAAACTGTTCTCTACCTGTTGATTTTGGTGGTTTCATGTTCAAAAATGGATGGTTCATACAGTATGTTAAAATTTCATCTACAACTACCCCCTGCTTTGCAATCCAACCATTTTGATCATATGGTACATGAAATAATCTTTGACATACTTCATCGATTACCATGTTGCCTGGTCCAGTATCGAAAGCAATAACACTCTCTTTACTTCGTTTACTTGGAACCACTGTAACATTACCAATCCCACCAATATTTTGTAGTAGTCTATTTTTAGTTTGATGCCGATATAAAATAATCTCTGAATATGGTACAAGTGGTGCACCTTGTCCCCCTGCCGCCATGTCCATCGTTCGGAAATTCGAGATAACCGTCGTGTTCGTTTCATATGCTATTACTGCTGGTTCCCCAATTTGCAATGTTGAAGAAATAATATTCCCTTCTTGCTTTGGCTGATGATAAATCGTTTGTCCGTGAGAGCCTATTAAATCTAATTGTCTCAAAGGAAAATTGGCCTCTTTACAAACTTCCTTTACAGCATTGGCGAAGCATAAACCAAGTTTAAAATTTAAACTACATATAAGTTGGACATTCGAAGTTTCAATTGATAACGCTTGTTGGATCTCATTTTTCATATCATTACAAAATGGAACAGTAGTAAAATGGATGAGTTCGATTTTAGAATCTACACCACTTCCTTCTATATGAACGAGCGCTACATCTATTCCATCTAATGAAGTACCAGACATTACCCCTGCAATATACATAACGTGCATGACCTCCTATTTACTAAAAAACAATCATGTAAGTAACGAACGTACAACCAATCGAAAACAATATAAATCTAAAAAACAACTGAGATTTCGATGCAAACGATCCATCAATGAAAGAAACAACTACCGTAAGCAAAACGCTTGCCGCAATACTTGTAACAAGCCAGATACTATGCATTTGTGATAGATTTAGCATGCCTAATAAAGGGACAAAAAGTAAATTTGCACAAATCACTCCAAATAATAATAAAAATACGCCTTTATAACTAAATTTTATATTCATTCTATTTCCCCCTTTCTAGTTTTAATGTGAAAGAAGTGATAGACAAAAAGTCTATCACTCAAAATAACAGCGTGCAGATTAAGGATTAACAGATTCCCCGTCACCATTTTTTTCAATTTCAAGCATATTTTTGTCGTACATTTTAAAGAATGGTAAATAAATAAGGAACGATATTGCTATATTTATAAAAACTAATACAATCGCACGCCAATCTCCACCTGTTGCTAAATATGCACCAATTGGAGCAGGTAATGTCCATGGCGGCATAATATGCGTTGGTGTTACAAATCCCATCGCAGTTGCTGAATATGCAACAGTTGCTGTTACAAGTGGTGTAATGATAAATGGGATAATTAAAATTGGATTTAGTACAATCGGTAATCCGAATATGACTGGTTCATTAATATTAAAAATACCCGGAACAATACAAGTTCTTGATAATGCTTTCGAATATTTCGATCGACCAAATACAATCATAGCTAATACAAGCCCTAACGTCGCACCAGAACCGCCAATCCATATAAACCATTGATATAACGGCTCTGGTGAAATAAATGGCAACTGATCTGCTCCACTAGCAACTGCTTCACCATTTTTCCCTAGGTATACTTCCCATAATGGCCGAGCAACAGTTCCAACAACCGACACACCATGGATTCCGAATGACCAAAAAAACGTAATTAAAAACACTGGAATCATTACACCGAAGTAACTATCCCCAGCTTTTACCAATGGTGCTGCTAATTTATCAACAACATGGTGTAAATCAATGCTAAAAACGACAGTTACTAGACTCATTATAATAATAACGAATGCTGCAGGTATAAGTGCTTCAAATGAACGCGATACAGATGGCGGTACTTGTTCTGGCATTTTAATCATTACATTTTTCTTCTTACAAAACCTTAAAATCTCTACGGATAAAATAGAAACAATCATCGTCACAAATAATCCATGACCTCCGAGATTTGTCATCGGAAGCATGAATCCTTTTTTATCAATTAACTCAGGCGTTAATGTTAAAAGTAGTGAACATACCGCGAGCTGTGCTCCTGATAAAGCATCTAATTTATAACTTTTCGCTAAATTATATCCTATTCCAAATGCGATATATAAGGACATAATAAACATGGTTAAACGATATGGTATCAATATACTTGTTTGATTCTTTAATGCCCAAACTGATATAAAACTATCTTTCGGCAGTGGTGGAAATGCTACTATTAAAAAGAAGCTTCCTACTATAATAAATGGTAACGCCGAAATAACTCCATCACGGATTGCTTGTAAATGTCTCTGCTCAGAAAGCCTTGCCATCGGTCCAGATAAGTTTTTATCAAGAAACGTGACAAACTTATTCATAACGTTTCCCCCTAACTGATTAATTCATTTACAGTTTTTAATAAAGTCGGGCCGCCAAGCGGTGTGTATGCTTGCGGCGGTATGATGCCACACGGAATAGATTCCTCCTCTGCAAATTTTTTTACAGAGTCAAATCGGTGTCTTATTTGAGGTGCCACCATTACGACATCCCAGCCATTCTTTACTTCTTCCTCTACCTCATTCGTTCCAATTGCATGCACTTCCATGTTCACACCATTTTTCTCCGCTTCTTTTTTTAAAGCGTTTACAACAATTGCACTGGACATTCCTCCAGAACAGACGAACAAAACTTTCATTTATTAATCCTCCTATACTTATAATTTATTACCCTTCAAATAAAAGGAAGTTTCACTTTACTAACAAGCATATGAAGTAGTAAATGAATTTAGTTATAATGAAAGTAAATTTCATTAAAAATATTTTTCCTATTAAATTAATGTTTCAATATGCAATTTTCTCTATTGCAAGGTCAACCTCGCCTCAGATATTATTTTAAATAATCATATGATAGGGAGGCGTATAAATGATCGTTAAACGTTTATTAATGATATGTTGTATCGTTATCTTGTTCATCCCTTTCTCTTTCATTCCCCCTCACTCTACTTATGCTGAAGTAAATACTACGTACAAAAAACATGAATTACGTGCTGTATGGATCGCATCAGTTCTGAATATTGATTGGCCCTCAAAAACTGGCTTACCTATTGAAAAACAGAAGCAAGAATTTATAAGATTATTAGACGATGTAAAAAGCACTGGTATGAATGCAGTTGTTGTACAAATTAAACCAACCGCTGATGCTTTCTATCCTTCAAATTACGGTCCTTGGTCTGAATACATTACAGGAACACAAGGAAAAGATCCTGGTTATGACCCGCTCGCATTTATGATTGAAGAAACTCATAAAAGAAATATAGAATTCCACGCTTGGATTAACCCATACCGAATAACGATGAATCACACCGATATAAATCGATTATCAAATAATCACCCTGCAAGGCAACATCCCGATTGGGTTGTCACTTATGGCGGAAAGTTATATTACAATCCCGGTATTCCGGAAGTGAAAAAATTTATAACAGAAGGCGCTTTAGAAATCGTACAAAATTACGATATTGATGCGCTGCATATGGATGATTATTTTTACCCATATAAAGTAGCCGGTGAAGAATTTCCAGATCAGAAAACATACGAAACATATAATAATGGTAGATTTACAAATATAGAAGATTGGCGACGTAATAATGTAAATGAACTTGTAAAAGATTTAAATACTGCTATAAAACAAGAAAAATCATATGTAAAGTTTGGCATTAGTCCGTTCGGCGTATGGCGAAATATAGCTGACGATCCCACTGGCTCTAACACAACCGCAGGCCAAAGAAACTATGATGACCTTTATGCTGACACACGTGAGTGGATACAAAAAGGATATATTGACTACATTACACCGCAAATATATTGGAATATAGGTTTCACCCCAGCTGCATATGACATATTAGTAGATTGGTGGGTTAAAGAAACAAATAACAAACCGCTTCACCTATACATCGGTCAAGCGGCCTATAAAATTAATAATAACTCCGTCCCTGCTTGGTCTGATCCAGAAGAATATCCAAAACAAATTGCATTAAACCGGCTATATCCTGATATAAAAGGTAGTATGCATTTTAGCTTAAAAGATATTAATAACAATCCACTCGGAGTTAAAGATAGACTTTCAAAAAACATATATAAACATCCTGCATTAATCCCGCCTATGCCTTGGCTTGATCATGATCCACCAAAACAACCGACTTTAAAAGGCGCCATTCCAAGAGATGAAGGTATTGCAATCGGTATCATTGACAATAGAGATAATGATTCTGCTTATTACGCTATTTACCGCGTGAATGGGAAAAATGAAGTGGATATACAAAATCCCAAAAATTTACTTACTACTGTAAGAAAAACAAAACTTGGAGAAATTTATGTAGATAAAACCGCTATTTCCGGAGAAACGTATACCTATGTCGTAACTGCAGTTGATCGATTGCATAATGAAAGTGTGGCTTCTAGTAAATCTACTATTCAAGCAAAATAAAAGTAAGAGCCCCCATTTTTTTGAATGCGGGCTCTTACTTTTATTTTCGTAGTTCACTATATTGAATATGAATTCTATTCTCAGGATTTTTATCTACTGTGTAAAGTACAAATAAGAAGAACCATTCTAGTGGCTTCATTAAAATATAAACAAAATCAGCCGACCATTTCGTATTAATATGTTTACTAATTGGATAACCGTATTTATCATAAAAATTACGAATCACTTTATGACATTTTGGTACCCGCTCCTCAATTACATTTTCAAAAGCGTTCGCAATTAATAACTGTCGATTAACTGTAATTCTTTCCCCATGCCTAATTCCTGCTCGTAATGGCTTAACGATGTTTTTATGGCCTTTCACAGAAACTGTACATAAATAATGCCCATCCCCGGAGACAATTTGAGGACTTGGGGCAGGAATCTTAGAATAATTAAAACTACTTGTTTCCATAAACACTCTTATAAAACTATCTGGTTTTTGGCCAAACAGTATTAAAATAAATTGAACAATTAACAAGACAGGAAATAAACTTATCATCCAGACTGTAGCCATTTTTTGATATCCAAAAGAAATACGATACAGCAATAATATAATTCTGTTGCTCTGCGTATAATCTTTCTCATTCTGAGATTGTATGAAATAACCTAATGTATTTCTTAATTTAGCTAAGAATAATAGACTAAAGGCAACCATTCCAACTTGAATACAAAAGACTGGAATGTATCTCAATCCTCCGAGTTCCGTATAAAAGGCAAAGCCTGTATGGGTAATATAGATGAATGTATATACAATGTTTACTATCATTAAAGTACTATAAAAAATATAAAATATTGGTGAAAGTTTTATTAAGCCTGTTGTTAATTTCCAATACGAAACTCCACCTAAAATAACTAAGAGAACTACTATCGTAATGTGGTCATGGGCTAAAGAAGCATATTGATCAGACATCATTCCGTTCTTTTCAAATTTATGTAATGGTATTCCTGCTCTTACATCATTTGCATTCCACATAATACCTAAACCAAAGATAAAATAACTCAAACCCAGTGATAATATTTCCTGTGGCTCGAACTTTAGTATACTTGAGGAATTTTCCTTCTTCGATTGGAAACTATCCCAAGCTTTACTAATGGGATAGCCCAGAAATAAAAATAAAATTACAAATAGGATGACTAACTCAAATAACACAATACCATACCCCTTTTATAATAATTATTTACACAAAGTACAAAAAACCACTCTATATTTTACCATTTATTTACGTTTGCATATACAATTTTACAAAAGATTAAACGCTCTCAATTTACAAAAAAAAACGCCTAAAAGCTGAAACATTCAACTTTTTAGGCGATCTCTTCTATTTATTCTTAAACTTCTCAGTCGCTGCTCTCATCTTCACATTTAAATCGTGATCAATTGAGTCGCGAATATCTCGCTCTACTACTTCCATTTCTTTTTGGAAATTTTCCAAGTAGATTTTCAGTTCTTCTTCCTTCTCTGGTCTTTGTGAAGGTGGTAATTGTACTACCAGCGATAACATGGCCGTTAAATCTTTCATTAAGAATGTTTCAAGTTTATGTTGTTGTTCAAACATGCGTTGCTCTTGATAGTACGGAAGTGCATTTAATACTGAAATTGTAATATCATCAACCGTTCTTTGTAATGAAGGATTTATTGAGCGTTTATACGCTTGAATTGTATTTAATGCGTCTGGATAACGGTCATAAAAATACAATTTGTAAAATGATAAGTCTGTCGGTTTTACAGTTTGCTGCGCTTCTTGTCTTAAGAAATCTTTCACTTTCATCGTAGCCACATCAATATCTTCATTCGTAAGCTTTTTCGTAGTTTTTGCCATTACATGCACTTTTTTCTGCTTTTCTTTCGGTAACATCGAGAAGACTTGCTCTCTCGTACGTTGACCTGATGCACAAAATAGAGTATTTAATGTATTTTGTTCTTTCTTTCCTTCGGTGCGAATCCAGCGATAAAACAGTGGATGTTGTGTAAATTCTTGTAGAAACGGTATTGATTTGTTTGATATCTTATCTAAAGAATCTTGCGCTCTTTTATATGGCTTCGTCCATGAAAAATACAGTTTCCGCCCGAAGTATACGACTAAAACAACGACAGTAAATGCTATTAAAAGCAATGTACCGAGTAGTAATAGTACTGTTTGAATGAAACTCATTTGTTCACCTCCTCTAATAATCCGTTATTTCCTTGGACGCTGAATGAGTTTCTGCTTCATCTCATCATTAAATGTGTCTAGTTCAATAACGAACTTCTTGCTTGACTCAATAATACGTTCTGACGATTTTTCAGATGCTTCAATTGCAGCGAACACATTTTGGAATGATTCACGTAATTTATCCATGCTAATAGCAGGGTTTTCAAGCAATTTCGTCGTTTCTTCTGTATTTTGTTTTAACGCTTGAGAATTACTTAATACCATCGATTCAATTGCTTCATTCGTTGCATTTACCGCATCAATTGTTTTACGTTGATTCGTTAATGCAAGCTGAATAGCAGCTGAAACTGTTACAACGTTTTGCGTCATCGTAATTGCATTACGTATTGCCTCTGTTAATTTTTCATTATTTTTCTTAATGATGTCTACAGAAGCTATAGATTGTAATAATACACTTTTCGCTTGCTGCATATTACGTGTACGTACAAGTATCTTTTCTAATGCATCGTTAATTAACGGAATATCCCTTTGACGCTCTGGGTTTTGTTTCTCAGCTTCAAGCATGCCAGCAAGCTTTTTCCCTAAGTATACTTGTTTATCAAGAGCATGAATTTTATCGTGCGATTGTTCTTTTAACATTTCAAGACCAACTGTATCCTCTTGTAAGTTATCACGACCAATTAGAAGGGATCTAATAATTTCCTCAATTTGCTTATCTATAGATTGATATTTATGCACGTATGTTTCAAGTGGATTTTTCTTAAATACTTTAAACATAATTTTCTTCATACCACTTGCTTTTAATGAATTCGGATCAAGCTCTGATACTACTTTGCGTAATTCTAACAATGTATTTGGAATTTCTTCATTCTTTCCATTCATCATCGCTGTGACAGGACGTTTTAATGCTGATAACGTTTGTCCTGCTGCTTGTTGTTCTTTATCCCCCAAATCTCCTAGCTGCGACAATACTTTCGATAAATCTGTATTTTGCTCGCTATTTAACTTTTGTACATAAAGATCGGCTTCTTTATTTAATTCATCAAGTTCTTCATCTTTTATAACTGTATCAACCACTACTTCTACATTATTATCTTTCACAATGGATACAGGTTCTTTTTTCTCGAGTTCAGTCAACAAAATCGCTCCTTTATTTATATGTGCGAATTTATATGCACTATATTTCATCAATTATATCGTATTTCATACACATTCTGATTGCTTGAAATCGATTTTTTTAGAAATGTCTGTTTATGCAGTCATTCCCTGTTTCTTACTATAAGTATACCTGTAATCAACATAATTTTCCTCAGACTTAAGACCTAGAGAACTACATGCTGAAGGCGGATTCTTCATATATTTCCTAAATAATTTACGTTCTTTTAATCGTGCTACACTCAATCTTTTGACATTCACCCGTTTTCAATGTGATAATTCTATTACACTCACTTCTATTTATTTTTGCGAGCTACAAATGCTCCCTTTTGAAACGCTAATAACACTGTTTCAAACGTATCATCTTCTTCAATCATTTTTATAAACTCATCTAATTCACTTGCATGAGAAGTTGCATTATCAACAACAAGAAAACCTTTTGGCTGTAACATACGTTTTATATGCTCAAACCACCACATGTATTGCGTGCGCTCTGAATCTAGGAAAATAAAATCAAATGAATGATCTAATTGGGAATCTAAAAATGCCCCTGCTTCTTGATTGTGAACATCAATCCTTTGTAAAAGGTTTGCCTTTTCAAAATTGACAAGTGCCTCTCCAACTCGTTCTGAAGAAAGCTCTACAGTTGTTACATTTCCATTTGTTTCTTCTACCGCATTAGCCAACCACAATGTAGAATAACCATTAGAAGTTCCAATTTCTAAGATATTTTTTGCATTACACCCTTTTACTAAAATTGATAAAAATTGCCCCATCTCACGAGAAACATTCCGTAATTTTTCTTCCCTTGTTTTTTTATTTCGATCATGCTCTTCTCCATATTGTTCAAGTTGTAATAATAATGAATCTACTGTATCCATTCTTTTCATCGCCTTTCCAAGCAATATGATGAAAAAGCTCTTGCTGCCCGTCTACTTTTTATTATATGCGAAACAAAAACCTTTTTCCTGTTATATGACAAAGATTTATAATTTTTTATAGCATATTGTTTCGTTTTTTGGTAAAGTTAATTTCTACGTGCAATTATTCCATTCATATTATTTCATATAAAAATTGCAGTTATTAAATTATATAAACCCCATTTAAATGAATCGGTATTTCAAATTCAATTAAGCGCCCTTTTCGGACGCATTTTCTTTGTTTATATATTTCCAGAAGAAAGGATGCTTACAAATGAACGTGATTAGCTTAGATGCTGCTCGAAAACGAAAGCAGCATAAAAAATTAATGATTACTATACCGATTATTACACGTATTTATGAAGAAGACGGGGAAATTAAATTTGAGGTAGCTGGCGAAAAAGATGTACCTCTTGAAATGTTAGAAAAATAATAAAAAACGCATTTCTGAAGAAATGCGCTTTTTTATATTTTTACATTTAAATGCATAAGTTTTTCAGGATTAACCATCATATAAATATTTGAAATCTTCTCATCCTCAAATGCAAACGAAAGAACATAAGTTACTTTATTATTTATTGTAACTATAACTCCTGGTATACCATTTACCATTTTGAAATCAACAGTGTACTCTTCTGTCAATCGTTGTGCAATCCCAAAGAACAAACGTATAATTCGATCTGCAGAATAAATCGGATTGATCGCAGTCGTAACTTTACCGCCACCATCAGCTTTGAGTATAGCATCTGTTTTTAATACTTCTAACATACCTTCCGCATCCCCACACTGTAATGATGATACAAACTTTTCAACATAAGAAGCCATTTTCTCCGTGCTTAATTTTGATTGCTTCGGTTTCTCCAACATACTTTTTCGTGCACGTTGAAAGATCTTCCTGCAGTTCACACTACTCTTATTAACAATTGAAGCTATTTCTTCGTATTCATAACTGAAAACCTCTCTTAATATGAAAACAATCCTTTCTATCTCAGATAGTTGTTGTAAAAGTAATAAATATGCGGCGGAAAGGGATTCTTTCATTATAAATGACTTTGATGGCTCATCACTCTCTTCTACAAGTGGCTCTGGTAACCACATCCCTACATACACGTTACGTTTATGCGCTGCCGATCGTAATTTATCAATTGAACGATTTGTCGCCATCTTACATAAATATGCTTTCATATTTTCTATAGATTGTGGATCTTCTATATTATTTAGCGAGATAAATACATCCTGAACGATATCCTCAGCATCCATAACACTCCCAAGGATTCTGTATGATAACGAAAATAATAATGGTTGATACGCTTCATATAACTGCTCCGTTTCCATGATGAACTGCCTCACTTTCATATTGCTTTAAAATGTGTAACGCTGCACGTTTCCCGCTTGCTACCGCAGCATCAGCTAATATTTCATCATGCCCTGCCCAATCTCCTGCAACATAAACACCTGGCATTTCAGGTATATTAGGACCCGGCTTTTCAACACGGTCAATATGAGGAAAATCATGTACTACTGTTATTTTCGGTAAATATTGCTGTGCAACAACTTCTCTTTTCCAATTTGGGTGTAACAACTCCATCGTACTTTCCAACTGTTCTTTATCTTCATGAATATGATTCATCTCTAGCACAGGATTATGGTACTTAATTAGACTCACTGCAATTGATCCGTCTTCACTTAATTTAGCTGCTCTCGATTGATTTGTGAAAAATATAGGTTGATCTAATCCTAATACAAATTGATGTGTAGGATTGGGTAATTGTCTCAAGCCAATATCTAATGCACCAACAGTAACCGGTACCGATTGTTCACCCCATTTATGCAAACTTGTTCCTTCTGCACCTTTTATTATTTTACAAGCCTCTTTCGGCGGAGTCGTCACGATGACTGTACCTACTTCAAAAACCTCATCATCAACACAATGTATTCTTTGTTTACCTTCGGAATGCTCAATTTCCACAACATGCTTTTTAGCCAAAAACTGCACCCCGATATCATTTGCTATAGCTCTTAATTTTGTTATTATCGTCTTCCAACCACCATCTACATAAAGCACTCCTTCTTTTATAGAAAGCTGTATTTGCTTTAGTACAGATGATGCTAATTGTATTGTAGGAGCAAACGTATATGTTGTTGTCCGGCATAGCGCATAAAATATATTGCGAATCATTGGATCTTTTATTTCATTTTCTGCCCATGTAGTTAGACTCATTTTCGGAACTTCTCCTACATCTAAATTTCCTAAACGAATCATAAGACGTGAGAATTGTACTTTTGCAGACCAAGAAAGTAGTGGTGTTGATAAAATTGAGCGAAAATCTGTTGGGATGGTGAATATATCCCCTTTCCATATTCCATGTGCTTTTGTAGATGGTATTCCACCTGGAAGAGTCATACCGAGCTCATTAAAAGTTATAAACGCTGCCCCGCCTCTATATAAAGCATGTGCACCAAGATTCATGCAGATTCCATTTTTATTTGTAGTCATCCCTCGGCCACCGAATTGACTGGACTTTTCTAATACAATCACTTTCCTTCCAACTTTCGCTAAATATATAGATGCTGTTAATCCAGCAAGCCCACCGCCAACAATTGCTATATCAAATGTATTCATAATAAAATCCCTCCTTAATCGTTCTACATACAAGACGAACGATTAAGGAGGGATGTGACATAAAAATAAATCTTTATTATCCTACTTTGTTTCTTTACTTTTTAATTCGATCATATTGCATACGAAATAACTCAATTGCAAATGGAATATCCTCTTCACTCTTTAAATAATAACTGATCCATCCTGATTCAGGTAATACGTGATGTGGTTTTACCAATCCTTGCTTCACTAATTCATCTCGCTTTAACTTCGGAAATGGTAAATCAGCTAATCTATCACCATGAAGATGCCCAAGTTCTTTCTTACCATAATTTATTTCAATACCACCAAATCGATGCGGTTTTTCAGAAACACCCGCCCAGCTGAGTACTTCATTTCTAATCATTTCACTAAATGACATGAACATTCACTCCTTATAAATGATTGATGTAATTTTAAATTAACATTTTCATTACTTTTTTCCATCAATCCAAAGTATGAATGGGAATACGAATATAGTTTGGTATTAACACCTTATTCTTTATGGAATAAGTGAATTTATTAAGCTACCGATAACAGCACAAAACAAAGACTAGACACATATCCTAATTTTGTAACCTAACTTACCTATAGAAAGGCGGGTAATACAATTGACTGCCAACATCGACTATACTTCCCCCTCAACCAATTTTACTTATGATGTAAATAAAAGTAATTTTTTTCGGAAAGATGCCCAAAATTATATAAATGTACTTGGTATTAAACAATTAAATACTTTAGAAAATACTTCTTTATTAGATATTTATTTAAGTACAGGAAATGTTGTAGAACCACATATTCATCAAAATGCAGCTGAACTTGTTTATTGTATTTCAGGGTCTGCTGTTGTTTCTTTACTTAATCCATTTACGAATCAAATATTAAACTTACCGATAAAACCCGGGCAAGTTGCCAACATTCCACAAGCGTGGTGGCATTATGAAATTGCTACAGCAGATAATACTCATTTATTAGCTATTTTCAATGCTCCAACTCCAGAAGTTATTTTCGGTTCTGACATTTTAAGGTTAACTCCAGCTCATATGATGGCCCATACTTATTGTCTCAATGAACAACAATGGAAACAAGCGGTTTCCCCTATCCAATCAACTACCGTAATTGGTCCTCCGGCAAACTGCAATCAAAACCGTGAAATGAAAAATTATCCAACCCACCCCCTCGCTCAACAACAGAATCCGTATCACCAAGATTCTTATTACTTTCCTCTTTACTGGGGCTATTAATTTGTAAATTTTCAAAAGAATCATCATTTATCTCCTAGGAAAATACCAAGGAGATTTTTTTATTGTATCTTCTCTTCCTATTAAAAATAGTAACAATTAATAGTGTACATACATATAATATTTATATATTAAATTGGAGGTGATAGTACTATGAGTAATTATAACTATCGAAAAAACTACTCTTATAATAAAAATAGTAGCTCTTCAGCATCCTCTCAATCTTCCAATTCTCAATCTTCCAATTCCCAATCGCAAAGAGACTTAGCCGAGCAAGGCTATGTAAAGAAAAAAGGATGTAACTGTAATAAAAATAAATAGTTTATTTTATGGATGAATTCTTTTAAAAGAATTCATCTTTTTTTGCTGATCAGAAACTTTTAAAGTTACATAACTTATTCCTTAAATGAGAAAGGGTAAATTATACTTTTTTATACGAACTTAACAAAGAGTAATTGTTCAATGGATTTATTACTTATTTCTCAAAAAAATATAGTCCTTCCTAAATTTATTAGGAAGGACTATATACAAACCCCTGTTTAATTTCCTACTAAATGTAACAAATTAAACGATATTAATACCTGCACTTACAAATCCAGCAACTGCAGCTATTGGACTTGCTGCTGTTAATGAAACATATAACAGTATTTTGTCCCCAGCCGCTACTGGAATAGCTTCAGGTATGATTCCTGATGCTGTAGAACCAATTGCTATTAAAGCAAATGCTGGTGTTAATAATAGAGGTGCGCCTTGTACTGTAAACGTATTGCTTGCTGCAGGTGCAGTTAATATTTGTATTTGCACTTGAACAGGTGATAATGGAGCTAATGCAGCTGTTGCACTAAAGAAACCTGCTAATGACGTAATAACCCCTGCTCGTGGTGCTACAAATGCATAATCACCTACACCTAATGCTAATGTGATACTTGTTCCACCCGTTAATGCTATACCAGGCTGACTAAATCCAAATCCAAGAAGAGTTCCTGTATTAGCTACTAACGCATTAACTAACGCTGCTGGTGTTGTACCTGAAGCAAACGGAATAATAGCTCCGCCACCAGTTGCACCCGTTGCTCCTGTTAAGCCTGTTGCTCCTGTTAAACCTGTTGCTCCCGTTGGGCCTGTTGCTCCTGTTGGACCTGTCGCTCCTGTTAAGCCTGTTGCTCCTGTTAAACCTGTTGCTCCTGTTAAACCTGTTGCTCCCGTTGGGCCTGTTGCTCCTGTTAAACCTGTTGCTCCACCAGTACCTGCTGGACCTGTCGCTCCTGTTGGGCCTGTTGCTCCTGTTGCTCCTGTTGCTCCTGTTGGACCTGTCGCTCCGCCTCCTGGACCTGTTGGACCTGTTGGACCTGTTGCTCCGCCTCCTGGAGTAGCACCAATTAATTGAGTTAATAAGTTTAATAAAAGTTGTAAACTTGCAGGGTCAATAATTAAAGAGAAGAAGAATGGTGCAAGAGCACTGTAGAATTGTTGTAATAAAGAAAGTAATTGACTTAGATTTGGGTTAGGAGATTGTAGTAAATTAATAATACTTTGAATTAATTGTTTTAAGAAATTCCCTTCTGGAGAAGGTGCTAATTCATTTAGTAAGTTCAATAGTTGAGTAAACAAATTGAGTAAAGCTAATCTGTTTGCATCACTTGGATTTGCAAAAAACGCTGCAATAGCCGAAATTAAAGAGTTTAGTAAAGTAATTAATCTACCTAATTGCTCACTAGTAATCGGAACTGTTTGTGGATTGTTACAACAATCTGGAGTGAAAACAATCGGATTATTGCAGTGGTTATGACCGAAACAATTATTACTTGTCATTTATGTCCTCCTTACTTGTTTTATATTTGAGTTTTTCCTATTATAAGGATCATAAAGTTGTAAAAGAGTATGTGTTATATATTGACTTAAAATAGGAAACATGAAATATAATTAAACTTAAAAACGTTATTTAATTATGTTCATGACTCACATATTAATTATATGTTTTTAATAATTGACTGCTTAGATTAAATACCTAAACTTACGGGTTTATTTTATTTTTCCACGTTTATCTCTTAGGTTTAAATACACATATTAATTTGAATATACTCAACAATTAACAGTGCCATTTTTTCATATAAATATACATTATTTCTTTACTAAGATTGTGTTCTCTTTTTTAACATGAAGCCCTTTGTATTATAGAGAACTCTCATATACTATATTGAAAAATTCATTTTATATTTTATTCCAATACACTATGAAAAGAATTGAAGTTAAAATTCCTATCATTCAACCATTTATGACAGCTAGAAATTGAATGTACCTTCACTTAATTTTAACTATTTAAATATAAAACAAAAAGGACAGATTCCTTTTCATTAAGGATCTGTCCTTTTAATTAATAATAATAAATTGTAATATAATTGAAGATCCTTGCGATGGTGGTTGCGTATCCAATAAAGTTAATTTACCAGTACTCACTTCATATAATGGTTGTGGCTGCAGTATTCCATTAACAAACAAATTAATATAAGAAACTTCACTAGGAGACAAAATATTCGTTGTACCATATTGAGGTATCCCGTCAGCATCTGTATATATAAGCTTCTCTCCATCCGCAAAAGTGTAATATAACAAATTGGTGGTTGTTATAGGGCCAATCCCCCCGGTAGGACCTGTTGCTCCGGTTGGTCCCGTTATTCCAATTGGTCCCGTTTCTCCGGTTAGCCCGGTTACTCCGGTTAGTCCCGTTATTCCAGTCGGGCCTGTTGCTCCGGTTGGGCCTGTTATTCCAGTCGGGCCTGTTACTCCGGTCGGGCCCGTTTCTCCGGTTGGTCCCGTTATTCCAGTCGGGCCCGTTTCTCCAGTTGGACCTGTTGCTCCGGTCGGGCCCGTTATTCCGGTTGGGCCTGTTGCTCCGGTCGGGCCCGTTATTCCAGTCGAGCCTGTTGCTCCGGTTGGGCCTGTTATTCCAGTCGGGCCTGTTACTCCGGTCGGCCCCGTTTCTCCGGTTGGTCCCGTTTCTCCAGTTGGACCTGTTGCTCCGGTCGGGCCCGCTATTCCGGTTGGGCCTGTTGCTCCGGTTGGTCCCGTTATTCCAGTCGGGCCCGTTTCTCCAGTTGGACCTGTTGCTCCGGTCGGGCCCGTTATTCCGGTTGGGCCTGTTACTCCGGTTGGGCCTGTTATTCCGGTCGGCCCCGTTTCTCCGGTCGGCCCCGTTATTCCAGTCGGGCCAGTTGCTCCGGTTGGAATATAAATTGGTGGAAGAATCGGAAATGTAGGTCCAATATTTTCTGGGCCTATCATCCCCTTATTCAATGATAAATTGTCATTGCGTTTCAATTTAATACCTCATTCCACATGTTTTTTAATTCATACACATCATTATGACCCTATCATTAAAGAATAACTTTATAACTATTCTCTTTTTTCTTCCCAAAGAATTATTACATATATTAAACATTTTACCGTTGCTATAACCGCTTTAATTAATATAATAAATTAATCATTCTATTTAAAAAGTACTAAATCTATTACATTCTTATTTAAAAAGATGAGGTGATTTATATTCAAGATAATAATGAAATTAGAAAAAAAGAAATAATGTCAATGGCCCTTGACATTATTTTCCCTTACAGGCTTACTGGACCTACGGGGCCTACTGGAAGTACTGGGCTTACCGGGAGTACTGGATCTACCGGAAGTACTGGGCCTACCGGAAGTACTGGGCCTACCGGAAGTACTGGGTCTATCGTTACAACAAACTCTATGTTCGCTAATAATACATCAGGTGGTCCTGTTTCAGTCATATTAGGAGGAACAAACATTCCACTTTCAAATAACCAAAGTCTTGGTAATTTTACAGTTAACGCTTCAAATGACGTATTTACAATTCCTGTAACTGGAAGATATCATTTAACCTATCAAGTTAATACGACAACCGCTCTACTTGCTGGAACTAGACTACTATTAAACGCTTCTACGCCAATTCCTGGCTCTATTTTTTCTCCCGCTTTATCAACTTCAAATTATAGTAATAATTTAATTACTAATTTAAATGCTGGTAATACAATTTCACTACAATTATTTGGTATATTATCTGTCGTGAATTTAGTTGGAGGTGGATCAACAGGTGCCTCTCTTACAATTATACGAATTGATTAAAAAATGATTCATTCTTTTTATAATAAACAATCTAAATACTCAATTGGTAAATATTACGAGAGTGATGACGTAATAAAAATAAATTGTACTATATCCATAGTAGAAAACATCTATACTAAATTTTCCGTATATATATTATCAATTTACACTTCCCCCATGTCGGTGTTACATTAAAGATGAAGATCGTTTCTTCTTTACAGACCATCTCAATATGTATTTGAGGAACATCTCCAATCCTATACGCGAGAGCAATACTATATTGACACTCAATTGAGTGTCTTTTTTTATATTCAAAAAATAAAACCATCTCTTATAGATGGTTTTAACAATACACATTTACTCTTTATATTATTGCCAGCTTATAAAGCTGGATAATAAATAGTCATACTTAACCGCGTTAATGTTCTTCCTGAATTAGTATAAGTATGCGGTCTATCCGCCTTAAAGCGAATTGAGTCTCCATTATTTAACGTATATTGACAATCGTTTATGTCAATTGTCAATTTCCCTTCAAATACCGTTATAAACTCTTCTGTTCCTTCTTTATGCGCTTCTGAACTTAATTTCCCTTCTGTATCAATTTCAACCATATAGATTTCAAAATTCCTATTATCTTGGAAAGGAAATGAGGGATACACCTTATATCTCCCATAGTCTTCAGACAATACTTGAACATCATTTCGTAAAACTACTTTCGTATCAGGCTGTGGATTATTAATTAAAGAGGTAAATGATACTTTCAAACCATTAGCAATTTTCCATATTGTTGTTAGTGTCGGGCTTGAATCTCCTCTTTCTATCTGTCCAATCATTGTTTTACTTACACCTGTTAATTGAGAGACCTTTTCTAAACTTAATTTTTCTTTTTCACGTATTGATTTTAAATTTTTTGCCAGAATAAGTTGAATTTCTTCCATAAAAAACACTCCTACACTGTATACAATATAACGACCGTTATGTATAATAAAAAGCGCACGTTATATTGTTCTTTTCGGTCATTATAACACACAAAAAATAGGGGGTTTTGAAATGCCTATATTTTCTTTTTTGTTATTTGTATTTATAAGTAGCTTCACACCTGGTCCCAACAATTTCTTAGCTATGACATACGCAAATCAACATGGATTAAAGAGAAGCATAAACTTTTGCTTTGGAGTGGCATTCGGTTTTTTCATCCTCACTTCTTTATGCAGTTTCTTTAATATTGTATTAATTAATATTATCCCTATAATTGAATTTCCTTTAAAAATTTTAGGTGTCGCGTATATGCTATATTTAGCCTTTAAAATAATTACTAGTAAAGGCGGTGCCGGTCACAATGAAAAAAATAATAAAAACTTATTTACAGTGGGTATTTTCCTTCAATTTATTAACCCTAAAGGAATATTATTCGGACTCACAGTAGTCTCTACTTTTATACTCCCTTACTACAATTCATATTCAAGTTTTCTACTTTTCTCATTATTTCTAGGTATAGTCGGTTTACTGAGTACATTTAGTTGGAGCCTTTTTGGTTCCATGTTCCAAAAACTTTTATTAAAACATAATCAATTATTTAACATCATTATGGCTGTTTTATTAGTTTTCAGTGCCGTTTCAATCGTTATACACTAATTCGATGCTCATTTTAGATTTTGTACTTTTTAATACCACTCTTTATCATTCAGACTACTTTACATACTAATCCATCCACATACCCTATGTGGTTTAAAACTTTTAAGAGGAAACCTTCTAACAATAGGTTTCCTTCCATATTATATTAAATAAGAAGCAGGTTAAATACGGAGGTGATTTTGATTAAGACTACTTTAATTTCTCATTTTTACAATGAAGAATATTTACTTCCGTGGTGGTTAATGCACCATACAAAGCTATTTGATCATGGCATTCTTATTAACCGTGGATCCACTGATCGTTCAGTTGAAATCTGTAAAACATTCGCTCCTAATTGGGAAATACGAAACTCAAAATCATTCGAATTTGATGCTTATTTAGTTGATCAAGAAGTTATGGAAATTGAAAGAGAAATTACAGGATGGAAAATGGTATTGAATACGACAGAATTCCTGTGCTGTTATAATAAAGAACAATTTTTCAAATCACTTAACACTATGGGCGGCAATATGTTTTCAATAAGAATGATTATGATGATTGATGAACCGACTCATGGCTACACTAATCCAAGATATAGCTCTCCGCTTGTTAAACAACGTTATCACGGCATAATAATTCAACCTAATCCAAACCAACTATATCTTAACGGTAGATTAATTCACAATAATTCGCACGGGAACTATAGAGTCGGGAGACATGGTTCGCATTATCCTTATAGCATTTACATGGAACCTGCTTTTATTTTTAAATTTTTTTATAGTCCATGGAACGATGCAATGAAAAAACGAAAATTACAAATCGGGCCTACTCTTTCTCAACATAGTGTACGACGCGGATTAGGTTCTCATCACTTAACAACAATTGAAAAATTAGAAAAAAAATACAAATACTATGCAACCTTAACTACGGATCTCCGGTTATTCCCAGAATACCAAATTATATTTCCTGATCTTTGTCCTTAATGTCATGAATATTTAGTTTCGACATCCATCCGTTTTTTATTAACATACCAACTCCAACTAAATACTTTTCTCTAGTAGAAATCTGAGCTAGAACTCTTGCTGCACGGAAATTCCTCTTATTTAATCTCGTATCACTAGCCTATAATCTTTCATACCATTTCATTAAGCACTTGATGTTGGATCAGAAATAAAAAATGGTAGTTCATTTGGAAAATTTTCAATTTCAGATTTTATACCTTCTAAAACAAAGAATTCAAACAATAGAACCTAAACTAAGATTTTAAGTTATGGCTTTATTTTTTTCTTATTATTCACTTTAAAATCTTTTTATAATAATATTGAAAAATACGATATAATATAAATTACTGTTCTTTAGGAGGATCACAATGGCTGATAAGTATAAATTTTTTATTCTCATTGTTACCGCATTTTTTTCATTCTTTTCTTTAATAAAAGATTTCCGCAACACTTCAAAAAGTTTCTTTTGGGGTAGTTTTATCATTCTTACAAGCTTCATGATACTATTAATACATGCTCTAGATTTAACTCAAATACTTTTTTATCCAAAGCAAATTGCACTTGAATTTATTACAATACCACGTAAATTATTTCTACCATCTGTCACTGAGGCCGCCAGTTCCCTCCAACACTAAGATAATAATTTGATTAAGAGCTCTTTCTAAAAGAGCTCTCTTTTTTAACATAAACATACGATATACAAAATCCAACCTTAACCACTTAATTACTTATAAGAACCTAACTTATAAAACGCATAATAATTATATTTATTTACTAGTATACAAGCCGTATCTCTTAGTAGAAGCACAGCATAATATACGATACAGGACAAAACTTTCAAAAAACTTGTCTAAGTTAATTCTCAAAAAGGGGTGAATATAAATGCCTATCGTTAAACCTTTTATAGCAGGAAGACGATTTGTAAGTACAGCAGCAACAGGAACTGCTGCTGGAGCAGATTTAACTTTTGCTAACACAGACTTCACTGATGACACTGGTGCTGTAACAACATTCCCTGCTTCTTATGCCTTTTTAACACTTTATATTAATGGTGTTATTCAAACAGGTGATACTATTACTGGTGTGACTACTACAGCTGCTACTATTGTAGGAGGAGCAGTCCTAGATGGAGGCACTCCTATCGCAATTGAATTTACTATAACGTAAATTTAGTTGTCTTTTTAGAGGTTTCATTGAAAGAAACCTCTAATTTTAAAAATTCACATCAATTTTAGTAGCAACTACATAATACAGTGCACATACTAGATAGAATGATAGAATTTTATACTCACTCTCAAAAAGAGCACTTATCTATAGCGATCTTTTATATAGCGCAATAATTTTTCGCCTATTTGCTCTTGGAGAACCGACTAAGCAGTTAGTTAAATTAGCTAACTGCTTTTTCCATATAGTATTTATTATTATTCATAGCTTTATCCGTAATAGTAATGCTTGTGCACTATCTACTATAAATTTTCATATATTGTATTATGCTTGTCCAAAATGTGAAGTTAATACTCACGAAATCTAAATACAAGAAAGGAGTGAAAATATGCGCTCATCCATTCGTAAATTCGCTAATTTTAATTGTGAAGCACAAGCACCTAGTTCACTACCTGCCCTAGGTTTTGCCTTCAATGCTACTTCACCTCAATTTGCAACATTATTTACACCACTACTATTACCTAGTACAGGCCCAAATCCTAACATTACTGTCCCTGTAATTAATGATACAATTAGTACTGGAACTGGTATTAAAATTCAGGTAGCTGGTATTTATCAAATTAGCTATACATTAACGATTAGCCTTGATAACGTCCCATTAGCCCCGGAAGCAGCTCGCTTTTTCTTGACATTAAATTCATCGACTAATATTATTGCAGGATCCGGATCCGCAGTCCGTTCTAATATTATCGGAACTGGTGAAGTCGATGTATCAAGTGGGGTCATTCTAATTAACTTAAACCCTGGTGATTTAATTCAAATTGTCCCCGTTGAAGTAATAGGTACAGTAGATATTCGTTCTGCAGCGTTAACAGTTGTGCAAATTCGTTAATAAAGTGAAACTTTAATCAGCCCTCACCAATGGGCTTTTATGGGCAGTCCAGCCCCCACCTAACTTCTTTGCTTCCGCTAAATTTTAAGGTGGGGGTCTTACTGTCCGGCAAATAGCAGGATAAAAACAAAAGACTTAGCTAATTAATATTTATTGTTCCTTATACACAATATCTTTTTATAGATTTGACACACATTTATATTAAACAAGCATATTTTATTGTATGACTATATAGTCATACAAATCTAAAGCGTTCATAAAAGCACACTTATATGTGTGCTTTATTTTTAATTAAAACCTACAACATCCTCACACAATATCCATATATTATCTTGATTCCTCTCTAAATGTATGGTTTGTCTCAGAGCGCTTTTAACAGCGCTCTTTTTATTTAAACTCCGATTTTTAAAGTTCGATTTTATGATTTACGTTATTATACACATGCTACGCTACTTTTGAAACAAGGTATACATCCAAAGACTGTAAGTGAACACTTCAGTTATAAAGATATGTTCATAACATTAAATCGCTATTCACATGTTTTGCCTGGAATGCAGGTGGATGCTGTTAAAATATGTAGTGAAAGACCATTTGGATAGTAATATTTGCAAATATAAAAAATGCGGTTTCTCCTCTCAAGAGAAACCGCAACATATCAATGCTTTTACTATATTTTAAACTGACTCGTATACAAATCAAAATAAAACCCTCTATCTTCCATGAGAGATTCATGATTCCCTCTTTCTAAAATATTTCCATCTTTTATAACAAGAATTTGATCTGCTTTTTCAATTGTTTTAAGTCGATGAGCGATCACAAAACTTGTGCGACCTCTCATTAAATTATTTAGTCCTGCTTGTATTTGTAATTCTGTTCTTGTATCAATATTTGATGTCGCTTCATCGAGAATTAATATATCTGCATCTGCTAAAATTGCTCGTGCAATCGCTAGAAGTTGTTTTTGTCCTTGACTTAAATTCGATCCTTCTGAAGTAATTTCTGTTTCATATTGATTTGGCAAATGCTTAATAAAAGAATGTGCAGATGCTGCCTTAGCTGCAGTGATAACTTCTTCATCAGTAGCATCTAAGCGTCCATAACGGATATTATCCATAATCGAACCAGCAAATAAATACGTATCCTGTAAAACTACTCCTATTTTACTTCGTAAAGAATTAATATCATAATCTTTTATATCTTTTCCATCAATATGAATTTGTCCTTGCTGTATATCGTAAAAGCGAGTTAATAAATTAATGATTGTTGTTTTCCCTGATCCAGTCGGACCAACTAAAGCAATTGTCTCTCCTGGCTGCGCTTTAAGACTCACTTCTTTTAAAATCGTTTTATTTTCTGCGTAGCCAAATGAAACATTCTCAAGTACAACATGCCCTTGTAAATTTTGTACAACGAATGCGTCTTTTTTATTTTGAATTTCTGGTACCTCATCCATAATTTCAAAAACACGTTCTCCACCAGCAACTGCCGCTTGAATTGTATTCATTAAAGTCGCAAATTGACTTAGCGGTCTTGAGAATTGACGAGAATAATTAATAAAAGCCGCAATAACTCCTACTGTTGTCATTCCGTTTAAGACCATAACTGATCCAGTCCCAATGACAAGGCCCATACCTAAATTATTAATAAAGTTCATACTTGGAAAAATAAAAGCTGAAAATGTATCAGCCTTCGTAGCTGAAACTCTTAGCTGTTCATTAATTTTATTGAAATTTTGTACAGTTTCTTTTTCTTTTCCGTACAACGTTGTAACATCCGCACCTGTAATTGCTTCCTCAATAAATCCATTTAATTCACCTAAATCTTTTTGACGCTTCGCAAAGTTTTTACCACTATATGCAACTAGTTTTTTTGTAACGTAAAACATAATAGGTACTGTAATTAAAGTTACAATTGCTAAAATCCAATTTAAAGCGAACATCGCAATCGTTACACCTATAAAAGTTAACGCTGATGAAATAATTTGTACAACACTTTGTGTCAAAGCTTGATTCAAATTATCTATATCATTTGTCACACGGCTCATTAAATCACCTTGGGAACGCACATCAAAGAACCGTAAAGAAAGCGTTTGGATTTTCTCAAAAATATCTTGTCGTATTTTTTGAATTGTTTTTAATGCAACGTTAATCATGACAAATGTTTGTAACCATGTTAAAAGTACAGTTACACCGTAAATTGCGATAAGTAACATACACATTCTTGCTGTACCACTTAAATCTTTCGGTACAATATATTGATCAATAATGACCCCCATAAAATAGGGACCTAATAATCCAAGTAAAGTAGTAACAACGACTAGAAATATAACAAACATAAGAGCAGCTTTTTGGTAGCCCATATAGTTCCATATCCGCATTACAGTTCCTTGAGCATTTTTAGCTTTCCCCATCTTTGGCGTGTTTCGTCCACCTTTATTAGCAAATTGCCCTTGAAAATTACGCATGTTCTTCCCCACCTTCTTTATGCAAATTACCACCTTGGGAAAGATAAATTTCCTGATAAACCTCACTTCGTTCTAACAATTGTTCATGTGTACCATTGCCAACTAATTCACCATTATCTAATACAAGTATTTTATCCGCATCCATTATGGAAGAAATTTTGGACGCGATTAATAAAGTCGTTGTGCCTTTATATTTTGTTTTTAAAGCTGTTTGAATAGTAGCCTCTGATTTTGCATCAACTGCTGATGTAGAATCATCTAATATGAGAATCGGTGGTTTTCTCACAAGTGCCCTTGCAATTGATACACGTTGTTTTTGTCCACCTGATAGATTTGTCGCACCTTGTGTTAAATTATATTGATAAGATTCTTCCAGCTTATTGATAAACTCAGTCGCACAAGCTGATGCAGCTGCTACTTCCAGCTCATCATGTGTTGCATTTTCTTTACCATAACGTAAATTCTCTTCTATACTACCTGAGAACAACAAAGCCTTCTGAGGTACAAACCCTATTGAAGCACGGAGTTTTTGCAAATCATATGTTTTAACATCTATTCCATCTATACATATTTCACCTTGATCCACATCATATAGACGTGGTAACAGTTTCGCTAAGGTAGATTTACCACTTCCAGTTGATCCAATAATCCCTACTTTTTCACCTTTTTGTATGTTAAACGAAATATCTTTTAAAACGTATTCATTATTTTTCGTATAGCTATAACTAACATTTTTAAATTCGATATTCCCCTCGATTTTCTCAGGTTCGATTGCATTCGCTTCGCTTATTATATCAACCTCGGTATTTAACACTTGCTGTACACGATCCGCAGATGGAAAAGCTCTCGCAATTTGAATAAATACCATGCTAATCGACATAAGTGACATTAAAATGATATTCAAGTAATTAATAAATGCCAAAATCGCTCCTACTTGAAGCGTTCCATTGAATACTTTTTCTCCACCAATCCATAATGTTGCGACAATCCCGCCACTTACAACTAGCATAATGATTGGCATCATTAAAGAAATAAGCTGCACAGCTCGAATATTTATCTTCGTTAAATTTGTATTTACACTTCCAAATTGAGCGATTTCATATTTTTGTCTTACATACGCTTTTATAACACGTACACCAGATAAATTTTCTTGTAACTTTGTATTCACTTTGTCCAATGCCTCTTGCACCTTTTTAAATGTACCACTTGCTTTACTTGCAATTAAAATAATCGCAAGTAATAAAATCGGAACAACTACAAGTAATATTGGAAATAACTCTCTTGCTGTTACAAAAACAATAATTATACTTCCGATAAATAACAGCGGACCACGAACGAGAACACGTAATGTCATCGTCATTGCTGATTGAATGGAAGTGATATCATTCGTCACGATCGTTAATAATTTACCTGTTCCAAATGAATCACGATTATTACTAGAAAATGTTTCTATTTTCGCAAACACATCTTTTCGTATGTCAGTAGCGAAATTAACAGCTGCTTTTGTAGAATACATCATACACCCAAGCCCTCCAACTAAACCGAGTGCTGCTGCTCCTATCATAAGAAGCCCCATTTTTATTACATAATTTAAATCCCGATTTGCAATCCCAACATCAATGATATGTTGCATAATAGTCGGTTGAATTAAGTCCATCGCAACCTCAAGTACCATAAATAGCGGTCCAATAATAGCGAAGAACATGTATGGTTTTAAATACTGTAATAACTTACGAAATGATTTCATACATAGTCTCCTTTTCCCATGAAATTACCACTGAATAATTCATATCCCTCCTTATTTAAGCGATATTTTTTGTAATTTCTTCATTACTTCTATTATATTATGTAAATTAATATTTAACATTATTAAATGATAAGTATTAATGACTTTCTGGTCAATACATATGCTTTATATTATGTAAATACAAAAACCGCATTCTTAATGAAAAGAATACGGTTTTTCATCTATAATTCTTCAATTGTAAAATGTAAAAACTCAGTCTCAAATCCCTTATTTTTAGAAGGACTACACGTGTAAAAACCTATTTTAATAGGCTCATTTCCTATATCCTCCATTAAATGAGCGATTCTTATTTGTTCCCATTGATGTCTCTTTTTCACATATATTGTATAATCACCGCGTTTTCGAATAATTCGAAAACGAAGTTGTTGCTTAGCTGCTTCAGTTGGATAATCTTGCGTTGACCAATCAGAATATCCATTATTCGTTACGACAGCACCTAAGTGAGATGGCCCTTCGGGGATATATTCTAAAGATGTTTTTAGCCAACAGTTCTCCGAAATCATAACAAAAAGACCTGCTTGATCGAATTTTGAATTTGGATTCATACGTAACTGAACTTCAGCTTGAAAGTCTGTCATCATCTCATTATAAAATACATGACCATTCATTACTTCAAAACCATAATGTGTTTTAAGCCAAAAATCAGTTTCTGCTTTCGAACGGACAATAAACGCATGATTATCATTAATTTTATAGTATTCAGGTACATTCATTATAGTGAGTTGCTCAATATGTTCTGGTATATACGATATATTCATAGCTCCTCCATAATAAAGCATTTATATAGACATTTAAAACTCCGCTAATACTGGGAATTTATAACCTTTAAAATCTAACTCTTTATCACTTCGAACCATTAAATACTTGCTAGACTGTACTTCTGTAAACTGTACTTCCTCAACCCCTAATTGATCCGGAGAAAAATAAAATTCGATTTCCGTAAACCTTTCATTGATTTCTCCACATAATTCATCTAAAACCGGAAGTACTGGCGCAAATACTCCAAATAATTTCAACTTTTCATTTTCTACTTCATAAACGATTAGAGCATCTAGTTTCTCTGAATAATACAATTTCTCATTCCATTCCGAATCATACATATTCAAATAAAATGAAGGATGGAAGTTTAAAGTTGAAAAACTATTTGAAAGTCTTTGGCTACTATCAATAGTTTCATGTATTAACTGTCTATTCTCTATATTATAGTAATCTAACTTTTTAAGTAGTGAATCGTTATTATTAATATTTTTATCATATGGTATAGTCATCAAATATTCCTGCACAACTTTAAATCCAAATGCTGTATATAGTTCAGGGTTTTCCGTAAACAATAATGCACATTCACATTTCTTATCGATTTCTTCTATCATTTTACCCATTAATTGTGTCATTAACCCTTGTCTACGAAAATTAGGGTGTGTCATTACTGATTGAATACCCGCTGCATTTATTTTTTCACCATTAATTAATAATGGGAGTGAAAATGCCGCAACATTTGCAATCACTTTATCTTCTTGTAAAAATGATAAAGCTTTATATGTATCATCCCAATATCCTTTATCCGAAAAATCATTCAATGTTTGAGTTGTAATTCCAAACACTTCTTCAAATAAAGGAAATAACTGCTCTCTTTTCGGTTCTTCTATTAGAAGACTTGCCAATTTTTCAACATTCCCCATGTTGTACCTCCAAATGTTAAATTCCATTAAATTAGATATACTTATATGACCTACTCTTAAAAATAGAGGTCTTACCAATCAATATACTATCACAAAACATAAAAAAAAAGTCTAATTAATTTTATGTTTTGACTATTTGAAAATAAGTCGAATAAAACGATATTAAGATTTTTGGATATTAATTAGTTTATTATACAAAAATAGCGCTTTCTAATTAGCTTTTACTAATAGAAATACACTATTTATAATAAAATATTTTTAGTCTTTTATTCCTTCAAGTCTTTCCTTCGTATTAATTTCTTCTCCACTTATACGCTTTTCAAAAGACTTTCTCCAACTACATGAAAGTGCATTTACTTCTAATATCCTTTTTACCCCTTCAATATTTTGTTTTTCCTTATGCATGATACGATTAGCAAACGCTACTGAAACACCTTTTGGATCAGACTGTAGTTTTTTTAAGGTATCGACTGATGATACCCATCCTTCTTTTAATACACGAAAATAAAATCCTGTATATCCTGTTTCTTGAAAATATAGTGGTAACTTTGGAATATTATATTTTTTTGCTAATTTAAAACAAGGTTGCCTTGGTTGTGTTACCTGTACGATTGCCTGTCCTAGCTCAAACGTATCACCAATACAAACATCCTCTTCGCGCATACCACTAACTGTTATATTTTCTCCGAAAGCCCCATATACAAAATCTTGATTCAATTCTTTTTCCCAATATGGATAGTGATCACCAGTATAAACACAAACTGCTTTATCTACTCCTCCATGATGAACTAAGTCAGCTTGTCCATCCCCATTAAATTTTACAAAGGATAAATATACCGGTTCCTTTACTTGTTTCTTATTTATGCCTGTATGAATTACTTTTCCGCCGTATGTAACCTCTTTTGGTAATCCTATATTTAAAGATAATAATTGATATTCATTAGCCATTCTATTTCCTCCTTTAAAGGTGTTACATGTATTTTCTCTCGATTAATTTTTACAAACCTCTCTGTTATATAAAGATGATTATAAAACCTCTAAAATCATTGTTCAATTCAATTGTTTATATAATAATGATAGGTATAACCTATTATTATTCTTGAGGTGATTCCAATCGAATTACGACAACTTGAATACTTTTTAGCTGTTTCAAAAGAATTACATTTCACAAAAGCAGCTGAGAAATTAAATATTTCACAGCCTTCACTAAGTCAACAAATACGTGCATTAGAGCATGAAGTAGGAATGCCACTTTTCGATCGAATTGGTAAAAAAATATCTTTAACTGAAGCAGGGAAGGTTTTATTATCACATAGTAAAACCATTTTTCATGAAGTCGAACAAGCTCGTTCAGCTATTCAAGACCTAAACGGATTACAGCAAGGTTCCTTAACAATAGGGGCTTTGTTAACCGTCGTAAATTATTTACTACCACCAGCTATTTTAAATTTTAATAATTTATATCCTAATATAGAGCTTTCTGTATTAGGGCTTCGTACAGGAGATATTCGTGAAAAATTATTACAAAACGAACTAGATATTGGAATTACATTTCTCCCGGTGCAAGATAAAGAGATTATCTCCATCCCTCTATACAAAAGCGATCTTACATTGGTCGTGCCCACTGGTCATCGATTAGCTGAACGTAATCATGTATCTATTGCTGAATTACAGAACTACCCTTTAATTCTTTTACCTAAAAATTTCTTTTTAACCGAACTAATTACATCTCATTGTCAAAAGTTAAACTTTAAACCAAGGCCAATTTTAGAAATTAGTACGATGGAATCTTTAATCCAAATGGTTTCCAAAGGAATGGGAATTACAGTGTTACCCAAACCATATATAGACTTTTTACAAAATAAAAACATTCAAGCTATTAAAATAGAAAACCCTACTCCAATAATTGAAATAGGGCTAATTTATAGAAAAGATAAATATATGTGTGCTGCAACTCGAGAATTTATTGAGCAACTAAAAATCACAGTACGTTCTTTCCAAAACTAAACAAAAGAGATTATCCTATGAAACCGTTTCACAACAATTTAGTAGAATAATCTCTTTTCAAAACAAAGTAAACATTATATTTAACTCTTATAAACTTTAATGTACCTTTTTAGATATTGGAATATATTTAGTAAAATATGCACCAACTAGCAATAATACAATTGAAAATAACCAAGTAAAAGCACCGCCAAAATGAAACCAATATGCAAACATATTTAAGATTGCAAGTGAAAAGAAGCAAATAGAAGTTACCGCACTTTTCAATCCTTTTATCCCAGACTTTTTTCTCTTTTGATAAGCAATATACATCGCAATGACAAGAAAAAAGATAAGAACAAATGGTAACATAACCTTTAGTATTGATAATCCCTCCAGTATAAATGCACTCTTTACATCACCATCTTATCCCATTTATCTTTTAGGTATCAATTCATTCTTATCTTCCTTCCAAAAGTCAGTATAAGTTTTATTTTTAAAGTTCACGTTCACCTCAGAAAACGGCATACTTCCTCCAACTTTCAATGAATACCAGTCGTTTAAAAGTGGTGATCCGAAACAAATCTTCATTGTACGATCATGTAAATCGAATAATACAGAATGTAAAGTTCCAAACCATTCTTCATAGTTATGCACAGTAAGTCCAGCAGGATATTCTTCTTCTACTAACTTTTTTAAAGACTCTATGCTTACTTGTTCACATCTATTTAAATGCTCATGTAAAAGGTAATATCTCTTTGTTGATTGTTCTAATTTCCTATTATTTAATTTCTGAATTGATGAACTAACTGCATGGTTTGTTGATACAATAAAAGCTTGTTTTTCATCATCAATCATTATTGTGGATTTATGACCGTCAAATATTTCAATATATGCTGCATTTAAAGGATCAGCTATTATTAAATTAATATTACTAGCAATTGGGATTTCTTCTATTAGTAACTTAGCTTCCTGCACATTTTTACATTTCTCCAACAACAATCGAATTACCGCAAAACATTGTAAACCACTCACCATTGGCTTTCTTAAACCTGCAATATTTCCTACTGGTTGACCACATGCTGAAAATGTAACAGCTAATCCATGCTCGTTTATCCCTTCCGTTCGGCCAAAATATTGAGTAGAAAAGCCACTATGTGCATACGCACCTTCAACATGAGTTGAACAAAAACGCATATCATCTATTACTGGTGACAAATCATAATTCCTTAATACATATGTGTGCTCTAAATCGGTCTTTTTAGGTAATACTGCACAATGACTACAACCTGCTTTCAATAGTGTTTGATAGTAATACATCATATTTTTTGAAGGAATTTTTAACACTTCACAAAACCCCTCAATTTCTTCATTTATGCCTGGACAATGTTTGTTTAGTATATTTCTCGATTCTGTCCAATGGTTATTAGATATTACATTTTCTTCGTGTATAAATTGCGGGATGAGATACGGATTTTGTTTCACGAATTCCCCTTGTTGCTTTCCAATCTCATAATAACTTCCTTTTAATGATGAAAAATACCCCTTTACTTGATACATCAAACTCCCCCTCACATTGGATATATCCATATCGTACCAAATGGATTTCATTCATCCTTGATGTTTTTTACTATCTTTCTTTAACACCATCCCATTTTAATATCTCCACTAATAATTATTTACTAGACAATTAAAGTTTTGTTAATATTGCTGTAATAGCTTTATTTCAAAATAAAGTAGTTTGGATATCAAATGAGCAAAATACTTTGTTAAACCCACTTATAAGCAATCATCTAATTCATGAAATCAAAAAACTTATTTATCAAAATAAAAGGAGAATTTATGTATGAGTAGTTGCAAACCAATTGATAAATTAACTATTGAGGACCTAAAACAAAACCCCATTTGGGAATGGGCAATAGATGAAGAGGAAAACGAAGAACATGACGAAACATGGGTAAAACCAGCGGCAACTACTAATTTTACAGAAGAATTAAACGGTTCAATCGTACTAGGCGAATTATTCTTACATAATGGTGAAAAATTCCCTATGATGTGTGAAATTGATATTGAAGGTGACGAGGCCGTAATTCGTTCTGTTGTTTATTATAAGGAAGCAAAAAATGAGTATATTGCTATAGAAGATATTGTGAAAACGGTCGAAATGCCGTTATCGATTATTATTAATCTTACAATTCATGCAGAATCAAAAACCTTACGCTTCACTGCACATAAAGTAGACATTTATAAAAATTCAATAACGACTAATTTTAATTAAAGTCGGCCGAAATAAAGAAAACAATTATGAAATACAAACTGGGGAGTCATTAACGATTCCCCAGTTTTTTAAACTATATTAAAGTATCCCCTTTTCCACTAAAGTCTCTGCAATTTGAACTGAATTCCAAGCCGCACCTTTTAATAGGTTATCGGAAACAATCCAGAGGTGGAATCCGTTTGGCGTATCAGGATCTTTACGTATTCTTCCGACAAATGTATCTATTTTCCCTTCTGCATATAATGGCATTGGATACAGCTGTTCACTAGGGTTATCCTGCAAAATAACACCTGGTGCATCCATTAGTATTCCCTTGATTTCCGCAACGCTTGCTTCTTTTTCCAGTTCTATATAAACCGATTCTGAATGCCCCGATACAACTGGAACACGTACACAAGTAGCTGCCATTTTCAAGTTTTCATCTTCTAATATTTTCTTCGTTTCTTGAATCATTTTGACTTCTTCAAAAGTAAAATCATTGTCTGTAAATATATCTACTTGAGGCAGTACATTAAATGCTATTGGATAATGTTTTTTATCTTTTTTCACCGGTAATATATCACTCTTCACTTCTTCACCTGCAAGTATAGACTTAGCCTGCTCTCGTAATTCATGAATCGCATGAATGCCAGAACCCGATACAGCTTGATATGTTGAAACGATAATTCTTTCTAAACCAAATGATTTTCGAATCGGCTGAAGTGCTGTTACCATCTGTAGTGCTGAACAATTTGGAACTGCAATGATACCTTTATGCTGTTTTAAAGTGTACGCATTCACTTCCGGAACAACGAGCGGTACACCTTGTGCCATTCGGTACTCACTTGTGTTATCAATTACAATCGCACCACTAGAAACTGCATGAGTTACAAATTGTCTAGATACTTCTCCCCCAGCGCTAAAAAAGGCAATATCTACACCTTCAAAGCTAGTTGTTTTTGCCTCTTGTATAATTATCTCTCGTCCTTTGAATCTTACTTTCTTACCAGCGGATCGTTTTGACGAAAGCAATGTAACTTCAACTATATTAAACTTCATTTCATTCTCTAACAGTTCAATAATTTTTTGCCCTACCGCACCTGTAGCCCCAACAACAGCTACATGATAGCCCTTTTTGATCATCTTTTCTCCTCCAATATCACCTGAATGAATATTTCTACAATTTCATTTTATACAGAATTTAATCATTTGGAAAATTAAAATACATGATATAATCATTCACAAATCATGATAATAAAAGAGGGATCGCTTATGGAAATGAGACATGTTAAAACATTTTGCGCCATTGTGAAGTATGGTAATTTTTCTAAAGCTGCGCACGCGCTAGGTTATGCGCAATCTACTGTTACAGCACATATGAAAGCTTTAGAGAACGATTTACATATTCCTCTTTTCGATCGGTTAGGGAAAAAAGTGCTACTTACAAAAGCCGGTCATCAATTTCATCCTTATGCATTAGAATTACTTTCAATATATGAAAAAGCGCAAGAAATCCCCCAAAATACAGATTATTTAGAAGGTACATTAAGTATTACATCTAATGAATCATTAGCGGTATACCGATTACCACAATTATTACGTACTTACAAACAGAAAAATCCGAAAGTAAATATCGTACTTGAAACGAACACAAATGAACAAGCATTACAAAAATTACGTGAAGGAGAAACAGACGTTGTCTTCATAATTGGAGAAAGTATAGAACATAATGATTTTATTACGCGTACTTTTAGTAATGAAACATTTGGATGGATTTTACCAGCTTATTCCGCTGCACATACAAATCCATTCCAGTTATTACAGGAAACCCAGTTCATTTTTACAGAACAAAGCTGCGGCTATAGGACAATGGTAGATCGTTTTTTACGTCAAAGCGGAAATATTCCAGCTAAAACATTTGAAACTTCCAATGTTGAAGTCATTAAACAATCCGTTATGTGTGAGTTAGGCATTTCAATTCTTCCTTATATCGTTGTACAAGAAAGTTGTCAAAAAGAACAACTATGTTTTCAGCCTATCGAAACTCCAACAGTTATTCAAAGTCATGTAATCTATCATAAATCTAGATGGATTTCCCCGGTGTTACAGTCGTTTCTTTCCTTACTTGAACGAGACTAAAATATTAAGACGTACATATAAAAAGAGTAATTGCCTAATAAGCAATTACTCTCTTTCATTAATTAGTATACTATTTATTAGTCTGTCCCCCACCTGCAATTAATTTACTACCTGAATATGTACCTTTGTTCATAAACAATTGATTAATTAATTCTTTTTGCTCAGCTTCCGACATTACTCCTTTTCCTTCTCCTAAATTCCCACTTTGTAATTTCCAAATCTTATTGTGATCCCCATCAACCTTTTCATATTTCCCTTGTTTCCATCGTTCTAAAATTTCTACATATGTACTTCCCTGCACAAGATCATTACTCTTTACAATATCAATTAAGCTTTCAATCCGCTCTTGTGTAATAAAAATATAGCCCCACTTTTGATCAGCTTTCGCTTTTTGATGTGCCATTTCATGTAATGCTGTCTGTATGTTCTCATCTGTCCATTTAAAATTTTTATTAAAACCACTATTTGGCAATGAATAATTGCCATTTTCTAAAAGCTTTGCATCTTCTGCTTTTACGTTACTATCAGCTAATACTTCTACTGCTGGAGCAGCTGGTGATGCCTTTTTCGCAGCTGGTTTACTATTATTTAAATAATGCAGCATACCATATGTTAAACCTACTCCGATTACCGCCATACCAGCTATAACACCTATTATTTTCAAAAATGTTTTCATCTCGCTTGTTTCCTCCCAAATATCTCTGTTCTGACTACCTAATTATTTCTTATATAAAAACTGTTACTTCATTCAAAATATCGCATCGCATCCCCTATCATATTATTTATATATACTTCCTCATATTGTATTTCTTTTTCTTTAAAATTGAAAGATTATTCTGTTAAATAATGAAAATATTCTACAAATTTTTCCTTTATATTTATAAAGAAACAAAAAAACAACGAGCGCGTTCTACAACACTCGTTGTTTTTACTTTATGCACGATTTTCTTTTAACCACTTCGTAATAGCATCTAACCTCGAAACATCAAAACGTCTTTCTTCACACACATTCAAATTTTTTGAGTTTCTCACTATTTCTAATTCATTATTTCTTACACTTTTCGCCTCAATTAATTTACAATACCCATCTGTAACAGTATTTAAATTTTCATAATAACGTTGAAACGATTTTGATATATGTAAATGTTTTTCAAAGTTTCTTCTTCTTTTCGTCTCATCAGATACTTTCCGCTTTCTAAGTTCTTCATCGTTCGTATATAAATAAAAATATTGATCCGGAAAACCAATTTCCCTATTTATCATCTTTTCTTTATAAAAATTTTCTATTAAAGATAATGGCTGATTAAATATATCAAAATGAAAGCACCAATTATAACTAAGTGGTTGATATATATCCCCATCGAATATTACTAATTCATATTGCTCTGACTTCTGAACAGCTATATTCCAGCGCTCAACTTGTTTTTCAAAATACCATGTTCTATGTTCATTTTTTGGCCTTTCAAATAAAGAATTCACTTCAGGTATTATATAAGCACCATAATTCTTTTCTAATTCACGGCACGTGGTACTTTTACCAACAGCGCTTGCTCCCTCAAATGCTATTATCCCCATAGTTTCCCCCTCTTTCATTAACTAAAATTTCGTTGTTTCGCTTTTCTTCCCCATAACTTTCTCCATAAAACAATTGAAGCGATAGTGAGCATGATTGTTGTAATGATACTACCTTCAATTCCGAACGAGCCTCCATGAAGGAATTCAGGGCCATTTGTTGCAGGTTTAAATAGCGGAGTTGAATATATGGTCATCCCGCTAACTGCAAAACCGTAGACGTTATATTGTGCCCAATTCCAAATGGAATGCCATGCGCAAATCCCCCACAGACTACTGTCTTTTAAAACGTAAAAAGCTGCAAATACACCAACTAATATTATATTCGATATTGAAAGAATTGTAATACCTGGATTAAGTAAATGAAGAAAACCAAATAAGAAAGACGTCACAACAATCCCAACCCATATACGACTTCTAACAGAAAGAACCGGGAATAACCAACCTCGTACAATAATTTCTTCCGTTGCCCCTTGTATTAAAAATGCAACTAGAGATCCTACTATTCCTACTATTACTGTTGAGGTAATATGTTGTACTTGCAATTTCACACTCCCCATTAATAATAGTAGAATAACTGGCGTTGAAATAAATACAAACCCTATTAACGCACCTTTTAAATACTTTCTCATCCATTTCTCTTTCCAAAAGCCAATGGATGAAAAAGGTCTTTTTTCTACAAAACGAACCCATATAAATAAAATAAATATAGCTCCGCCAAACGTTAACACTATTCTAACATTGTCATAAATACCTTTCATGAATATCGTTTCAGCTTTTGGTAAAAATAACATAAATAACATAAAAAGTTCGCCTAAAGTCAAAAATATAATGGCTAATATTACAGCAAAGACTGGATGCACCTTTTTTCTCCCTGCTTTTGCTGCTTCAATTATTATAAATGAATTATTTTTCACTTTCTTTTCTCCTTTTATAATATTTAACTACTACCAGTCAACAACCATATTTTACCATAAAAAATGCAATATTAATATTTACTCTAAGTTTTTCTTACATGATTTTGCATAAATCCAAATTAGGAATAATATATAAATAAAAGAGGTGCCTTTGTGCCTTTACTATTATCACCCAGATTACTCAGTGGTATTACCAGCACTTGCTATTTCCAACCATTTGTTGTAAGATAGTAATTAAGGTCAATTTAACACTATATTTTCTTTGCATATTATCAAGTATCAATCAGGGACATTTTGTACTCCTTATGGATTTTTGATAATATGTGAACTTTTATTTTCATTCAAATAAGGCCGATCATATTGTAATTTTTCTACTTTTAGGAGGCATTACCATGACATTAACAGGTAAAGTAAAATGGTTTAACAGCGAAAAAGGTTTCGGTTTCATCGAAGTTGCAGACGGTAACGACGTATTCGTTCACTTCTCAGCTATCACTGGCGACGGCTTCAAGTCTCTTGACGAAGGTCAAGAAGTTAGCTTCGAAGTTGAAGAAGGTAACCGCGGACCTCAAGCTAAAAACGTTGTAAAGCTATAATTCAAACAATAAAAAGGTTGTTACCAGCAAGGTTAACAACCTTTTTAATATATAACTAAAATTTTTTACATAAAAGGAGTGGTTACATGTATCGCAATCGAAAGAACGATGTAGCAGAAGTACCACCAGAACAAACCCCTGTTTGGGAATGTGAATCAGAGGATTGTTTAGGATGGATGAGAAAGAACTTTTCATTTGAAGAAGAGCCTAAATGCCCTTTATGTAAAAGTAGCATGAAAAGCGGAGAACGTTTATTACCTAAATTAGGTTAATTTATAATAAAAAAAACCTCTTTTAATTAAGAGGTTTTTTTTATTATAAATTTATGTTCTCAATATCAGTTCGTACTATAGAATACAATAATGCATCGTGTTGCTTATTTCCTTGATGAATATATCCACGCAATAGACCTTCCTTTTGGAAGCCATTTTTAGATAACATTCTACAAGAAGTATCATTTTCAGGATATGTAATAGCTCCAATTCTAAACAAACCTAAATCTTTAAATCCATAATCAATAATTTCTCGAGCTGCTTCCGAAGCGTAACCATTTCCCCAATAACGAGGATGCAGATCATATCCAATCTCAGATCGTTTACTCCATAATTGTAAATTGTTTAGTCCAATTGTTCCTATTAAAACGTTCGTTTCTTTTAACACAATTCCCCATCGTATTGCCTTTTTCTCAAAGTAATTTTTTGAAAAAGATTCGATCATACGTGAAGCTTGTCCAAACTCCGTAAAAGAATTCATACCGTAATAACACGTCACTTCATCCAATGAAAAGATTTCATATATTTTTTGACAATAAGATTGTTCTATTTCAACTAAACGTAAGCGTTCTGTTTCTAATATAGGAAATGCCATAGGATCACTCCTTTCTCTCTACTCATTCATTATATCAGAAAAAATATGTATAATTAGTAAAGTCCTTATTGTTCCATAAGTCAAACATTTCTAATGGCGCATTCCCTCTTTATTCTATATACACGAATTGGATACCTTCTGATTGGGACTCAAACATGACGCTATAATTTCCATAAATCAAATTTTAAATTATCAAGAACTGTAAAGAATTTGTTTCTTCATTTTTCCCTTCTAAACAACCACCCTAACCCATACATTTATGGTAAAATATAGTTAATCCATTTTACGCTATGGAGGTGTAAAAATCTATGTATATATTCATCGGCTTATCCCTCTTACTCATATTACTTATTTTTTTATTCGCAAAAAAATTTACACCAAACTCATTCATGATGACTAGCTTTAAAGGCAATAGCTTTAAGACATTTTCAATCGGTATTTTAATCGCTGCCATACTCTCACTTTCATATGGAACTTATCATGCAGTAACATATCAACCTAGTTATTTAGATATTAAATTAAAAAATCAAAACTATACTGTTTTCGGTAATGTAGGCGAATTCGGTTATTTCTCCGAAGAATTATTAAAAAAAGATACAGAAGTACAACTATATTTCGTCTCGTGGAAAACAATAAAGTTAAAAAATCCGGTAATACTTATAGAATAACCTTCAGGAAAACAAGAAACATGGAAGCCAAATATCGTATCAATACCGGTAAATAAATTACAAGAAAAACTTGATATAAAAGATATTTATCAACTATCACCGTATTCATTTAAAGAGTCTGGAGAAATAATATTAACAATAAAAGAAAACAATGTAAAAAACAATACAATTTCCATTCAAATAAAATAAATAAAAACTGTTCCTCCATTTTGCTGAAGGGACAGTTTTTATTTATTCTACAGTATTATTTATTTAATGTATCCATTATTTCATTGGCTATATTCTTTCCATTTCCAATACACGCACCAATTCCAACACCATAATATGAGGCACCAGCTAAATATACATTTGGATAAAGATTCGTCATTTTTTCTTGTAATGCTTGAACCGCTTGATTATGTTCTAAATGATATTTCGGCATTAAATCTTTCCAATTTGTAACTTCAACTACTTCTGGTTCACCTTTAATTCCGAGACTCTTTTCAATATCATATAAAGCGACTCGTACTAATTCTTCTTCACTGTAATTCTTGATTGTTTCATATACCGGATTGGTACTCTTATAAAACATTCTAACTAATAATTTTTGTTTACCCGATGTATGTTTCCACTTTCGACTTGTCCATGTACAAGCATCACAATGTAAATCACTGTTTTCCGTTACAATAAACCCCGTACCATCAGCTGGTAGTTGTTCATCTAGTATGTCAAATCCTAAATAAATACTTATAAGAGATGAGTTTTTAAATGTATTAAACTGCTCATTTAACTCATTAGACTGTAATAAAGTTTGTGCAATATCATGTGGAGCTGCTAAAACAACATAATCAGCTTGTATTGTTTCATGATTTGCAAAAGAAATCTCATATCGATCTTTTTGTTTACTTACAGCCGTCGTTATAGCACCTTTTTTTACGACAGTTTCAGTCAGCACTTCTTCTAAGCGATTAATTATCGTAGATAGTCCACCTTTAAATGATACGAATTTTTTATTTCCTGCTGATTGAAATTGTTTTTTATTCTCTTCAAAACCTTTAATAATACTTCCATACTTATTTTTATAATCCAGTAAATACGGTAATGTAGATGCCATTGTAAGCTCATTCAATTTACCAGAATATACACCTGAAAGCACAGGAGCAATTTGTCTTTCCACTAACTCTTTCCCTAAAAAGCTTTCTAAAAATAAAGCAAGTGATGTATCTTTCGTAAACTCTTTATTTTTCGTTATGAAATCTTTTAAAGCTACGATTTTCCCCTTCGTTGAGACTAGCGTACTGCTAAACAACGACTGGGCGCTCATCGGTATCCCAAATATAGTATCAGAAGGAATCGGATGTAACATGTTTTCAGAATATATGTAAGAAATACCCGTTTCATTATATACCATTTCATTTTCTAAATTTAAATCTTTTACAAGTGGCATAACGTGTTCATTACGAGCAACGATTGAATCCGCTCCTGACTCCATAATGAAATCCTTTTCTTCCACACTATGGATTTTACCACCTAAATACTCTTCTTTCTCAATAAGAATTAAATTTAAATCGATATTATAATCCTTTTTTAATTTTTCTAAATAAAACATAGTAGAAAGTCCCGTTATACCTCCACCGATAACAACAACTGTTTTCATATGTGCTGCGCTCCTAACCGATACAATTAATAATTCCTTTTTATTATAACCAAAAGTCCTTATATTCGACTAGCAAGTTGCGCATTCTGTAAGAAATTAGACAATATATTTTAATATATTTTCAAATTACCTAATAAAAAAGAACTATAACATTTACAAACCCCGTCATAGTTCTCTTTATTTTAAAAACATAAAGTAATTGATTAATTTGTCTAGTTCTTGACTCAATGCCAATACTTTTTCATGTTGAATTCCATAATCCGATACTAAATATAAAAGTTCTTCTTTTTTTATTTCAATTACTTTTTCCAATTTCGCTAGTTCCATGTCGTTTTACATCTCTCCAAAAATAAAATGTATGTATTTCAGTATAGCCTACTTACATAATTAGTAAAAGTAAAATACGCATGTAAAATCTTACATATTTGAAAAAATAATATACTACTAACAAAAAAAGAAACTAGATTAAACATCCTTTTACAGATCATTAGCGTTCATTAAGAATGAATAACATAACGGAATTTTTCTAATGTGATATCTTTATAATTTGGAGCTCTCTGTATATGATTAAAATAACTATATGAGAATTTAAATACATGACCAAAATCCCAATCGAATTCACTATAGTCTTTTATCCAAAATATATTTTCAGTTGGTAAAATATTTGCACGTTTAGATTGAATTAAAGGTAATCGATCTATAGGTGAGTGTAAAGTTACTTCCGTATTCAGCTTGAGCTTTTGGCTAGCTCTTAGTACGTATACTAGTTTTAACAGCGGACGTATCCCTCGTTGAAATATATCTATATGTCCTAAATCGTACATTATATTAATTGCGTGGGAGTATGTAAGCAAATGCCCAATTAAATCATGATGTGATTCCGCTCGATAAATACTATTAAATTTCGATAACTCATTTAAAATGAACTGAGATACTTGTGTTGGATTACTCAATTCACTTTGTATCTCCTCTTCAAAACTTAATTGTTTTACTTCTTTCGTCGTATAACCAATCCACGATCTACCTGGAATTGTTTTTCGAAATGATAAAATAAGAGTAGTAATCCCTTCAATTGCTTGATTATCACCCCATTTTTGTAGCTCTTTCATAGCTAATAAACTTAATGACGCATAAATGACGTTATGCCCCACCCAATGAAGCTCATCAATCGTTTGTTCTAAAGATTTTATAATCATATTTTCCGCAATTTTAAAATCTATTTCTTTTTTATCATCAATCATCTCACCAATTTTTTTCTTGTTCAGCATCATCCTTGTTTGCGAATACATATTACGAGCTGTTTCTTCATCAATATTATTATCTTTCATAAAAAAATAACTAGCAATTGCAGCTGCTCCAAAATGTGCATGCCAAATATCATTTGTTTCTTTTTTACATTGAGAAATAATTGAAAGACCGCCTTTCAAAATACTTTTTTCCATTTTCTTTCTCCCCTATTAAAAATCACTATATTTTCATCCTAAAGATGGTGTCAGTACAAATAAAATGTGATTCGATTCATCACTTTTATTCAAAAATCGATGCTTCACATTCGGTGGAATACGTACAACATCGCCTTCTTCTAAATAATATTCTTTTCCCTCCAATTCCACATACACTTCCCCTTTCATAATAACAGCAATCTCTTCCTTATCTTCATGGGAATAATGGCTTTCTGTTGTGTTTGCTCGTTTATTTAAATCCATCATTAACATTTCAATACGTGCTTTCATAAAATCAGGTGTTAATACATCATATACAATGTGATCATTGTTTTCCCGATATACTTTTTTTCGATCTTTTTTCTTAGAAATGAGCGAATCTGTATCGATATCATTAATAAAAAGTGTAAACAGCGGTACATTTAATGCTTTTGCAATTAACTCCAAAACATTTAAAGAAGGATTAGCATGTCCTCTTTCAATTTGGCTAATTAGTGATGTACTAATTCCTGCATAATCAGCGAATTCACGAATTGTCATATTATTTTTCTTACGATAACTTAATACTGTTTGTCCAAGCCTATCATGTATCATAGTAAAACTTCCTTTCATCCATCATAATGCATATTTCATTGTCTTTGTGCTGACATACTAAACAAAGGCAAATAATCCTTTCCTATTATCTCCGGGACTTATATACTTACCTTTGTACATTATATCGTATTAAGTTTATTATAATAAACATTCTATAGGAGGGACAAACTTTGAAATCACCTATTCTTTCATATTTCATCTTATTTTTTGGTGTATTCGCCTTATCAACTTCAGCAATTTTTGTAAAATTGGCAGATGCTCCTGCGACAATCATTGCTTTTTACCGATTATTCTTTGCCACACTGATCCTGTTACCGTTATTACTATTTAATAAAAATAGTCGAAATGAGCTAAAAACTTTAACGAAAAAACAATGGACATTCGGATTCATATCTGGGCTATTTTTAGCTGCACATTATGTACTATGGTTTGAATCATTACAATATACTTCTGTAGCAAGCTCTACAGTTATCGTAACGTTACAACCTTTGTTCTCAATGATTGGTGGTTATTTTTTATTTAAGGAAAGATTTACGAAAGGAGCGGTTATTGGTTGCCTCATCGCTATTTCAGGTAGTATCATCATTGGCTGGCAAGATTTCCAAATTAGTGGAGAAGCTTTATATGGAGATATTTTAGCATTTATTGCTGCCGGTATCATTACTGCTTATTTTTTCATTAGCCAACACGTTCGTAAAGATTTGTCACTTATACCCTATTCAGTAATTAGTTATGGAAGTAGTGCTGGCTTTCTTGGCATATTTGCTTTCACGCAACAAGAATCTTTCATCCATTACTCTACACAAACTTGGTTGTGCTTTATTGGATTAGCTTTCATTGCTACAATTTTAGGACAAACCATTTTTAATTGGTTATTAAAATGGATGAGTGCTACTGTAATTTCAATGAGTATTTTAGGTGAAACAATTGGCACTTGTATACTAGCGTACTTTATATTACATGAGACCATTTCTTTACAACAAGGACTAGGAATTACCGTTATTTTTATTGGTTTAGTATTATTTTTATTGCAGCCAAGTTCTAATAAAAAAGCATGACAGTATACTGTCATGCTTTTAACTATTCATTATGTACAATTAAACCATTCGGTCTAAAACGACTCATCATAATTTCATTAATAAACTTTCCATGAGCTTTCAAATTCCCTATCTTTACTCCCTCTTCTACAAATCCAAATTTTTCATATAAAGCTTTTGCTTTTGGATTCGTTTCTAATACACCTAGTTCTACTCTCTCTAACATTAACCAATTATCAGCCAAATCAAGCATCTTCGTAAGAAGTGCTCTCCCAATTCCTTTATTATGATATTCACTGTCTACCCCAATGAATAAATCGCCTGAATGAGATCTTCGGCCCGGACTTTGTGTTAAACCTACAAACCCAACAACTTCTCCATCATATTCTGCAACAAATTCAAATTGATTTGGTGCTAAATTTCGAATTCTATTTTCCATAGCCTCTACACGCATGCTAGGTAAGAAAACCATATACGGTAAAACGTCATCCTGTATACATATACGATGAATTGCTCTAGCATCTTGTATTTCTACTGCTCTAACGTTGATTCCCATCTTTCTCTCCTCCATATAAATAACAATATATTTGTGTGTTATTCTAGAAACGTTCACGAATGACCTTCTCGCCCGGATTTCTTTATGTCATTTTTACATAATTATTTCGATATAATACTTAATTTCCAAAAAGATTAAAGACTATATGGATATGGATTTGGTTAACTTTTCACCTTGTTATATAAATCAAGCAAATTTTCAATCAAAATACCATTTAGTTTCATGCCGACTATATCACAATTTTCTATTTCAATATTTTTCAGATTACTATTACTTATAGTGCTACATTCCAAATCACATTTATCGAATACAATAGGTTCCTTCTCATCTCCAAGACTTGTATTTTTAAATTGCACTCCACCTAAAGTCACCAAATTAAATTTACTACCAGAAAGATTTAAATCTGCATATGATGACCATCTAAAATTTATATTTCTAAACTTGGATTGACTTACATTACAATTACTCATATTCATATTCATTATATTGCTACCAACAAATGAACTGTTTTTTAAATTCACTTGATAATACTCTGTATTTGCTAAATTACAGTTTTCGTATTGACTATTTTTCATATCTTTATTTGTAACTACACTCGCTTTGTTTGAGCTTGTTTTTATTCTTTTCACGTAACAATACTCATCTTCCGATTCAAAAATCATTTGGTAACCCATCTTTTTATAAAAGTGATGATTGTTAATTTGTCTACTAGATGTTTCGAGATCCCAAATCTTTATGTTCGGATATTCCTTTTCTATTAATTTCATAACATGTGATCCAATTCCTTTTCCTTGATAAACAGGATCTACAAAAATACGATCAATTCGACCGTACGACTTACCAGAAATCGTAACTATTATCCCTCCGATTATTTCTTTATCCATTACAACTTTGAAAGAATCCAATTCTTCAATGGAATATTCCATCATTTCAACTGAAGAATATCCTGGCGGTTGAATGTTATAATCAATGACATCATCTTGGCCATATAGCCATTGTTTTGCTTCTGCATCAAATGTTCTTTTCATTATTTCTGTTAATTTCTCAGCATCTAAAATTGTAGCTTTTTCTATAGATATTTTCGTCATTTTCGTTTTCCCCTTCATTATTACAAACCAACCATTTTTGTGAATGGCATAATTATCAATTCACTTTTGTTTTTAATGCTTTTCCCATTATTACATATGGAACATCATTTTTACTTGGATGAAATGGTTCTAATACATTTACCCAATCTATTCTTTCATATAACGAACGTGCTTTTTCATTGTTTATTTGTGTTGTTAAAACACTCGTTCTATTTGGAATCCCTTCTAGTAATTCATTATGTAATTTCGTTCCAAGACCTTCATTTTGATATTCTGGGTGGACTGCTAACTCTACAAATTCAAAACAATCTTGTAACCATTCGTATACTTGCTCTAGATGTAACGCTTCTCTCATTAATTGATTATAGTACTGTCCCTCCATTGAGCGATAACCATAAGTAAAACCAACTACTTCATTTTCATCATTTATTGCTACTATACCTTTAAAACCTGTATATTCTATATGCCTATTCATTCGCTCGATCATTTCATTGAAATTTGTTTTCTCAAATACTTTACAATACAAATTTGCCATATTCCCAATTAGGATCTCATCTTTTTCAATGCTTATGAATTTCACTTTATTACCCCCTATTAAAACATTTATATCCTTAAATTTTTAAAAACAAAGAAAATTAACACTAATCACCCTCTTTACTATTAAACTACAAATCACCCTATATTTTCCACGATTACTTAGTATTAATGAATAATAAAAAGAGACCATGTAATATAAACATGTTCTCTTCTTTTATTCATTTTCAATTTTATCCCGCTATTTGCCGGGCAGTAAGACCCCCACCTCAAAATTCAGCGAAAGCAAAGAAGTTAGGTGGGGTTCGGGCTAATAATCAGCGGGGGCTGACACCCCACTGATTAAAGTTTCACTTTATATAATTAAAAATTAGATATTACTTAAGCCACTCGTTGCAAGTATTACTTAACTGCTGTAAATCTTCTATAAATTGACTCGCATCATATCCATCACAAACCGAATGATGTACTTGTAATGAAACTGGTAGCATAACCTTGTTTCCTTCGTTAAAATATTTCCCACAAGTTATAATTGGCAATAGAAAATTTTCATCATTATTAATATTAAGATTAAATCCAGTAAAACTAGTCCAAGGTATGCTAGAAATTGGAAATACATTAGGCGGAATATTTTCTTTCGTGAAAAAACCATGAACACTAGCATAGCATCTCATATCGTCTTCATAATTTTTATAGAAAGTGCGGAAATCACCTGAATAATCCGTCCATATACTTGAAAAAGACTTATCATCTTTATGAAAGATTGTATAACTCGGTATCATTTCCTCCCAATAGCCTAAAACTCCTTCATCGTTAAAACATGTTCGAAATTTTTTATGATTATTTACTACTCTAGAAATTAAATATATAAAAACGGGATAAAATTTTATTCCCTTTTGATATACTTCCTCTAATAACATCGTGATATCAACATTCACAGTCATACTAAATGTACATTTCAACTTAAAATAATGCTCAAAATACCGCTCTCTATTCCAATCTTCTCTATCAATTACATGAAACTTCATTCTAATAGCCTCCTAAAATTTTCTTTTTATTTTAGAAGGCTAATTCCCTTGCTCTTACCATACTTGTTCACTCCTAACAGTTTACAACTCACCCTAATTATTCATTTAATTATATAACATATGTAAGAATCAATTCACATATTTCTGGAAATCCATCCACATACTATAGATAAATCAAATGAAATTTGGAGGATACATACATGAATAACAAAAATATGAATAAAAAAGAAAATGTTACTGAAAACACTACATCTATTCAAAATAATAATACTGCAAATCTTACTATCGAAGAACAAGCAATGAACGGCTTATACGGGATGCCCGAAACAACAATTGAAGATGCTGATCACGCTGCAGCTGATGGTTTGACTTCAAAAAATTAATTAACTACATTGAAAAAAGCCAAGGAAAATATCCTTGGCTTTTTTAACTATGCATCCACCTTTTGTATTTCTTCACTCTTTCTTGAAAGTTTACCTGGCCAAAAAGCAAATCGGCCTAAAACTACTGTAATCGCGGGTACAAGTAACGGTCTTACGATAAACGTATCTAGTAATACGCCAATTGCAGTTACAATGCCAAATTGAACTAATACTTGAATTGGAAGTGTACCTAACACTGCAAAAGTTCCTGCTAAAATTAAACCTGCCGATGTAATAACACTACCTGTTTGTATTACACCATTTTTTACTGCATCCAAGTGATTTTGTGTCTTTCTGTTTTTCCATATTTCTGAAACCATAAAAATATTATAATCTTCACCTAAAGCAACTAAAAATACGAATGCGTACAACGGTATCGCACCTTGAATGGCCGGCGCTCCCATACCGTAATGAAGTAATACCCATCCTGCTCCTAACGCTGAGAAGAATGATAAGACAACAGTTACAATTAAATAAACCATTGCAACAACCGATCGTAAATAGACAAGTAATAGTAAAGCGATAATGCTAATCATTACTGGAATAATTACTGATTCATCACGTTCCGTAATTTGCTTTGTATCATATAATGAAGCTGTTTCTCCACCAATCCACAATTGCTCTTCAGCATTACTAATCCCAGCATCTTTTAATACTTTTTCCACACTGTTTTTCAATTTAGGAATTTGATCTAATGCTTCAATTGCGTATGGATTTTCCGCTAAAGAAACTTCATACATTTGTATTTGCTTATTTTCTTTTCCCTCTTTTGGCTCTTTCACTGTATTTACGAAAGAAAATTTCTCTAGTTCTTGTTTAATAGGAAGCTCTTTGCCTTTCGTATCAACAACAACTTTTATTGGTGCTAGTTCACCAGCTGAGAAATGATCACTAATTAACGTAAACCCTTCACGAGAAGGCATATCCTTTGGAAACGACTCTAATAAGTCATATGTGTATTGAATACGTGGTACGAATGAAGCCAATCCGCCTAATACAAATACAGTTAGCATAATTATTGTCCATGGTCTTCGTACTACAATATCTCCAAGTTTTTTACTAAAGGAGCCTTTTGATTTTTTAACTTTTACAGCCCTCTTTTTCTTTCTTGCAAACTCCTCATTCATTGAAGTTGTTCTCGGTATAAACGGGAAAAATGCAATTCTACCGAAAATTAATAATAGTGCTGGTAAAATTGTTAAAGCCGCGATTCCCATTATAAATACAGCAACACTAAATGGTACTGCAAATCGATGAAAGGCACCATAATGAGCAAGTAGTAATGTTCCTAATCCAAGTACAACAGTTAACGCACTCATTATTATTGCACCGCCAGATGCTTTAATCGCAAGTTGCAGCGCTTTATATTTACTTTCTTCTTCTAACAAGTACTCTCTATATCTCGAAATTAAAAATAGACAATAGTCCGTTCCAGCGCCAAACAATAATACTGTCATAATTGATATCGCTTGGGCATCTACTTTAATCCATCCGTGATCAGCTAAAAAACCGAGTGTAGGACTAATAATACCGTATGCAAAGCCAACAACAAGTATAGGTAAAATCGCTAAAATTGGTGAACGATACAGTAAAATTAACAAAACTAACACTAGTAGTACAGTAGCCACTAACAATTTCACATCTGCTTGACTAAATAAACTAACTGCATCTGTTTGAATACCTACAGGTCCTGATAATCGAACATGTAAACCAGATTCACTTATTTTTTGTTTAAATGGATCTTCATCCACCTTACTATTCACTATTTTTCTAAACTCTTCAAGATTTCCTTTTAATATATCCGTACCAGCAGATTTATTAAAAAATACCGGTGTAACAAATGATGTACTATCTTTTGACGCACTTTTTGATAATACTTGTTCCGGGATTGTATCAAATGGTGGTAACGTTGATTGTTCCTTTAAAGGACTAGCTTTTAACTCTTTATAAACGTCTTGTATGAGTTTATAATCCTGCGACTGTAATCCACCATCTCTATACCATACTACTAATAAAGGATTCCCTGCATTATTCGGAAACTCTTTTTTCATAAGTGCTTCCGCTTGCTGCGACATAGCTGTTTCGGGTAAATTTTTCGGGTTCGGTTCTTTCGTACTATTTACTTGTGGTAACGTAAATGAAAGTAATAATGTAATAAGAATCCATACCGATAAAGTGATCCATTGCGTATTTTTACCTGCTACAAGCCTCCCTAACATATGTAACGGGTGCTTTTTCATAAAAAACCCACCTTCCTTTTTTCCTCCACTATTAATTATATATACTGGTCGGTTAATTAATCAAGAATGAATAAAAATTATGTTATAATTATCTAAACAATACATGTCAGGAGCGAATGGATTTGGAACAAAAACAACGCACTCTTGGAAGGCCTCGTCAAAATAAAAATACAAAATCTACAAAAGAAACCATTTTAGAAGTTGCAACTCGGTTATTTCTTACTCAAAATTATCAAGTCGTTTCTATGGAGGAAGTAGCAAAAGTTTGTGGTGTTACGAAAGCAACTGTCTACTATTACTATTCAACAAAAGCCGATTTATTTACCGCTACTATGATCGAAATGATGGTACGTATACGTGAGAATATGTCTCAAATACTCTCTACAAACAAAACTTTAGAAGAAAGATTATTAGACTTCGCTAAAGTTTACTTACACGCAACGATGGATATTGATATGAAAAATTTTATGAAAGATGCAAAACTGTCGTTATCTGAAGAACAATTGAAACAATTAAAAAATGCTGAAGATAATATGTATGAAGTACTAGAAAAAGCACTCGATAATGCTATGCACATCGGAGAAATTCCGAAAGGAAACGCTAAATTTGCGGCTCATGCTTTCGTATCTTTATTATCTATTGGGAATTTTAAAGATGAAAATCACAATCCTATTCTTGCAAATATAGATGAATTAGCACAAGAAATCGTTTCTTTTTATTGGAACGGATTAGGTCATTCATATTAAACAGATTTCCTTTAATAAAAAAGCATGTTTGAATTTTTTTCAAACATGTTTTTTTATAATTTAGCATCCATTATCTAAAAATTATTATCTTCGACTTTTATAAATTTTGAAGTTGAATCTTTATATTCCCCTTACTTAATCCCCCATGGTAACAAACTACAGATTCAATATCTAGATTTAAATACTTCTTCAAAGACTGCTGTGCTTCCTTAATATTTATAGTTGTTGGGGCGTGAATTCCTCCTAACATCCCATTCACACTATACATAGAGTCTCCTGCAACAAGAATTTTACTTTGTTTCAAATATAAACTAATATGACCCGGGGTATGCCCTGGAGTATGAAGAATTAGTATTCCACCGCAATACGGAAGTTCTTGCCCGTCAATCATAGTATCACTCACTTTTCCTTTTGGTCGGTTCTCTACATTTCCGTCCTTCAATAAAGGTAAATCCCCCTCGATATATGGCTTATCTAGTTCGTGCGCATAAACTTTAATATTACTTCGACAGCGCTGCAACAACTCCGGAAGACTACCTATATGATCAATATCCTGATGCGTCAAAATCACGACTTTTAACTTATCAAATGATACCCCAACCTTTTCCATCTCTACTTGTATATCTTCAATTTGTCCTGGGAAACCCGTATCTATTAATACTGCCATTTCATCATCCCATAAAAGAATTGGATGAATAACAAATTCTTGAAATTCAAGTTGTAACATTTCTATCCCTTTAGCAATCTCCATACAGCCATTCTCCTTTATGTTGAAGTTTGAAAATATGTACGAGTAAACTGAAAATATAAAGTGAAACTTTAATCCGTGGGGCTTTTACTACTCGGCAAATAGCGGGATAAAGCACCTCTATCTTATAATATGTTTTGTCATCCCAATAGAGAATGCTTCAAACCCTATAGATTCATAGTAAGATTGCAATTTTTCTACACACATAAGTTGTGGAATAACCTTGTTTTGTTCACAGTGTTGGATTAATCGTTTCACTATTTCTTTTCCGATGCCACTAGACTGATATTTTGGCAATACACCAACTCCACAAATAATGCCTGTTATGACTCCATCTGATATGACACGCCCCATCCCTACTAACCTCTTATCATCAAAAACATAAATTGCATACCAACTTTGCTTACACATTCGTTCTAACTCGTTAACCGTTAATTTAAGAGAATTCCATCCTAAAGATTCGTATAAGGATAATAATCCATTAAAATCTGTAGGATGTTCACTTATGTAGCGTATACTATTTTCCATGTCAATACTCCCTATTCTCTGGCTTGTTTATATTTCATAAAATTCCCTTTACACAAATCTGATTGATGTAAAAATAACTAGAACAAACTTCAATAAGAAAGATAGAATTCCTTCTCAATATAAAGTAAAAAGAAGTTATCTCACTTAAGATAACTTCTTTTATATAAGACTCTCATTATATTATCAACCAAAAAATATACAACTGCATACGATTAGCACAAACAAAACTAATAAACCATTTGAGAAATAACCCATTGAATACTACCCCTTTATTAAATTATGTAAAAGATTTTATCATAAAATGATTTACAACTTAATAACTGAAAAAGACATTGTATTCATTAGTTATATATGTTTAGTAATATTTTATTTTCGGTTATATTCTCGTTCCCTGAAAGTGCTTATCATACTCTTCTACTTCAGTTCATATAAGTTCAAAATATTAAATAATAAGTAAAAAAGACCTCCACCTTACGAGATCTTTTTTACTTATTTTCCAAATACACTAATTGATTCTTCCTCAATTACAAGTAAACAATTAGCATATTACATGATTTAATATCCCAATAGCCAATTCAACTCTATTAATTCGGTTCGACCTTAATATCCCCCTTTTGTTCCAAAAACTCAATAATCGTTTCACAGACTTTATCCATCTCCTCGATATCTGGGAAATGTCCACTATTTTCAAATATAACAAGTTTACCATTTTTCAATTGTCTCGTTATTCTATAACTCATTCCTACACCCGTGTTATAGTCATGCGCTCCAACTATGACACACGTATCAATTTCTAAACCTTTAATACGCTCAATAAGCGGTAAAGATGCTTTTGTTCCAAAAATAACTTTGCTCATCTTCCCTGTATTACTTAACTGACTTTCCTCCCAAAACCTTCTATTTAGCTTTGCAAATTCTTCATTTTTAAACAATAGTCGATCTACATTTTCTGTATCAACTATACTCCAAACTTGATTATATTTTTCTTTTAGCGCAATTTTCGACTTACTTATTTTCAATATTTGTTCTTTCATTTCCCCTTTCGTTACTTGTAGAAAACCTTCTATCTGCACAGTATACATATCATTAAAATCATCTAACGATGGTGCTTGTAATACCATTTGTTCAACATTTTTCGAATATTTCAAAGCATACTCTAAACAAAGTTGTCCACCAAAAGAGTAGCCTAACAAATTTATCTTCTCTACATGTAATTGCTTTCTTAATTCCTCTAAATCTTCGACTAGAGTATTGATTGAGTACTCACCGTCATCTTGTGGTGCCTCACTTCGTCCGCAACCTCTTTGTTCGTAATAAACTACAGTCATATTTCCTTCTAACTTCAAACCAAGCGTTCTTTCGAATACATAATGATTACCACCTGGACCACCATGTACTATAATAAGAGGGACTGTATTATGAGCTGTCCCTGCAACTTTACACCAATGCATAATCCCATTGATTTTCAAATAGTGTATACCATCTTGCAACATTAACTGATTCATTTATCTTCTCTCCTCATCGCTCACTTATTACTATCTAAATATATAAGTTCTGACCATTTACACTTTTTCCCTTTATATTCTTTAGACACTATCCTCATTTATAAGAATAGCTTTCTTATTCAAAAATAGATTTTTAAAAATTCCTACTCCCACAATTAATAAACCTATACCAACTAATTTATTTACTTGTAATGGAACACTCTCCATTCCAAATAATCCGAATGTATCAATGCATAACGCAACGACCAATTGAGTAATAAGACTAATTAGCACCGTATATGCTGGACCTAAACTCTTTATTGCACCCATTATACAAATAATTAACCCGATGCCAAACAGTCCACTTACATAAAACAAATAATTTGCAGTATACACTTTAATGCTAATACTGTTTTCTGTAATGATATAAAATAGAATAGAACTAATGAGACCTATTCCAAGGACACATGTAGTTGTTAACCACTGTCCTACATTTTCATTTACTTTTGCATTAAAAACAGATTGTACGCTAATTAATATTCCTGCTAATATAGCTAAACTAAATCCAATCAAAATCTTCCTCTCCCTTTCATTGCTCATATATATTATCTTTAGCGACTTCCTTCATTCTAGAAAAATCTTTAATTACAATAACTCCATTACTCTTTTCAATTAGTTTTTCATTATAAAATCTTTGTAATACCCGAATTACGTGCCTATAACTTACCCCTATAAAATCTGCAATACTCGTTACTGAAGTTGCATCCAAATCCCCTTTATACATATTCCCGTTACTATCTGTTGAAATTGAAAGCAAATAACTAGCTACACGTACTTCTACAGGATAAAGTAAATTAAGAGCAGTAAAACGAGTCGATATTTTTAACGTGTTGGCAATGTTTTCAAGCAAGAACTTCATAAATATAGGATCATGTAATAACTTGTTTCTAATAACCGTATTAGAAATAGAGATTGCTACAACATCTGAACAAGCCTCAACGACATTATGTGCTTTGCTATTTTGAATTAGTTCAATATCACCAACAATGGCCAATGGATTGATAAAGCGAAGAATTAGTTTCTTCCCTTCAGGTGTAATCGTATAAACTTTTACTTTCCCTTTAACAACAAAATATAAACGATCCATTTCGTCATCTATATTGCAAATAAGCTCGCCTTTTTCAAAGTGATTTAATTGAAAATATGCTGTATCTATTTCTGAAAAAACCTCGAGCGTTTTATTGATTTTCAAATAATGCGTAATTAAACTTGATCTATTCTCCATATTCATTTCCTCCTTTCATTTACATATTAAATACAACAATACCTATAATCATTACTATTGTTCCCACAATATGATATCTCTCCATCTGTATCTTTTTTATATGAAACAGTCCTTTCATTTCAATAACTGTTGCCGTTAACAATTGAGCAACCATTAGTGTGCCAGCTGTCAATGTAACTCCTAGTGAATATATCGCCATAGTTTCTGCGCAAATAATGAATCCACCAAATGCACCCGCTACTAAATATATTTTTTTTACACTCTTTAAATCCGTTACTTTCTCTTCTTTCTTTAACAAAAATACAGTTGTTGCAATAATGAATCCAATTAAATGGGTTATAATACTCGTCGACCATATACCGATATGTGAACTAAGTTTCGCATTAAAGGTTCCTTGAAGTGTTATAAATATCCCCGCAAAAACAGCAAATAGAATACCTTTCAAAAAATCATCTCCTCATCCTTTATTTCTGACTTAATTAAAAACCATCATCCTATAATGACAAAAGGACAAATGTCACATCACTATGAAAATAACTTGGAATGAAAAAAAAACACACCTCAAAAATGCGAGATGTGTTTTTTATTTATATATAGTGTTTTATAAATGAAAATTACGCTACATTAAAAGATTTCTTTTTCATAACAAACTTTGCAAATAAGAAACGTACAAGCGGTCCCATAATAATTAATTGTAATGGATATGCCATTATGAAATTTTTAATAAAAATCGAAAAATAAATTGAAACAAATGAAGCTCCTTGTAGTCCACCATGTAAATGCATCATAGCCATACCGAAAAATGACATAAAGAACACCATTCCGATTACCATAGTTGTCGCCATCGCAACGATAATATTTATTTTCTTAGATTTATCAAATGGCAACATGAATACAATTTTTTTCGCACAAGGTCCAACTATACTTATTTCAATTAATAGCGCAATAATAAAGCCAATTAATAGTTCTAATGCAATCTCTTTAATATAAATTGGTCCTCCTGTTTCATTCATTAGTAAATTGTAAAACGTCATTACGATAACCATTCCAAGGCACATCATCATGCCAAATTGGAGGTTTTCTTTTCTTGTTGTTGGCAAATTTCATCATCCTCTCTCTTTGAGTCTTTGTCATTATATCGACATTGGAACCCCCTTCGTAAGTGAACATTTTGTGAACAAATTTAAAACGTTTTCATGTATTTTCTTTACTTTCAACTCAAATTCTCACTTTTACTTATAAAGGTTTTATATATTTCAATGTTGAATTACTAAATTTAACATTGCATTACATTATTACTAGGAGGATAACCATGAATGAAACAGAATTTTACGCATATCACATCGTAACAAGGAAAAAAATGCATATCGGACAAATGATTCCTTTTAACAAAAATCAACACAATACTCTATATCACTTCTTTTTTGAAAGAGAACATTAAATGCTAATGGTGAAGATGGCATACAAATTTTAAATAATCACTATAAAAATGACGAATTACATATAAATAATGAAAATGCTAAAGTAGTTATAAGTTATATGGATCAAACAATTAGAGCAGCTAGAGAAACCATTGTAGAAATGGTTAGACTACAAGAATTCCCTGAATATCCTTCCAGGTTATCTTGTTTATACGCTGCAAAAAGCTATGAAGATGCTTTAAAATGGAAAGCATTATTTGATTCTTACAATCGAGAAGTTTTACAGATTGTTAAACTACGAGTAATCGGAAGTTCTTTTGAAGGTGACGGGAATCTTTTACCAAAAGAAGATGGTATTCCTTTTTCTCAAAAAATCGAACAAGCTAGAAAGTATTGGAAAGGAAATATTAGAAATGAACTTCCTGAGCTACTGATTAATGGAGAAATTGAAGTGGTGGAAATTATTGATGACTTCTCCTCAATTCATATTTAATTTCTAACTAAATCATATAGGATGGAGATTACAATGAAGAAAAAAGTGTACTTCAATCATGATGGCGGCGTAGATGATTTAATTTCATTATTTTTATTACTTCAAATGGAAAACGTTGAACTTACCGGTGTATCTGTTATCCCAGCAGACTGCTATTTAGAACCCGCAATGTCTGCAAGTCGTAAAATTATTGATCGCTTCGGCAAAGGTAATATTGCAGTAGCCGCTTCAAACTCTCGCGGGCAAAACCCGTTTCCAAAAGACTGGCGGATGCATGCATTTTATGTAGATGCTCTACCAATTTTAAATGAGTCTGGAAAAGTTGTAACACCCGTGGTGGCAAAGCCTGCACATCACCATTTAATAGAAACACTTCTACAAACGGAAGGAAAAACAAGTTTATTATTTACCGGGCCCCTAACTGACCTTGCTCGTGCATTATATGAAACTCCCATCATAGAAGATAAAATTGAACGTCTCGTTTGGATGGGTGGTACATTTCTTACAGCAGGCAATGTACATGAACCAGAGCATGATGGAACAGCTGAGTGGAATTCGTTTTGGGACCCTGAAGCAGTGGCTCGTGTATGGGATGCAAAAATTAAAATCGACTTAGTGACACTAGAAAGTACAAACCAAGTTCCGTTAACTATAGACATACGTGAACAATGGGCAAAAGAACGAAAGTATATTGGTATGGATTTCCTTGGTCAATGCTATGCAATGGTTCCCCCTCTCGTTCACTTCTCAACGAACTCTACCTACTATTTATGGGATGTACTAACTACCGCGCTTGTCGGAAACACTAACCTTGCAAAAACTGAAACAATTAATAGTATCGTTCATACATACGGACCAAGCCAAGGACGTACAGAGGAAACTGCTGATGGACGACCTGTAAATGTCGTTTATGATGTAAAACGTGATGTATTCTTTGAATATATTACTGAATTAGCAAAGAAAGCTTCTACTTGAACCACTATCTATACGAAAAATAAATAGAATAAAATCACTTCAGACGATGAACCCCTATATTTAGAATTTAGTTGAAACTACATATTTAACTATTGAAAAGAGTATTGAATTAAATTTCAATACTCTTTTTGTGCAATTTAATTATATTGGATTAATGTAGTGTCTTATTGATTATTCATTTCATAACCATTGACAAAATAAGTTATTGTTTCTAACTCATCTTCATTTAATTCTCTATCTAGTTCTTGTTTATACGCTGCCTTTATCTTCTCTTCATCGCCCTTATGAGCTTCTGTATAAGTTCCTACTGCTTTTAACATGCGAATCTCTTGTAAAAACTCCTCTCGATTTATCGCTTCCCCATGAGAAAGAATATATGTCTCAGCATCAAATTTTTCTAATTCATCTATTAATGCAAACGTTCTTTTCGTCGTATAGTTCCACTTCGAAGAAAAAATATCTGCATATATACAGTCTCCTAAAAATAATATCTTTTCTTCTTTCACGTAAATAACAACTGAATCATGTGCATGATCTCCGCCCACATGTTTTAACACGCATGTCACTTCACCAAGATCTAATTCCATTTGATTCTGGAACGTTAAGGTCGGAGGAATAATGTTAATATTTCTCGCTTTTTCTTCAAACTCTTTTTTTATGCAATCCGCACAAAATGCAATTTCAGTACCCTCTTTTACGCGTGCGTCCAAAGCTTCATCTGTCCATTCATAAGAAACAAGTGTACGCATCTCTTTTTTCGTTTCAGAATGTGCAATAGACAATGCATCTTGTAGTACAGGCAATCCAAAAATATGATCCCAATGCCAATGGGTTAGTGCTACGAAATCTGGATTCGATACATTTTGTTCTTTTAACATTTCTAAAAATAATTGTGCATGTTCTTCTGAATTCCCTGCATCAATCATTAACGTTTTTTCTTGTCCAACGACCATTCCTAAGATAGGTCTATCTGTTTCAGAAACAGGTGTCATATACCAAAATGAGTTTCCTATTTTTTTAATTTGTTGCATAACCAATTCCCCTTTTCATTTCCTCACTTAAGTTTAATATATAGATTATAACGAATCACTACTTTTTTCTCTATACTCAAACACAATTACTTGGACTATTCTAACTTTCCTTTTCGTAAGCTAAAAATAAGTGGAAGAATCGGAGTGTGATACTATGGAACGATTATGGATTCCAATGATTGTTACGTTTTTTTCATTTGGTGGATTACTATTAGGCGGTGCTGTTGGAGTAGCAACACGCCAACTCATTGAAGAAAAGATGCATCGTTTATACGCATTATGTGGCGGAATTTTACTTGGGCTTTTATCCCTTGAAATTATTCCTGAAACATTTTCAAGCTACGAAATGATTGGGCCTATACTTGGTATAGCCATCGGTATTTTAGTTATGAGCTTATTAGATAACTATTGTCACCATCCAATGATACATAAAAAAGATCAACAAGCATGGCAAACCTTCCTTTTTCTCTCTTTCGCTATATTTATTCATAATATACCTAGTGGATTTGCGTTAGGTACAGCTTTTATAAATCATAATGACTCTGCCATTCCCTTTTTAATAGCAATTGTCGTTCACCATATTCCAGAAGGATTAGCTTTAATTATTCCATTTCTTTTTACAAAACATAAATATATTTCCTTTTTATTAACGACTTTATTACTTTCGCTTATTCTCGGTACTGGCACAGTTTTTGGCATTTTGATGGAAGGAAAAGCTCTTCACCTGCAAGGGCTCATTATGGGAAGTGCTATTGGTTCACTTGGATATGTCACAATTCATGAAATGCTTTGGAAAGCTAAGAAACAGCTCTCTTTCCTTACATTTCTAATGTGGGCGACTAGTGGTTTTTTACTAATAACAGTGTTCACTTTATTCGCTGGTCATCATTAAAGTTGCTAAAGTAAAACTTTTGTTCCTCCCACACTGATTCTTAGATTACAAATAACCAGATAAATTTTCTTATTTGTATATTTTTCCTTTTTATCCAAAACATAATGTTATCTACCTATTATAAGGAGGAACACTTATGTTTGGGAAAACAGCCAGTGAAGCATTAGTTGATTTATTAATTGACTGGGGAGTAGAACACATATACGGTATGCCTGGAGATTCCATCAATTCTATCATTGAAGCTTTAAGAAAAAAACAAGATAAAATTAAATTCATTCAAGTTCGCCATGAAGAAGCTGGTGCATTAGCAGCGGCTGCCTATGCAAAATTAACAGGAAAACTTGGCGTTTGTATGGCAATTGCAGGACCTGGTGCTATTCATTTATTAAATGGTTTATATGATGCGAAACTCGATAAAGCCCCTGTTCTAGCAATTTCAGGTCAAGTAGAAACCGATTTACTTGGAACGGACTTTTTCCAAGAAGTAAATTTAGAAAGAATGTTTGATGATGTTGCGGTTTATAACCAGCGTATTATGTCAGCAGAACAGCTACCTGCTGTCGTGAATCAAGCGATTCGAATGGCTTATACGAAAAAAGGGGTCTCTGTTCTTACAATTCCTGATGATGTTCCGAAATTCGAAGTAAAAAGTGGTGCTCGAGTTACAAATACTTCCTTTACATTACCTGATTTATTTCCTCAAGAAGAAGATTTAGATGCTGCAAAACTCGCAATTAATGAAGCGAAAAAGCCTGTTATTTTAGCTGGAAAAGGTACGAAACATGCGAGAGAATCTTTACTTGCATTGGCAGAACATATTGGTGCTCCAATCGTACTTACATTGCCAGCTAAAGGAATTATTCCTGATGAACACCCTCTTTGTATTGGTGGATTAGGATTGATTGGCACGAAACCTTCTTATGAAGCAATGAAGCATGCAGATACTTTAATTATGGTCGGTACTTCTTATCCGTTCACCGGCTTCTTACCTGAAAAAGCAAAAACAATTCATATCGATACAGATCCTGCCCAAATCGGGAAACGTTATGCGACAGATATTGGTTTAGCTGGTGATGCTGATAAAACATTACGATGGTTAATTGAAAATGTTGAAGAACACACAGACCATTCCTTCTTAGAACATCACCAAGAAATGATGAAAAAGTGGGAAGAAAAATTACACGATCAAGAAGAAGACTCTTCCATTCCAATTAAACCACAACGCGTTATGCATGCTCTGCAGCAAGTAGCACATGATGACGCAATTCTATCAGTCGATGTCGGAAATGTAACAGTATGGACCGCAAGACACTTCCGTATGACAAACCAGCAATTTGTCATTTCTAGCTGGCTCGCAACACTTGGTTGCGGTTTACCTGGTGCTCTTGCTGGAAAAATTGCATTCCCGGATAAACAAGTATTTGCAGTTTGTGGTGATGGCGGATTTGGAATGACGATGAATGACTTCGTAACAGCTGTAAAATATAAATTACCAATCGTTGTCGTCGTATTAAACAATAATAAAATTGCGATGATTAAATTCGAGCAAGAAGTTATGGGTAATATCGAATTCGAAACAGACTTAACGAACCCTGATTTTGCAAAATATGCAGAGGCGTGTGGAGGTATTGGATACCGTGTTGAGAATTTAGATGAACTACTTCCCGCTTTCCAAAATGCAGTAAAACAAAATAAACCATGTATTATTGATGTAGTTGTAGATGCTAACGAAGCACCAATGCCAGCAAAAATCACATTTGGTCAAGCCGCTGGTTATACGAAACATATGATAAAAGAATTATTTGAAGAAGGTAAGATTGATTTACCACCACTTTAAGCGAAAAAAGATAGCTGAAAACAATTTGTCTTCAGCTATCTTTTTTATTTTTGTATCTCTCTATAAAAAGAAAAGTCATCCATAGTTAGTTGTACTTGTTTCTCTACTTGTAATTCTTTACTTTCCCTCTCTAGCTTTCTCACATTTCCTAACTTAATCGCATCTTGCATGCTATTACTAATTAGATTTCCAGCTAAAATTGTCATACTATAAAAAGCAATCGGTATAAGTACAATCCATGTATGAGTAGTTAAATGACGGAAGTTTTGACCAATTAGGCCGGTCCATTCTTTTGTTACACTATCTGCCTCTGTACCAAAGATAATTGTTCCGCCAAAAAATAACTCTAACAAGCCAAGATGCAAGAGAAGTAATAAAGTACTCACAAATTGTTGAGCAACAAGTAAAAAAAATGATGGTAATACGTGTGGCCATACGTGATTTTTCACTCTATGCCATTTACTGCCCCCAAGCACAGTTGCTGCCATCATAAATTCTTCTCTTTTTATCCGACGGACTTCCTGCGCTGTATATAACATAATTGTTGGTACCGCTAAACATGTAAGGATAACCATTTGAAATATTACCCTTAAATGAAACGGCTCTGGTACTGTCCCATTTTCAAACACTAAAACTTCCTTTAACACAAAAAAAGAAATCATAACCATAGGTACAATGCTGAACGGATCAAAAAAAGATGCTATAACTGGAAAAGAACGTTTGCTATACATACCAAGAAGCAAACCAATACCTCCTCCAACTATAACTCGTAGAATCGCTATAATTACGCTCGCACCAACTGTCCATTTCGCTCCTTCTATTATTAGCTGGAAAAGATCGCGTCCTTTCTCATCACTACCGAACCAAAATTTATTCGACGGTGAAAATGGAGCAGCCTCTAGTTCTCCTTTTTCGTTATACATCATCGTAAGTTCACGGATATTCCCATCGAAAAATAAAGTATTTCCAATACTAACAATCATAAGTACGCTTAAAAAAGTAACACCAAACCAAAATCTCACATCTCTTTTTACAACTTGCCACATGCTAAACACGCTCCTTTATTACATTTTGTAAAAACGTATGTAATAAACGAAATAGTATAAAAAGCGGTACGTATAATATAATTAAACTTACTGTAAATATTTCTAATTTCGAATTTTCTTTTACAAAAACAAACATACCGTACGTATTAAATATCCATTCAATAATATATAAATTTGATAACATAAATAAAATATTTGTTTTTGCATAATAGATTGTTGTTAACAAAACATTTCTTGAAATATGATTTGTTAAAATATGTCGTAAACTAAGCCCTTTACTTTTAGCAAATATACTATAATCTTTCTCTAATTCTTCTCTGAAACGTAATAGTAGTAGCTTAATAAATAATAGTGTTGTAGGCAAAGTTAGACATATTATTGGCAATAGGCGAGCCCTTTCCTCCCCAATCCCCGCTAGTTTTACTGGCATAAAGCCTGTCTTTTGAAAGATTATTACGACTAGAAGTTGCGATAATAAAATTATTAAAATATCTGGGATGCTTTCAAGTACGACAAAAATCCCATTCCACATTCGTTGCTTTGATTGAGACCGTTGTAATACCCACACAACGAGAACATACGCAATAAGTAATGACAGTAAAAATGCCGAAATATATACAAACATTGTCTCTAAATAATGAATCCATATTTGCGGAAATAATTTCCTCGAATCTCGAAATCCATATGTAATTTCCCAAGGTTGGAGTAACTTTCCTCCAATAAACACAATCGTGTTCCAAAAACCAATTAAATCAATTTGTAATCCCTTAAATAATCGAGGGAGCGCACCTAAACAGATTATACATAGAATTGTAGCGAATAATTGTAAACAAGTAATCCCACACCACTTAGCAGTTCGCATCAACATAACTATCACCCCTTTAAAAAAGAATATTCAGAAAAAACAAACCTCTTCAACCATACCTTGAATTCGCTTTTTCCCACTTAGTAAAATAGCTTGGAATAAACACGTAACAAAAAATAATCAACCAAACACGATAAATCCCAAAAGTAATTTTTTAAAAGTTTCATTTAGGTATATATACCTAATCCCTTCTTTAAACTCTGTTATTAACATCTTCAAATTAACTTCTTTCCATTTTGTTCTACCATTTGGTAAACAAACTTTTTCTGGAATGGAGATTGTTTGAATCAAAATACCACTCATAATAAAAGTGAGCGTATTTACTAAAATGCTCCCGTAAATTCCAAAAGTTCAGTACACCATCGTTGCAATTCCTACACCAAATAAAGCATACAAACTATTTACCATTTGATTAATACCCGCTGCTGCACCATATTGGTCTGATTCAACTACTCCCTGTATCATCGATTGTTCTGATGGAGAGGAAAATTGTATACATGCATTTTCCAAAAATAAAAATATAAAGACAAGTATAATCATCCCGTAATAAAGCGAAATTAGGATTCCAATATTACAGAGCGAACAACATATGTTACTTACTGTACAAATACGTTGTCTATCAAATCGATCCACTACTGTCCCTACTAATAGAAAAAAGATTAATGCAGGTAATGCAATCATAATTTTTGTCATCGTTGCGTAAACTGGTTGTTTTCCGTATTGATCTAACAAGTAAAACATTAAAGAAATTCCAGCAATCATAGAACCGAGTCGCTCTAAAATATTTGCTAGAAAAAACGTGCATACACTTTGTTGCGAAATAACTGTAGCATTTCTTTCATACTTCGTATCCTTCCTCTCGACAAAATAGTATTATTTTAGTCATTTCTTGGAAGTTACATTATATTTTTCGACCATTATCCAATCTTTTCCTTCTTTATAAAAAACATAAAAAAGAGCCCCTATTTTCAAAACAAGGACTCTTTTCATAAAATAAAACTTTAATCAGCCCTCACCAATCGGGCTGCCTGGCAAATAGCGGGATAAACTATTTAGCTACCTCTTCTTTCGGCATTACCATACCTTTATAAAGTTGAACAGTTATCCAGTAATAGATGAAATAAATGACTAAGAATATCCCAATTGGCACCCACACTTTTACAAACGGGTCAACTAATATAAAGCTGAATAAGTTAAGCCCTACTAAAACGTGAGAAATGCCAATGATTGCTGGGAAGATAAATAAATATGAAATTTCTTTATATATACTTTTCGTTAGCATACTGCGTCTCACACCAATTTTTCGTAACATTTCATAACGGCGTACATCACGAGAAGCACCTGTTAATATTTTGAACATAAGGGAACTCGCCATCATTGCTAAAAAGGCAATTCCGAGGAAAAATCCCATAAACATTGTTCCGCTCATGAAGCTGTTCATAAACTGATAAATTGTCATTTTCGTAAATAAGTCTACCTTTTCACCTGTTGCTTTTTCAATTTGTGCTTTTTGTCTCTTGTCTATTTCGATCAATAACGGTTTATATTTTTTCATATCATCTACTTTTGCTAATGTTACAGTGTGTTCTGTTCCTTGAATTCCTTTATAATGCTCTTCGTCTGCAATTCTTACTGGTTTTCCGCTAAATTGATTATGCGTAATTTGTATCTCTCTTACAACTGCGTCTTCCCAATCCTTTGGCATACGAGGGAATTTTGCTAATTCAGGAGCCTCTAAAGCTGAATATACAGGTTCAGTTAAAGGTTCAGTCACACGTTTACGAACAGGCTCTTTTAACGTTTTTGTATCAAAATGGTCTGAAACAAGTGGTGGTTTCGCAGTTAAGTCGTTACGTAAATAATAAACCGCTTCTCCATCTACTTTATAGTTGTACTTGCTTTCTTCAACAATTTCCATTTCTTTTAAGGCAGCTTTGTCTTGATCATTCGGATCATGAATTACAACATCATATACACGAGAAAAGTCTGTCATAATACCTACATTTTTTTGGAAAGCCATACCTGCCGTCATCGCACCTGCGCCTAATGCAATTAACATCGCTACAGTACCTAATACTCTCGATAAACTATTTACTCGAAAGCGTAGCTGTGCATATGTAAAACTATTTAGACCAGTTTCATTTCGTTTTTTATTCCCCTTAATTTTCATCACAAAAAATGGGAGTAATGAACTAAAGATAAAATATGTTCCAAGTGTTGTAACGATGGTTGCTATAATAAAACCTAATTCAGCATATATTTTTACATTGATCATAAAATAGTACCCTATACTTACTAGTAATACACCAAGTACTGTCATTATAATAATGCGAGTTTTACTTTTCTTTACTTCATCTAGTGTTTCATCTTCACGAATTAACTCTAGTTCAGTTTTACGTAACAATCGGACACTGTTCATTAAGCCAGTAATGAAAAATAGTATTAAGAAGAAAATAGCTGTAACTAAAATTGCTGGTGTGTATACAGATGCATAACTACCTTTTGCTGAAATTTCCATTCCATTCATTAAAAAGTTTCCTGCTACACTTGCAAGTAACATCCCTACTAAAATACCGATAATAATACTGACAATACCCATACCGAATGTTTCAATAAATAATAACTGTGCTACTTTTTTCTTTTTTGCACCAAGCATCATGTACATACCGAGTTCTTTTCTTCTTAACGTGAGTAAGAAAGAGTTGGCATATATAATATAAAATACAGTAATGAAAGATAATAGTATTGCACCTACCCAAAAGACGAGTCTAATACTACTAATTAGGCTATTATCTTTCGTAAATTCGCTATTCATCGCCATCGTTTGGAACATATAGAAAATACTAATACTAATAACGAGGCCAATAAGTAAAACCATATAATCTTTTAACATTTTTTTCATACTATGACGTGATAATTTAAATAACATAGTTTCGCCCCCTACTTAGACTCAGCAGCTGAGCCCATATGAGCGAGCACACCTAAAATGTCTTGATAGAAATTCTCTCTAGTGCCTTGACGATTTAATTCTTTATAAAGAAGACCATCTTGAATAAATAAAATACGCTCACAATAACTTGCACTAAATGCATCATGTGTAACCATCAAAATACTTACATTGTGATTTTCATGTAAATCTTGCATTGCTTCTAATAAACTTTTTGCGTTTTTACTATCAAGCGCACCTGTCGGTTCATCTGCTAATACAATTGCTGGATTATGTACTAAAGCTCTTGCCGCCGCTGTTCTTTGCTTTTGTCCACCAGAAACAGCAGTTGGATATTTTGTTAAAATTTCAGTAATTCCTAATTTCTTCGCAACGTCATTTACCTTTCCAGTAATCTCACTTGATGGTACGCCTTGCAGAGAAAGTGGTAAAGCTATATTTTCATAAATTGATAAGTTTTCTAGTAGATTAAAATCTTGAAAAATGAAACCTAATTTTTGAGAGCGAAAATCAGATAACGCATTGCCCTTCATAGAAGTAATATTTGTACCAGCTATCGTCACACTACCACCTGTCGCTTGGTCAAGTGTACTTATCACATTAAGTAAAGTCGTTTTTCCAGACCCAGAAGGACCCATAATCCCGACAAATTCTCCTTCTTTAATACTTAACGATACACCCCTTAATGCTTTTGACTGATTCTCATTTCTTTTTCCATACGTTTTTTCTACACTTTCTACAGTAACTACATTTGTTGACATCTCTTTCACTCCATCCCTTTTGTATAAAATTAATTTCTCACATATTTCTTATTATTTTGTCATGTAAATCCTTAAGATTTTTTTAATTATTCATTCAATAAGAGTTACACCTGTAACATGAACCTATTTCCTACTTCATATTCTCATTTTTCTACAACTCGTTCCCTCGATTTCGCTTACATTTACCTTACATTTTTGTAAGATAAAAAAGAAAACACACTAATTTCTAATAGTGTGTTTTCTTTACAATCAATATTTTCTATTCTTTATTTCTTCTTCAATAGTTGCCACAAATACATCTAGTGCAATAACTTCTGACTTCTCTTCCCCATATTTACGTACATTTACAGCTCCGTTTTCCATTTCCTTATCTCCAATAACAAGAACATACGGTACTTTTTGCATTTGTGCTTCTCTTATTTTATATCCTAATTTTTCATCTCGTGCATCTTGTTCAACACGAACTCCAGCTTGTGCTAATTTAAGTGCAATCTCATTGGCATATTGTTCATGTACTGCATTTGAAACTGGAATTACTTTCACTTGAACTGGTGCCACCCATGCCGGGAACGCACCTCCAAAGTGCTCAATTAATATTGCTAAGAAGCGATCTAATGACCCTAAAACTGCCCTGTGAATAACAACTGGTCTTTTCTTTTCATTATTTTCATCTATATAATTTAAATCAAATTTCTCTGGCATTTGGAAATCAAGCTGGATTGTTCCGCACTGGTGACTTCTATTTAAAGCATCTTTAATATGAAAATCAATTTTCGGCCCGTAAAATGCACCGTCACCTTCATTTAGTCTATATTTATAATTTAGCGATTGTAATACATTTTCTAATGCTGCTTCTGCTTGCTCCCATAATTTATCATCACCCATTGAGTCTTCTGGACGAGTAGAAAGCTCTACTTCATATTCGAATCCAAAAGTTTTATATACGTAATCAATTTGCGCCATTACTGATTTAATTTCATCTTCAATTTGTTTTGGAGTTACAAATAAATGTGCATCATCTTGGCAGAAAGTACGTACTCTTAATAATCCGTTTAAGGCACCACTAAATTCATGGCGATGTACTTGACCAAATTCACACATACGAATCGGTAATTCACGATAAGAATGCAATTTATTTTTAAACATAAGCATGTGCCCTGGGCAGTTCATCGGTTTTAATGCAAAACTTTTATTATCTACTTCAGAGAAATACATATTATCTTTATAATGTCCCCAGTGCCCTGATCTCTCCCATACTTCTTGGTTCATCATGAACGGAGTGCGTACTTCTTGATAATTGTACTCTTTTTGAATTTCTCTTAAAAATGCTTCCAATTCGTTACGAATCATTTGTCCTTTCGGTAAATAAAATGGCATTCCCGGAGCCTCTTCAGAAAACATAAATAACTCAAGCTCACTGCCTAACTTACGATGATTTCTTTTTGCTGCTTCTTCAACGAAATGTAAATACTCTTCTAATTCTTTTTGAGAAGAGAATGCAACACCATATATGCGCTGAAGCACTTGGTTATTACTATCACCTCGCCAATATGCACCGGAAACGTGAGTTAATTGAAATGCTTTCAAATAACCTGTAAATGGTAAATGTGGTCCTCTACATAAATCTACAAATTCACCTTGTTTATATAGTGTTACACTTTCCCCACTAGGAATTGCTTCTAAAAGTTCTAATTTCAAGCGATCGTTCATTTCTTGAAACAGTTTTGCTGCTTCTTCTCGAGAAACCTCAACTCGTTCTATCTTTATATTTTCATTTATAATCTTTTTCATTTCTTTTTCTATTTTCCGTAAATCTTCTACGTTTACACTACTTGGAAGATCCATATCATAATAAAATCCATTTTCAATAACAGGCCCTACTCCAAGATTTATATCACCATACAATCTTTTTACAGCTTGCGCTAAAATATGTGCCGCAGAGTGTCTTGCAATTTCTACACCTTCATTTGAATCTATAGTAATGATTTCTACTTCCGCATTTTCTTCAATCTTTCGGCGTAAATCATATAATCCATCATTTACTTTCCCCACGACTGCTTTCTTTTTCAAACTACTGCTAATGGATCCCGCAATTTCTTCTAAAGTAACTCCATTTACAAATTCTTTCACGCTACCATCTGGAAATTTAATTTCAATCATTTGTTCTTTCATTTTTCATCTCTCCATTTCATAATAAAAAGCACACTCATCCCTAACATAGGGACGAGCGTGCTTTTACCCGTGGTTCCACCCAGATTCCCATCACAAAATGCAATGGCTTCTTTTACGGTAACGTCGTTTATACGGCACTAGATACTTAATTTCCCCAGTGCAGCTCTAAGGTGGTAAGTTATTTTTCTGCGTTAGGAAGTTCTCAGCTTTCCTTCCTTCTCTGTATAACCGGGTAAAATAACTCGTGTCCTTTTCTTCGCTTATTATGAAATTGAATGCAAAAAAGCATATTCATCCCTAAATATAGGGACGAATATGCTTATATCCGTGGTTCCACCCAGATTCCCATCACAAAAAACATAATGGCTTCTTTTGCGATAACGTCGCATACACGGCACTAGATACTTAATTTCCCTAGTTCAGCTCTAAGGTGGTAAGTTATTTTTCTGCGTTAGGAAGTTCTCAGCTTTCCTTCCTTCTCTGTATAACCGGGTAAAATAACTCGTGTCCTTTTCTTTGCTTTTTGTAAAACATCCATTTATTGTTATTTAATATATCTTATTCATTTTATTTTTGCAAGTGTTTAAAAAAATTATTTATTTAATTAAAAAAGTGAAACCAAATTTTTTTGGTTTCACTTCACAATTTTACCAATCTTGTGGTTCGTAATTTAAGTCTGCAAATAGACGTCTTTTCTCTTTCTTTGTTAAATCTCTCCACTGCCCAACCGGTAAATTATTCAATTCAATATTCATAATTCTCGTACGTTTTAACGTGTATACTTGATAACCTAAAGCTTCACACATACGGCGAATTTGACGATTTAGCCCTTGTGTTAAAATAATTTGGAACTCATATTTTGATAACTGTGTAACCTCACAAGGAAGCGTTTTTGTTCCTAAAATTTTAACACCCGCTGCCATTTTCTCTAAGAAATCAGGTGTAATTGGCTTATCTACTGAAACGATATATTCTTTCTCATGTTTGTTTTCAGCACGTAAAATTTCATTAACAATATCACCATCATTCGTTAACAAAATTAAACCGTCTGAGTCTTTATCAAGACGTCCAATGTGACTAATTCGTAAAGGATGGTTCACTAAATCGATAATATTACCTTTTACTGATTTTTCACTCGTACATGTAATACCTACTGGTTTATTTAAAGCGATATATACGTGATCTCGAGCAATTCGAAGCTGCTCTCCATTTACTCGTACATCATCACCTGGGTTCACTTGGTCACCAATTTTTGCAACCTTACCGTTAATAATTACTCTTCTCTCATTAATTAGTTTATCCGCTCCACGTCGAGACGCTTTTCCAGCTTCACTAATAAATTTATTGATACGCAAATTAGGCACATCCTTTTCTAAAAAAATTTCAAGCTCACACTGCTTCTACCGTACAATACAAAAGGGTAAGCCTCCTATTATAACTTAAATATATTAACATGAAAGGGTATATAACGTCTTCTATTAATTACTTGTTTATAAGAAAATATCTTTATTATACATTCATTTATACACTTTTTCAGCGTTTAATATACAAGCCATTCTTCCTTACATACAGCTTGTTTTCCTTTTATCTCTTCTATATCTTCATGAATATTAGCTAATTTATATAAATCTAGGAAAATCTCTTCCACATAATTTTGATGCGTCTGTTCATCTTTCCAATACGTTAACACTATGTAACGATTTTCATTTTTTAAAGACTTCCCAACTACTCCACCTAACATTCCTTTTGCTTTTTCCATTCCTTTATTCCAAATTGTTTCTTGCTTCTGTAAAAAATACTTTTCCTTTTCCACCTTTACATCACATATAGCAACTCTTACGAATGATCCTTCTGTAACAACGTCTTTCAAATGCGTATCAGTTATATCATACAACGTTTGAAATAATTCAATTTCACACGAAAGAAACGTATCCTCTTGATTACTATTTAAATAAATTGTATCGTGAGCACCATTCATAAATGATTGATATGTACTTCTATCTTCCCATAAAGTAAATACACATGCCTCATCTTCATACCATCCACCAAATTGTCCATGAAAACCATCTAGATGCCGTATATCACTCCATTTTTCTTGCGCATTTGAAAACAATTTCTTTTTCTCTTCTTCCACCTTACAGTAGATTGTTTTTAGTAACATTTTTAATTCCCCCTTTAGCATATAATTTATCTTCTTCTCACAATAATTAGTTCACATAATATTTTTATAATCACCCTAATACTCTTTATAGACATATAGAACTAATCATATTTATCACTACATCTATCAAAACATCTATCGAATTTAATTTCAAATGATTCAGAATAAAAAAAGATGTAACTCTTAATGAATTACATCTTTAGCTAATCTCCCTTATTCATCTTTTTCTCAAATAAATAATACGTAATTTCTCCCGGATAATGTACTACTGCTACCTTCCTTTCCCCTTTTTTAAAACTAACAGTATGCCCGTTTTCCCCTAAGTTCTCCCATCCATTTGCTTTTGTAATAGGCATTACACTTATATATTGATAGTCCTCTTCATTATCATCGTTAATATAGATTGCTGACATTGGCACTGGAAAATCTTTAATTTTAGATTCTTTGTCTACATATATGAGTGCAAATAAACCAACTAATAACATAGCCATTGAAATACTTAAAACCAGTTTTCTTCTATTCATTTTCACTAAAAACCCTCTCTTCTCGCATATAACTTTCATCATTTTACTAAATTTAATTATTCATGTATAGAAAAGACATAATTCAAATTATTTCTAACCTATTTTCTCTACTTTAAACAACATTATTGTTATATATTATAATTATAAGTTTTTAAATTTTGGAGGCGTTACATATTGCAGAAATTACTTTTTACTAAATGGACAGTTGTTATTTCTATTTTCATCATTTTCGGTACGATTTTCTATGTTACTAATGTTAAAAATAACAACGAAAAAGCAACTGTAGAAACAGCGGAGACAAAAACTTTCAAAACGAAATTACAACCTAAAATTCATGAATTGACTACTCATTATAATGACATCATCGAAAAAGATTGGTTACCTGCCTGGGAAGAGATTAACACGAATGGAGATTCAGTAGATCGAAATAAACTATTAGTTACAATGAGTGCTGTTTCCAAACAGTACGAAACAATTATGAACGAAATAGACACGCTTAAAATTGAAGAAAACATAACAGATATAGATATACAAAAACAACTACTTCAATTCACAACTCAGTTTAAATCCGCATCAAATTTCATGAAAAATGCAGCAAATTTGATTATAGACGGAGCAAATAACTCTACTTCAACCAATGAAACTATTGAAAAAACAAAACAAGCTTTAGGACTTGCGGATCAACATATTGTCATCGCTTTATCTACTTTAAATGAAGTTGAAGATAAATTAGGACTTACAAAAAAATAAAACTATTTACTATTTTAAAATAAAAAATGATTGCAATTCACAATTTGTATGTCTATAATGTTTTTATTGATTTACAATCAATGTGTTTATAAATTTTATAATTCGGATGAACCATTCAGGAGAAGGTCTATTGATCTACCGACGGGGCAAAAAGTTGTTATACCAACTTTGAAACTCTCAGGTCTTGGTTACAAGTAGAACTGCATGGGGACGAATCTCTGGAGAGACTCCCTCTCGCTTTCATAGAGCGCGGAGGAAAACGAGCACCGAAGGAGCAAATCCGCTACTTTAGCGGATAATCTCTCAGGTAAAAGGACAGAGACAAGCGAAAGAAAAAGCCGATTGTATCGGTTTATTTTTCTATCCCTTGTTTCTCCAGAGACCATTTCATTTACTTGAAGTGGTTTTTATTTTTTCTAAAAAAGGAGAATAAAGATGGAGACAGTAAGTAAAGTATTAGAACAACTAAATCAATACGTGTGGGGATTACCAACTTTGTTGCTACTCGTTGGAACAGGTATCATTCTCACAGTGCGTTTGAAAGGTTTACAGTTTAGTAAACTATTATACGCTCACAAACTAGCGTTTAAAAAATCAGAAGATACTTCTTCTTCTGGAGATATTAGTCACTTCCAAGCACTCATGACAGCTATGGCCGCAACGATTGGTATGGGTAATATAGCCGGTGTTGCAACAGCGGTTACAATTGGTGGTCCTGGTGCAATATTTTGGATGTGGATTACCGCTTTATTCGGTATGGCAACAAAATATGCAGAGGCAATACTTGCAGTGAAATATCGTGTTAGTAATGAAAATGGTGAATATTCAGGTGGACCAATGTATTATTTAGAGCGTGGTTTAGGTAAGAAATGGCTTGCTATATTATTCGCTATATTTGGTACAACTGCTTCTTTCGGTATTGGTAATATGGTGCAATCTAACTCAGTTGCAGAGGCAATGCGAATTAATTTCTCTTTCCCTCCTGCTTTAACTGGTATAGTAATGTCATTTTTAATCGCAATTGTTATTTTAGGCGGTGTAAAAAAAATCGGGAAAGTGACGGGATATGTCGTTCCTATTAAAGCTTTCTTTTATATAATTGCTGGTCTTATAATTATTTTCTATCACTACGACCAAATTCCAGAAGCATTTTCACTTATTTTTTCTGGTGCATTTAATGGTACAGCAGCTGCTGGTGGTTTTATTGGGGCAACAGTTGCATCAGCTATCCAAATCGGAATGGCGCGTGGTGTATTTGCGAACGAAGCTGGTTTAGGGAGTGCACCAATTGCGGCGGCGGCGGCAAAAACCGATTCGCCTGCAAAGCAAGCTTTAGTTTCAATGACTGGTACTTTTCTAGATACGTTTATTGTATGTACAATTACAGGACTAGTATTAATTACTACAGGCGCTTGGAAATCAGGTAAAACTGGTGTTGAGGCTACAACACTTGCATTCCAATCTGTATTCGGTACTGCTGGTAGTATGATTCTCGGTATCGCAATTATTTTATTTGCCTACTCTACTATTTTAGGCTGGTCGTATTATGGAGAAAAATGTGTAGCTTATTTATTCGGAGAAAGTGCAGTTAAATATTATAAAGCAATCTTTATTTTCATGATTGCAATTGGTGCTAATTTAAAGCTAGGAATCGTATGGACATTTGCTGATATTGCAAATGGACTTATGGCAATTCCAAACTTGATTGGTCTGATTGGATTAAGTAGTATTGTTGTTGCTGAAACGAATCGCTTTTTACAAGCAGAGAAATTGAAAGAAAATAATAAAAAACAGGCAAGTTAATCTATGAAAAAAGGAATGACTCATACATGATGAGCATTCCTTTTTTCATCCCTTCTTTTACTTAATTACTATCATTAAAAATATATTTATATCAATATTTACTCCTTTTTATTCCTCCAAAAGTTTTTCACATAAATGTCATAAATCGTATGGTCTAACTATATAGTTGAAAAGGAATGCGACATTAAAGTGTCGCTGAAAAACTCATCCAAGAAAAGGGAGGAAAAATCTTTTGAAAAACAAAATCATTGTTTTCCTATCTGTTTTATCATTTATTATTGGTGGTTTCTTCTTTAACACGAATACTTCAAGTGCTGAAACATCATCTACTGATTATGTTCCTAACCAATTAATCGTTAAGTTCAAACAAAATGCATCTTTAAGTAATGTGCAATCTTTTCATAAATCTGTCGGAGCTAATGTCTTATCTAAAGATGATAAGTTAGGTTTTGAAGTCGTACAATTTTCAAAAGGTACTGTAAAAGAAAAAATAAAGAGTTATAAAAATAATCCAGATGTGGAATATGCAGAACCAAATTATTACGTTCACGCCTTTTGGACTCCAAACGACCCATATTTTAATAATCAATATGGATTACAAAAGATTCAAGCTCCACAAGCTTGGGATAGCCAACGAAGTGATCCGGGTGTAAAAGTAGCTATTATTGATACAGGAGTTCAAGGCTCACACCCTGATCTGGCTTCGAAAGTAATTTACGGGCATGATTATGTTGATAACGACAATACATCTGATGATGGTAATGGTCATGGTACACATTGCGCTGGAATTACTGGAGCACTTACGAATAACAGCGTCGGAATTGCTGGTGTTGCCCCACAAACTTCAATTTATGCTGTCCGCGTATTAGATAATCAAGGAAGTGGTACTCTTGATGCTGTAGCGCAAGGTATTCGAGAAGCTGCTGATTCGGGTGCAAAAGTAATTAGTTTAAGTTTAGGAGCTCCAAATGGTGGTACAGCATTACAACAAGCCGTTCAATATGCATGGAATAAAGGCTCTGTTATAGTTGCAGCTGCTGGAAATGCTGGAAATACAAAAGCTAATTACCCTGCTTATTACAGCGAAGTAATTGCAGTTGGTTCTACAGATCAATCAGATAGAAAATCTTCATTCTCTACTTATGGTAGCTGGGTAGATGTTGCAGCACCAGGTTCAAATATATATTCAACATATAAAGGAAGCACGTATCAATCATTAAGTGGTACATCTATGGCAACACCTCATGTTGCAGGAGTCGCTGCTCTTTTAGCAAATCAAGGATATAGTAATACACAAATTCGCCAAATTATTGAGTCAACTTCTGATAAAATTAGTGGTACAGGTACGTACTGGAAAAACGGTAGAGTCAATGCATATAAGGCTGTACAATACGCTAAGCAATTACAAGAAAATAAAGCTTCTTAAGAAAACTTTAATCAGTCGATCTACCATGAATGCGGAATAAAATAGAAGGAGAGACTTCTATAATTAAAGCCTCTCCTTCTTACAAACTATATTACTCTCCCTGCTTTTTAACCATATGTAAATACAGTACAAAATCCATCATTGTCGACGAATGACCAAGTTGACGGATCATCGCTGTTATATTTCCTCTATGATATGTACCATGATTTACGACATGTTGCACTAATTCTAAAATCGAAGTTTCTAATTTCCCTACATATGGATTCTCAATAACAAATACAGCATTCACATCTTGTATTGTAATTAAAAAATCTTTATATTGATTTGCCATGTTTTCAAACATTTTTTCTAATTCATGTAACGATTTAGTTTCAATTTGTTTTCGTAAATCTTCTCGGTCTTGTATTGCTTCATTCATACTTTTACCATGCAATATATGTAACCACACTTGATCTGTAATATAAATATGCACAAAAGTATCCTTAATGGATGGGAATACACTCTGTATCTGCTCATTAAAAATCGTCTCATAGTTTGGTAACTCTTTTAATCGATTGAATAATCTTGTATTGGCCCAAGCATGATAATCACACTGTTTTAATATATAATCTTTCAATTTATATTACCTCCTTATTGTATGAAACGAATGGTTTGTTTCTTCATTTCTGATTCTCTATCAGCCTTTGCAATCCCTTTTTCTTTCATTTCATGCTTATTTATCGTTTTATATTTTACATACGTATAAAATTCCGTTTGAAATGGAAATGGTGTAATCCGAATTGTTTCCTCGTCCACCCATTCAGCTTGAATAAGTTTCTCCTCTTCACTATTAAACATTTCTGTTCCTTCAAAACCATCTTTAAATAAATCAATTTCATCTTTCTTTTTGACACCAGGCTTATTCATACATACGTATAAAGAAAGTTCATCACAAAACTTTAATAATTTATAATGTTTATCGAACATCGCAAACTGTTCTTTTGTTAACGTTTTCAAGATTCTTTTTTGTCGTTCTAATTCATGTTTATAAAATGACATCATCTCTTCATCTTCCTCGTTTAGTGGAAATGATAAAAAATGTTTACTACAAAGCAATGCCCCGTATGGATTAGAATTTTCAATTTCATTCAAACCAATCGTATAAAAAACAAAACGTAATGGGCTTGGACAATCCATAAATGTATATGGAATATTTTTAGCATCATTCAAAATTGGTACTTTATCAAGCTCTATCCATCCTCTGTCATGCTCATATATTGCATCAACTGTTTCTTTTAAATATGTTTTACTTTCAAAAAAGTCTTCTTTTATATGTTTTGCAATCTCTCCAGCTAAAAAACCATGGTCATGTTGACGAATTAATATACTTTCCTTCTCATTTTTTTCACGAAAAATCATTCATATACTCCCCCTCATCCTCATACTAAAGCTTTTTATATGCATCGATTCTTAATTAATCCCTAAATAATAGAAGGGATTCAGTCTCTTGCAACGAAATTAACATAATTATATAGTATTCTATCTAATCATAGTGATAGCTTTATCTTTACTATCTATTATACTAAAACATTCATTCCAAAAATTTTTTTATGAGGTGAAAACATGAACAAAACAGAATTAATTAAAAACGTAGCTCAATCAGCTGATATTTCTCAAAAGGACGCTTCTGCAGCTGTACAATCCGTATTTGACACAATTGCTAATGCATTACAATCTGGAGATAAAGTTCAACTAATCGGTTTTGGAACTTTTGAAGTGCGCGAAAGATCTGCTCGTACAGGACGTAATCCGCAAACTGGCGAAGAAATTCAAATCGCCGCTGGTAAAGTTCCTGCATTTAAAGCAGGTAAAGAATTAAAAGAAGCTGTTAAATAAACAAGAAACCAGCCATTTTATAGGCTGGTTTCTTGTTTTTATTTAAGCAATTGCTTTATATTCTCTGCATGATACACTTCACAAATATAAAATACACATTTGCATTTACTTACAATTTGATACTTTCTAGTTGGATACACATTCGCTGTAACAGAACATCCATCAAACAATTCGATAATATTTCCAGATGGCTGATATCCTTCATATAATACATTTCTTCTTACTTCCATCTTTTCTATAAGCTTTTCAACAGGAATATTTCCACTCTCTAATTCACTCTTTATTGCGTCCGGTAAAAACGAAGTGTCTGCAAAAATTAGATTTTCAGATAACACCTTGCCTTTATAACTAACATTAGATACACGGTAAAGAAATGTTCCATCTTTATCAAAGAAATTCTTTGCTTCTTTCGGAATGTACTGTCTACCAAGTGCCTCTTGTTCAAGAACATCAAACTGAACTGTATCATTTAAAAGCTTTTCTAAAGCATGAATAGATGATGTATCTCCAGAAAATAAAATATTTTTAATTGCTTGTACGTTATAAGTGAATTCATTCTTTCTATTTTCCGCTACTAACATGAGGAACACCTCTTCTATAATTTTTTTATTTAAGATTTAAAAGTGCTGCCGCATCTAATTGCGTAATTTCAGTTACTTCCTTACTGAATATTGCAACAGAGGCCCTATAATCTAAACTAGGCTTTACATCTTCCATCATTGTATTATTTAATAACTCTTGTCTATCCTTAAAAACCAACAAGTTTGGAGGATCATTTGGAGCTGATACTGTAATATGTACTGGCGGAATCATTAGTCCTTCACCTGTCGCTTTCAGCACCGCTTCTTTTCGAGTCCAATATGTTAAAAATCCTTCTATTTTCTGTTCATTTGGCAGTTTCATAACTTGCGCTATTTCAATGTCTGTTAATACACCTTCTGCCATTTTCATAACATCTACATTTGGATTCATTTGTTCTACATCTATGCCAACAGGTGCAGATTTTGTAAAAGCAACGACAACCCACTCACCTGAATGCGAAACGGATAATTGCGGCATACCTTCTGGTAATTGTGGTCTTCCATGCTGCACTTTACATACTGAGCACATTCGATCAATTGGTACTTGGACTGGTGACATAGAAAGTATCTTACCGAGAACTAATCTACTTATTACGCAACCTATTATAAAACGAGCTCGATCTGCCGAATGATGATACGAATTTGCTTTCTCTCGCTCTATATCATTTAGTAAATTGTAATGCCATGATTGTAAATCCGAAATTCTTGCCCACCATATTTGACAATCATTCTCATTCAAAGTTGGAATAGAATCTACAACTTTACTTTCTATCATGTAAACTCTCCTTTATTCAACGAATATCAATTTTCATAAGAAAGCATGCGTATATTGTTATTCATTGACAAGTACTTTCTCTTTTTCTGATACAGATAATGTTTTTTCTTTCTTCTTTGACATTACCTCTTTATCGGAAATACGTAAAGAAAATAGTAGTGCTATGAGCAAAAATATTGCTGATCCAATTAATGCTGCTTGATATGGTAAAAAATCGGATTGAGCGTTATTACTTCCAAAACCAGCTAGTATACTAGCTAAAACAGCTACTCCTATTGCTGAACCTAATCGATTTTGCACATTGAATATAGTAGTAGCTCTCCCCATAGAAGGCGGCGTGATATTGTTAAAGGCAGAAAATTGAACCGCACCGACAGATTGACCTAAGAAAATACCGATACCAAACAATAATGCGCGGATTTGCCACGGATTCGTATCGTGATTTACAAAACTTAATAAAACAAAGATAACCACGGTACAAATTAATCCAATAGAAATTACCTTTCGCGCTCCTAATTTTTTATATGACCATGGCACAATTTGTGAAGAAATCATTAATCCAATCGCCTCTGGAAATGTCGTAAGTCCTGATTCCAGCGCGGAAACTCCTATCAAATTTTGATACATAAGTGGAAAAACAAATAACATTCCTAGTAAACCAGCTGATGAAAATAATGATATAAGACTCATCTTTCTAAACACTGGTTCTTTTAATAAACGTAAATCTAACATCGGTTGCTTTACTTTCAGTTCTACGATTATAAACAATGTAATGAATACCCCCCCAGCTATCCCAGTACTCATAATTTCTGGAGAAATCCACCCTTTTGATGGTCCCTGGCTGAGCGCATATATGAGCATCGCAAATCCTGGTGCTGATAAAATAAAGCCGAGCGAATCAAAGCGACCAGCTGATTTTTCAACATGCTCTGCTAAAAATAGAAGTCCAAATAGCAATGCAACGATTCCAAACGGTAGATTAATATAAAATGCCCAACGCCAAGACATTTGATCTACAAAGAAACCACCGATGATAGGACCAATTGCTGGTGCTACAGCAATTGGAAGTATAATGAACCGAGAAATCTTCGGTCTTTCCTCTGGTGAAAATGTTCGAAATAACATTGCCATTCCGACCGGCGTTAAAAGCCCTCCACCAGCACCTTGAATAATACGGAAAATATTCAATGAAGTAATATCGTTAGCCATTCCGCATAAAGCAGAGGCAATTGTAAATACGAAAAGAGCAATTAAAAATACTCTTTTCGTACCAAATCGATCTCCTAACCAACCAGAAATCGGAAGGAAAACAGCTAAACTAACTAAATACCCAACATTAACCGTCCCCATTGCAGATGCAGGTACTTGTAGTTCTCTACTTATCGTTTGCAGTGCTACATTTACAATCGTTGCGTCCATCGCAGCCATAAACATCGCAGTTATATAAACGATACTTACAACTACTTTTGGATTTAGTTTTTCTTTCATTATCGTTTTCCTGCTAATGTTTTTTCGCGAACTTGATTACTTTTTGGATTCAAATCTTTCCAGTTATATTCAACATATTCTAAGCAGCTCTGCCTACTAGCTTCTTCATATACGATATTCCAGCCAATAGGTACATCGAGAAAAGCAGGCCAGAGAGAATACTGGCCCTCCTCATTTATTAATACTTTATATGTGTAATTATCATTTTCAAATGGATTCGTCATACTCTACTTACCCCTTTCTTATTCTGCAAATATTTCGCTAATACTTGTCCAATTTCCGTAAGCGGACCTGGCTGACATAGATCTTTATGTCTACAATCAATATCGTGCTGCACAATTTGCCCGTCTAAATAATTTAGCCACGTATTTGGAGAAATAGGATCAAACCAGTCTGGTATAACAGTAGATCTAAAGAACAGGATATCTCCGTTATAAACTTTCGGTACATATTTCCCTAACAACCCTACTGAATTTACATATGTTTCTTTCAAGTTCAATATAGTCTCTTCTTCAAGACTTGCTAATGCACTTCCATCTTTACGAAGGATTTCAACTGCACTTTCCATTGTAAGTGGTTTACCATCCATGTTATCTGGGTCATATCCGCCTAAAGCAAGTAATGCAATTAACGCTTCCTCTTCAGTAGGCGCTTCCGTATTCGGTAAGAAGTGTCCAGGATAAGAGTCAAGCATAACGAGTAATTCTACTTCTTCCCCTTCATTTTGTAATTGCGCCGCCATTGCATGCACAACATTTCCTCCAAGCGACCAACCTAATAAACGATATGGTCCATGAGGCTGTACTTCACGAACGTGTTTCAAGTAATCCGCCGCCATCTCCTCTAAACTTTTTGGAAGTTCTTCATTTTTAGCAATACCACGTGCTTGCACACCATAAATTGGATAATCTGTTCCTAAAGATTTCATAAGTCCTGCATAGCACCAACTTAATCCACCTGCTGGATGTACACAAAATAGTGGTAATTGATCCCCGCTTGCTCGTAATGGAAGCAACACATCAAGTGCACTTTGACCATTCCCCATCTCAAGTCTTTCAGCTAACCCTGCAACAGTCGGTGCTGCAAATAAAGTACCAATGTTTAGTTCCACTCCAAGCTCCTCTTTCATGCGGCTCATAAGCTGCACTGCAAGGAGTGAATGACCACCAAGATCAAAGAATCCGTCATCAATTCCAATTTGAGATACACTTAGCACTTCTGTAAACAAGTCACATAACATTTCTTCTTGCGGTGTTCTTGGACCACGACTAGAAGATGATGCGATAAATGCTGGAGCTGGCAATGCCTTTCTATCTAATTTACCGTTTGGAGTTAAAGGTAACTCATTTACTACTACAAAAGCGTATGGAACCATATAATCTGGTAAACTACCACTAGCAAACTGACGCATTTCATTCGTATCAATTGCTTCATTATTTGATGCAACGATATAAGAAACTAACCGTTTATCCCCTGGTTGATCTTCACGTACAATAACGGCTACTTGCTCAGCTTTAGGGTGCTTCATTATGACTGCTTCTATTTCTCCTAATTCAATTCGGAATCCACGAATTTTGATTTGATGATCTGCACGTCCTATATAATCTAGCGTCCCATCATTACGCCAGCGAGCTAAGTCTCCTGTACGATACATTCTTGTACCTGGCTTGCCAAATGGATCTGCGATAAAGCGTTCAGCCGTTAATCCTGCTCTTCCTAAATATCCACGCGCAAGTCCTGCACCTGCAACATACATTTCTCCAACTACTCCAGGTGGGACTGGTTGTAAATAGTTGTCTAACACATACACTTTAAGGTCAGGTATACTGCACCCAATTAAACTATTTGCCCGTAAAGAGACGATAGTTTCATCTAATTCAATATAACTAACATGTACTGTCGTCTCTGTAATACCATACATATTAATAAGCTTTGGTGCGTTATGAGGATGTCGACTATACCAATCTTCTAAGCGACTTAGCTCAAGTGCTTCTCCTCCAAAAACAACATATCGTAAAGATAATTTTTGGCCAATCTCTTCATTTTCACGATCTGCTTGCATCAATTGGTAGAACGCTGATGGAGTTTGGTTTAAAACCGTAACCTTTTCTTTAACAAGAAGCTGTAAAAATTCTTTCGGCGAGCGACTTACAGTATGTGGGACTACAACTAAACGCCCTCCGTATAATAAAGGTCCCCAAATTTCCCAAACCGAGAAATCAAAAGCATATGAATGGAACATCGTCCAAACATCGTTTCCGTCAAACTGGAACCAATGATCAGTTGCTCCTAAAAGTCTCACTACATTTTGATGAGGTATCATAACGCCTTTCGGTCTGCCCGTTGACCCTGACGTATAAATAACGTAAGCAATATGTGATGGAGATAATGGCTTAATTCGTTCCACTTCATCAATATTGTCTTCACTATATTTCTCAACCTCTGCTATTACTTTCACATCATCAACTAAAACTTTTAGTGCCTCATTACATTCAATTTCCACTTCTGAATTCGTTAAAACACATGATGGTTTCGCATCGTGTAGCATAAATGAAATACGGTCTGCTGGGTAATCTGGATCTAACGGAAGGTATCCAGCACCAGCTTTAAGAACAGCTAATAAGCTTACAACCATGTTTAATGATCTTGGCATCGCTAAAGCAACGAGTTGATCAGGACCAATCCCTTTTGCTATTAGGAATCGAGCTATTTTATTTGCTTTTCTATTTAACTCTTCATAAGTTAATTTCTTATCTTCAAAGACAACAGCAATAGAATTTGGATTTATATGAGCCTGCTTTTCAAACAATTGTGGCAATGTCATTTCTGGTGCAATTTGAAAACCACCATTCCACTTTTCTAACACTGTATTTTTCTCTGCTAAAGTTAATATTTCTAATCTGCCAATGGATTGATCTGGATTTGTAGTTGCATCATCTAATAACAAAATGAATCGTTCTATTAGTTTTTGAACCGTTTCACGTTTATATAAATCGGTACTAAACTCTAGTAATCCATGTAAACCGTTCGGAGTACCATCAACCCCGTTACTCTCACTAATTTCAAATGTTAAATCAAATTTTGCAGAACCAACGCTTTGAATTTCAAGGCTCGCTTCTAAATCTGGTACATGAAACGTTGCTTCTGGTGTATTTTGAAAAGCTAACATAACTTGAAACAACGGATGGCTGTTTCGAGTACGTACTGGATTTAATACTTCAACAAGCCTTTCAAATGGAACATCTTGATTTTCATAAGCTGCAAGATTTACCTGCTTCACTCTATTTAATAATTCTTTAAAACTTGGATCTCCTGAAGTATTTGTACGTAACACTAATGTATTTACAAATAAACCAACAATATCTGAAAGTACATCATCATTTCTTCCAGCAATCGGACTTCCAATTGGTATATCAGTGCCTGCACCTAATCTTGTAAATAGTGCACTAAGCCCTGCTTGCAATACCATAAACAAACTAACTCCATTTTTACGTGCAAGCTCTACTAACCTACTATGCATACCTTCATCTATATGAAAATGAATTGTTTCCCCGCGGTAACTCGTCTCAATTGGACGCTGGAAATCTGTAGGTAACTCCATTTGGTCTGGTAAACCTTTAAGTTCTTCTTTCCAAAAATCTAATTGTGTTGAAATAAGACTCTCTTGTGTCGTTTCATCACCTAGCAATTGCTGTTGCCAAAGTGCATAATCTGCGTATTGAACTGGTAGTGTCTCCAGCTGAACTCTGTCACCTTGACTTCGCGCTTTATACGCCGCTGTAAAATCTCTCGTTAACGGCTGTAATGACCAGCCATCACCTACAATATGATGTAATAGAATTAATAATACATGTTCGTTTTCACTCATTGTAAAAAGTTGCAAACGAACTGCCGGCTCAAAATCGAGGTTAAAGCTATATCTTACCGCCTCTGAAAGTACACTTTCTAATTCATCTTTACATGTATTAGTTATAACCATTTCTAAATTTAAGTTTTCCATATCTAAAATTTTCTGATAGGAACTACCTAATACGTTAGGGAAAATTGTTCTAAGTGTTTCATGTTTCTCAACTACATCATAAAAAGCACCTTGTAATGCTTCCCGATTCAATATTCCATTCATACGAATGACTAGCGGAATATTATAAGTAGGACTTGGACCTTCTAAACAATTTAAGAACCATAACCTGCGCTGTGCAAATGAAAGTGGAACTTCATTTGGCCTACTTGCTTTCTGAATAGCTGGTCTTGCGCTTTTTGCATGGTTTAATTGTTTCGCCAGTTCGGCAACAGTTGGTGATTCAAATAGTTTCCCAATTCCTAATTCCACACTTAACGTTTCACGAATTCTTGCCATTAAACGAGATGCGAGAAGTGAATGTCCACCCATTTCAAAGAAATTATCATCAATGCCAATTCGAGAAACACCAAGTACTTCTGCAAATAAATCACATAATATTTCTTCTTTCGGATTTCTAGCAACTCTCTCATTGTTCATTCCATTAAAATCAGGAGCAGGTAATTTCTTTCTGTCAACCTTACCATTTGGCGTTAATGGTAATACTTCTAGCACAACAAATGTCGATGGTATCATATAATTCGCTAAACTTTCTGAAACATAAGAACGAATTTCTGAAAGATTAATCGGTTCCTTTTCTTCTGCAACGATATACGCAATGATGCGTTTATCATTTGCACGATCTTCTCGTACCATTACTACCGCTTGTTGAATATTTTCATGTCGTTGTAATACCGTTTCAATTTCAGCTAATTCAATTCGGAATCCACGAATTTTAATTTGATGATCTGCGCGACTAATGTACTCTAACGCACCATCACTACGCCATTTCACAAGATCTCCTGTACGGTACATGCGCTTCCCTGATTCTCCATAAGGATTTGCAACAAACCGTTCAGCTGTTAACTCAGGTTTTCCTAAATATCCGCTTGCAAGTCCTTCCCCTGCAATATATAATTCCCCAATAACTCCAGGTGGCACTGGTTGTAACCCTGCATCCAATACATACACTTCTGTATTGCAAATTGGTTTTCCAATAGGAGGTATGCCCTTTTCACCTTCATCAATGTTCATGAAAGTAGACCAAATCGTCGTTTCAGTTGGTCCATATAAATTAGTTATTGAGCAACCTAATTCTCGTAATTTATTTGCTAAATGCGCTGGAAGAGCTTCACCACCAACAAGTATGCTTAGCCCTTGTAGCTTCTCTGGATAATCAGTTACTAACGCCTGCCAAAGCGTCGGTGTAGCCTGCATAATGGTCACTCTTTCTTCATGTAAAAGTGTCGTTAATGCAGAAGGCTCTTGTATGTCTTCTTTTTGCGCAATTGTTAAACTTGCACCACTAATAAGAGGTAAATAAATTTCTAGTGCAGAAATATCAAATGCAAACGTTGTAACTGCTAATAAATGATCATTTTCATTTAATGAAAACTTTTGTTGCATAGCCATTAAAAAGTTACTTAAACCTCTCATAGGAACAATTACACCTTTTGGGTTTCCTGTTGAGCCTGAAGTATATATTGTATAGGCTGGGTTTAACAGTGATACATCATTCTTACATGCTATATTCATACGAGAATATGTATGTAACGCTAGTTTCGTTTCTTCGTCATCTAATACAATTTTTTTCATATCCTTTTCTATAACTAACTTAGATGAAACAGATGAATGTGTTATGATACAAACTGGTTTTGCATCATTTACTATATAAGTAACTCTATCTGCTGGGTATTCTGGATCTATTGGTAAATACGCTGCACCAGCCTTTAAGACTGCTAGCATACTAACTACCATTTCTATTGATCTAGGGAATACTAAAGCTACAAACTGATTTGGTCGTATTCCTTCTTCTACTAAATAATGTGCTAGTTCATTCGCTCGTTCATTTAGCTCTTTATACGTAAGGATTACACCGTCACAAGTAATCGCTAGTTTATTGGGATTTTTTTTCACTTGTTTTTCAAATGATATAGGCAGACTGATTAATTCATCGTCTTCCTTCGTTTCATTCCATTCCAATAAAACTTTATGATTTTCTTCAGGCAGAGTAATGTTTATTTTTCCAATCGACTCGTTTTTCTCATAATTATTTATTACTAATTCAAATAGATTCATAAATCTTTCTTTATGCAATGCTAGCTCCGCGTTATTATATACTTCAGGATTTGCATCAAAATGAATCATTATCTCATTTTGATCAAAACGTTTATATACATTTATCGATAAATCATCGACAGGTCCTGCTGATAAGTTATGCGTAATACCACGATTTCCAGCAAAATTAAGCCCGTAATCAAAAGGCATAACATTCACTAACGGTCCAAACAACCTTTGATTTTCACCTAGTAACTTTAAATCTCTTCTTAATTCCTCATGACGGTATTTATAATGGCGACGTACATCTCGGATTTCTTTAGAAACTTGCTGCAATAATTCCGCAAGAGTTATATTTGGAGTTACTGTAATACGAAGTGGAACTAAATTCATTACCATACTTGGTGTATGAATAGATACAGAACCTAGACGTCCCATCATCGGTAAACCTAAAACAATATCATTTTCACCTGTTAATTTATGCATATAAATACTTGTTACAGCCACAATGAATTCCGGCCAACTTGTTAACGAAATATTGATATCTTCTAGTAAAGTTTTCGTGCTAGAACTAGATAAATAAGCTGTTTCTCGTGAAAATCCATTTGATGTTCTCGGTGCTCGTTCTGCCAAACTTACAACTTCTGGGGCATCTGCAAACTTTTCTAACCAAAAAGTACGATCTTCCTGAAATTGTTTAGACTCACGATACTCAATATCTTCTTGCACGACTTTTGCAAGAGAACCAAATGGTTTTTCATTCTTGTTTGTTTCTTCTATAAGTGATGTATACTCATTCGCTACTTTTTGGCTAAGAAGTGAAAATCCATAGCCATCCATCACAATGTGATGGATGCGCTGATACCAAAAGAAACGATTATTTTCAACTTGAATAAGTGCTTCAGTAAATAAAGTATCTTTTTTCAAATCGACTGGCATAGATAAATCATTTTTCATCCATACTTTAGCAGCTTCTTCAGGATTTTCTTCTTTACGAACGTCAATAAAATGCATATGAAACTGTGATTCTTCAATAACTTGCCATGGGCCAATTTCATCCTCTTCGAAGCGAACATGAAGTGCTTCTGTTTCCATTACAACTTTACGTACAGCTAATTCAAAAATGTCTTGATGAATATTTCCGTTTATTTCTACATATTCCCCAGTATTATAAATTGGATTAAGCGGATCTAATTGTTGCGCAAACCACATACCAGACTGCGCAGATGATAACGAATGACGAATCTTTTGACTGTTAGGCATTCTTTACTACCCCTTTATTATGTAGTCTATTTGTTACAGCACCTGTGCTGTTTGTGAAGATAGTAAACTGTACCAACCTGCAACAGTTGGACGTTCTGCTAAATCTGCAAAAGTGATTTCTTTCCCTTCACGACGCCACTTCTCTACTAAACTCATAATTCTGACCGAATCAAGCCCTCTATTTAATAAGTCCTCATCAATATCAATACTCTCTACTGGCTCACGAAGTAGTTGTGCAACTAGTTCATGCACTTCCTGTATAGTGATTCCTTCACCCTCATCACCTTTTACACTTTGTAAATCTTTTAACAGTAGGTTTGTTGATGTCGTTACTGCACATCTATTAGATGCATACTCCAATGCTTGTTTATGATGCTCTAGTGAAAAATCAGCAACTGCATCTGCTACAAAGAACGGCTCTATACCATCCATAAATGCTTCACAAGCTGTTAAAAGACAGCCAATATGCGCATAAATACCGCAAATAATGAGTTGATCTCTTCCTTGTTCATTTAAAATTTCTAATAGATTTGTCTTTTTAAATGCACTATATCTCCATTTTGTTAGGAATATATCATCTTCATCAGGAGTAAGTTCATCAACAATTTTCTTTTTATCTGGTCCAGCAGGTATACCGTCACCCCAAAAGTCTTGTAATAAACCTCGTTGTTCTAACGTTTGCCCACCAGGTTGTGCTGTATAAACAACTGGTATACCAAGTTCCTTACATTTTTCTCTTATCATTTTAATATTTGAAACAAGTTCTACTTTTGGTGATTCTTTATCGCTATATGCATCAAGAAAATATTCTTGCATGTCATGAATTAAAAGTACTGCACGTTTCGGATCTGGTGTCCAATTCACTTTATTTTTCGGTAGTTCTGATTCAACTGGCATTTTATATACTGAAATAGATGGAATAGCCATCTAATCACTTCCTTCCGGTTTTTATTATTGTTTTACTGTAATAAGTTTTTCAGCAATGACTTTACGTAGTTCTTTTTTGCTGACTTTTCCGACTCCTGTTTGCGGAAATGATTCAATAAATTCAATTCGATCTGGAATTTTATAAGCCGCTATACCACGTTCTCTTAAAAACATTTTTAATTCACTTACTGCCGGAACTTGTCCGCGAGCTATAACAAAAGCACAGGTGCGTTCACCTAAATAATCGTCAGGCATAGATACAATTGCTACGTCATGGACCGCATCGTGTGCTAATAGATGATTTTCAACTTCTTCTGCAGCAACTTTCTCACCACCACGGTTAATTTGATCTTTATCTCTTCCTTCTACAATGATGTATCCTTGTTCATTTACTTTTACAAGATCACCTGTGCGATAAAATCCATCCTTTGTAAATGATCGTGCATTATGCTCTTCGGCTTTATAGTAACCACGAATTGTATATGGACCTCGTGTTAATAAACTACCTACTTCGCCCGGTTGTACATCGTTGTCATTTTCATCAACAACTCGTACTTCATCGAGTGCAGACATTGGTCTACCTTGTGTATGAATAATAATTTCTTCCGGATCGTCTAATCTTGTATAGTTCACTAATCCTTCCGCCATACCGAATACTTGCTGTAACGTACATCCAAATGTAGGGCGTATACGTCTTGCTACCTCAGCACTAAACTTAGCACCACCTACTTGAATAACCTCTAGGCTCGATAAATCGGTATTACGAGAAGATGCAGCATCAAGCCAAATCATTGCTAATGGCGGAACGAGCGCTGTAATTGTAACTTTTTCTTTTTCGATAAGAGCAAATGCCTCATCTGGACTACCACCAGTTGCCAATACCACTTTTCCACCCGCATAGAAAGTTCCAAATGTCCCTGGAGAACTCATTGGGTAATTGTGTGCTACTGGAAGAACTGCCATATAGACGCTTTCTGCATTCAAATTACAAATTTTAGCGCTAACACGTAAACTATAAATATAGTCATCATGTGTTCTAGGAATTAATTTAGAAAGACCTGTTGTGCCTCCTGATAATTGGAGAAACGCAACATCACTTGGCTGAACTTCTGGTAATGAGACGGGATCCATATACAGATCATTTATGTTCACAAACTCTTCTTCTTCTCCCACTACAATTACATGTTGTAAATTTGGCACTTTCTCTTTCACTTCTCTTGCTAGTTTTCGATAATCAAAACCGAGAGCCTTATCTGAAATAACGTAAGCGCTCGCCTCGCCAAAATCACAAAAACAACTAATTTCACTGCTTCGATGTGACGGCAGTGCAAAGACAGGAAGCGCTCCAATTCGAAATAGTGCAAAACATATTTCGAAAAACTCGATAATGTTAGGTAACTGGATTACAACTCTGTCCTCTTTCTTTATTCCTAAATTCAGTAAACCTGCTGCTAAACGATCTACCTTTTTATTAAGTTCACTATATGTTATATGCTTCTTACCACTTACAACCGCGATTTGATCTCCATATTTCTCAGCCCGCTCTCTTAACACTCCTCCAAATGTTTCACCAAGCCAACATCCTTCTTCTCGGTAACGATCGGCAAATTCTTTGGGCCATTCTGTATAACCTACTAGCATTCTTTCTTCCCCCTATTTTTCATTAAGTGAACTATCTCTTAACCCTAAAGCTTTTAGCATTGTTTGGAACTTAGCTGATGTTTCTGCTAACTCATCTTCTGGTTTTGACTCAGCAACAACTCCAGCTCCTGCATATAAACGCAGTGTATTTTCTTGTACTTCAGCACAACGAATTGTAACAATCCATTCTCCATCTCCATTTAAATCGCTCCATCCTAGCATTCCTGTAAAGAACTCGCGGTCAAATGGCTCAATATGCTGTATAGCCTCTCTTGCTTTTTCCATCGGAGTTCCGCAAACTGCTGGCGTAGGATGAAGGGCAATTGCTAATTGTAAAGAAGAAGTATTTGGATCCTTCAGTTCACCTTTCACTTCTGTAGACAAATGCCACATCGCTTCACTATGAATAACTGATGGCTTTTCTGGAACATGTAATGTATGACAATACGGACGAAGTGCAGCGGCAACCGCTTCCACTACTACCGCATGTTCATGTAAATCTTTTGGAGAAGAAAGTAATTCCTCTGCTCTTCTTTTATCTTCTACTGGGTCCTCACTACGTGGCCTTGAACCAGCTAACGGGTTAGAAATAACTTGCATACCATTACGTGAAACAAGTAATTCAGGACTTGCTCCAATTAGCGTCTTACTGTTCTCTTTTTCATCTTTCGGTAAATTCACAGCAAATGTATAACCATGCTTATTATGCTCTGCTAATTCTCGCAGAAGTTTTTGCTTATCAATCTTTTCCGAAGATTTAACATCTAACGATCTAGATAGAACGATTTTCTTTAAATCACCGTCCTGTATTTTTTTAATTCCTTGCTTCACACCATTCATATAAACTTCAGGGTCTGGCATTGGCGTCATTTCAAATGTTACGTTCTCATTTGTTTCAAGCTGATTTGTTGTATCCAATTGTAAACGCTCAGAAATCCTACTATATTCTGGTACGATAAGTTGGACTTCTTTTCTACGATCGAATGGCAAAGCACCCACAACGATAGGATTTGGATTTCCAGCTTGTTTCGCATTACTTAATGTCGCTTGCACAAGCTCTGGGAAATTTTCAATTTCACGATGCTTTACTGTAGTAAACTCTCCTTCTGCTAATATCGTTCGAGTTGGTGAAGCAAAAAAGAATGAAGATTCAGTCTTATAATCTTCTAAAAGTTTTTCTGACAATTCCTTTACAGCTATATGTTCATTCATAATATAATAACCTCCTGAATTTTGATTAAACTCCTAACGTAGCACCGCCATCGACACATAAATTGTGCATTGTAATATGACTTGCTCTATCTGAGGCTAAAAATAACACGGCTTCAGCAACTTCTGAAGGTTGTGCAATTTTTTGTAATGGAATTCCGAGTCTATATGTATTTTGAGAACCAGCAATTATATTTTTAGCTCCATTCTCATCAGCCCATAGTAATCTTTGCATCTCAGTTTCAGTAGAACCTGGAGAAACTAAGTTGCAGCGTATATTGTATGCCGCAAGCTCTAGTCCTAAACATTTCATAAACATCGTCGTTGCAGCCTTTGACGCAGCATACGCAGCCATCTCCATTCTCGGCGTATTTGCCGCATTTGAACCGACTGTAACAATTGCCCCTGATTTTCTTAACATCATATTTTTACTTACCGCTCGGGACATATTGAAAACCCCTGTAGTATTTACAGAGAATGTTTTATTCCAATCTTCATCACTTAACGAATGAATTGGTCCCATACGTAAAACCCCTGCAACATTTATTAAAATATCTATTGGCGCTATTTCATTTGCAATATGATTTACCATGTCTTCAACAGCAGCGCTATTACTCACATCTAAACGAAACGTTTTCATACGTGTTTTATTTAATTCATTTTGATTTAAGAGTACATTTAACCCCTCTTCATTTTGATCAACCGCAATAACTGTGGCTCCTCTTTCTAAAAACATTTTGGCAACAACACTGCCTATGCCTTGTGCTGCACCTGTTACTAAAACTGTTTGCCCATCAAATTCCCCTAAGTTCATTTTCTCTATCCTTTCACATAAACATTAATTTCATTAAGTAACATAAATGATATTGATTTTCATTATCAGTGATGTTGTAAAAAATAATACACTTACTAAACTAATTGGTCAAGTGCGCATTACTTTAAAATCCATTTTATTGATAATGTTTTTCATTTACTATCTTACACCGAAATGATAATGTTTCTCAATAAACTTGTCAATCTTTTTTTATTTTTCAGATAAAGTATTTTAATGCTTCTTAATAAAATCATACCTAAACGCATTAAATGTACTTATATTATAAATAAAATTCAAACTCCTCTTTTTAAAATTGAAGAAGATAAACTAGAGATACGTTCATTTACAATGCTTTATGAAAAACTCAAGTATATATTTTCTCAATATTTTTCTGAAAATATATCTTACAAATACTAATGAATGTCTTCTTTATCATTTAAGATTTAATATATATTTCGAATATGATGTATCAATTTATTATATTCCAAATGGGTATTCCACTCACTTTTACATCTATAAAAATCACAAAAGTAATTTAACCTTGTTAAAATAACTCATAAAAAAGCATCCTAATTAATAGAATAGGATGCTTTTTCGTAATCATAGTGTTATAGAAGATTTGTATACTTATGCTACGCTGCGATACTCTTCTTCTTGTTCTTTTTTCTGTTTAGGTGCTTGAATTAAAATTGCGATAATGAATGACACGACACATAATACACCGATCACCATGAACGTTGGTTTGAATCCACCTAGAAGTGCACCGATAAAGGAACCTGCAAGCGCCCCAAATCCAAATCCTTGATACACAATTCCGTAGTTCTTACTATGGTTTTTCATACCGAAGAAATCACCAACAATAGCTGGGAAAATAGTGATATTTCCACCAAAGCAAAACGCTACACTTGCTACACATACGAAGTAAATACCATAATTTAAATCTACAAAACTTAGAACTAAGACTGAACTCGCCATAACAACAAAAGTACCAGTAACGATTTTTAAACGCCCAATTTTATCCGATAACGGTCCTAAAATGATACGACCTAATGTATTGAAGATTGCAACCATAGCCACCGCATTAGCTGCTGTTGCTGCGCTAAGTCCTACAAGTTGAACACCAATGTCTTTTACCATACCAATTAAGTATAAGCCACTCATACATGATGTAAATAACATGATAAATAATAAGTATACTTGTTTTGTGCCTAACATTTCTTTCGTTGTGTATTCCTTAGTTTTTGTTTCATGAACTGCTCCTTGATCTGCAGCTTGATGGATTAAACAAGCACCAATTACAATCATAGCTGTAACAATTAAACCCCAGTATATAAATGCTTGCGATACACCAACTGATTCAATCAACTGTGCGTTAACGTATTTAAAGATTAAGCTACCTGAACCATATGCAGAGACAGAAATACCAGCAATTAAACCTTTACGCTCTGGAAACCACTTTATTAAATTTGATAGTGAAGTGATATATGCTGTACCATCTGCATAACCTACAACAACTCCCGCTAGTACATAAAGTAATATTAATGAGGACGCTTGTGAGCTAAGTATTAATCCTAGTCCTAATGCTAATCCAGCTATCATAATAAGTTTACGAAGTCCCCATTTTTCTTGCAATTTACTCGCAAATAAAGTTGAAAATGCTAAAGAAAGACTAGTAATTGAGAAAGTTATCGCAACAGCGTTAAGACTCCAACCGTATTTACTAACTAAGGGCTGATTGAATAAACTCCATGTATATATCGTCCCAAGCCCCATTTGTACTATAACTGTGCCAAGGACAACAAACCATGGATTAACAGTTGATTTTTTCATACCTTTCCGCCTCCACTTTCTATTTCAATGCTATTCGCTAAATTTACTTTTTTTATGTTCATTTTGGTCACCTCTTTTGATTTGACACCTTCATTGTATAAGATGTTTTCGTTTATGTAAGCACTTACAAGACAGAGCGTCAAAAACGTAGAATCAGTTACAAAAAACGAAGGATGAAATACAAAAACTACTTATTAAATACGTAACACTTATTTAATAAGTAGTTTTTGTATAAGATCGATTTACATTTATTTTTGAACTCTTTTTTAAAAAGTGAAACAATAAAACCGTCTCTTTACTATTTATTAAAGAGACGGTTTTATTAGCTCAATTCATAAGCCTGACTTTTTTTATACGTTTATAATTGTTTCTTCAAATGTAACAATTGGCTCTACAAATTCCATCATAATGAAAGCATTTTTAATACGTCTTGTTAAAACTTCTTTTAATTCTGCACACATTTCTTCTGTAAGTGATTTTACAAATACAAAGTTGTGATAATAAATCACACTCTTCTCTTTACTTAATGGGTTTAAAAACATCCCCTCTTTTGTAACGAGAGCATTAGAATGCCCCGATAAAGTTGAAAGAAACGTCTCTAAAATTTTTATTTCTCTTTTTGAAAACGATTCTTCACAAACTACTTTAATATTCATTTCTGTTATCATTTATATATTCCCCCAACCATTTTTTCACAAGGGGATACTATAATACTATTAAATTTTCACAAGACTCCCCTTGTCGTTCATAAAATTCACCAGAAAACTAAGTTGACTAACTTGTTTTTTCCCTTTATTCATATAAATCTCTCCTTTCGTATATATTACTTCTCCATTTGTAATTGATTACCTTTTTATATTAAAGTTTTTCTATGTTTTTAATTGGAATTCTACCAATTAGAGATCTTATTAATAAACGTATATTTTTCTTATACTCCTGAAAAAAACTTTACTTATCTACTTTACGTTTTGGGCTACATAGTGTCTGTTTTTTGAATAATTTGCTTCTCTGCAGTATTTACATAGAAATATTGTTTCGCTAATGCTGAAAACAATTTACTTATAATAAAGTGAAACTTTAATCAACCCTCACCAATCGGGCTTTTATGGGCAGCAGGGCCCCCACCTAACTTCTTTGCTTCCACTGAATTTTGAGGTGGGGGTCTTACTGCCCAGCAAATAGCGGGATAAACTTAAATAAAATATAACTTTTAACATAAGAGTACTTTATACTCTTCTATTAGAGAACAAATTTTTTCCCAATAAATAAAACTAAATATTCACTAATATATCTATCCGTGGTTTAATATATATAATAAAAAAATATTTCTGTCTTTAATAAGGAGGTACTATGAAAGCAAACGTAGGGGATACTATACTTTTTCAACGAAATAATTTAAAGATTACAGGATCTGTATTAAAACTTTATACTGAATCGGTCTTAGTTGAAATTACAAATGTAAGCGGTGGTACTTTTGAATTTGATCGAACAATTGTAAATCATAAAAACTATAAAGTTTTAAATACAAATACATAAAACAACACAAAATAGCCTCTGCTCAACAGCAGGGGCTATTTTATATAAAAATATTTCACTAGTTTATATACCCTAAAACATTAACAATCTTACTCGCTTTTAAATTGTTAATATGATAATAAATTTCTAAACCTCTTCTCTCTGCTCGTAACACTTTACCCTTCATTTTTGATAAATGTTGTGAAACAGTAGATTGCGGAATATTCAGTAACTCTGTTAATTGTGTTACATTACAAGTTTTTCTCGTACTTAATTCATTTACAATTTGCAGTCTGATTGGATGCGCCATAATTTTTAAAATATCTACATCTTCTTCTGAAACTAAAGTTTTTCTCATTTCACTCGTATATGTTGTCATAAGACATTCCCCTTTTATATGAATTCCATATTCATAAGATCTATTTCCAAATTTTTTAAAACCCTTGATTAAAACTTTCATATAGAAATAAAAGGATTTTAAATTTTTGAAAACAGAACTTACATTCACTTTATTTATTTATTTGGTACATATACATAATACAATGTTAATATGTGCTCTATGTGAAGTTCACATAAATTTGTGATGAAGATTTACTTAGCCACTCGCATCCTACTCATCTAATTACTCACTGCGTAAAATCATCAGTTATTTTAACACATTTTAGGCGTTTGTATATACTATTTATAAAACAACTTTTATAAAGGAGGATTCATATGCCTACAGCGTTACAAGAAGAAGTCGAAGAAGCACGGGAAACATATGTCAGTCGTATCATCTTAGTTGGAGGATCGACTTTATTTTTAGTAGGCGGGGTTATATCGGCAATTTCAGCTTTTAAAGCTTATAATCGTTTGGAGAATACGCCGCCTTCTACAGATAATTCATAGATATTTTATAAAATAAAACGTCGCCTCTAATATGAAGAGACGACGTTTTATGATTCATACATATGACACTAAAAGTATCGGTAGATTCCCTACTCCATTCTCTAAGCTTACTTCACCACAAACCTAGTCTGACTACACCCATCCTTCTGCTTCGTTACTTCTAATACAGCTGGCATTGCGTTTTTCAGCTCTTGTACGTGTGAAATGACACCGATAAATCGACCTGATTTTTGTAAGTCAATTAAGGCGTCTACTGCTTTCGTTAATGATTCTTCATCTAATGAACCGAACCCTTCATCGATGAACATCGTTTCGATGGAAATACCACCTTCATATGCTTGAATGACATCTGCCATTCCTAGCGCTAAGCAAAGTGATGCATTAAATTTCTCTCCGCCGGATAATGTTTTTACATCGCGCGTTTGGCCAGTGTATGCATCGTACACATCTAAGCCTAATCCACTTTGACGATTTCTCTTTTCAACTCGTTCACTTCGTTTTAAATAAAATTGTCCGTTTGATAATTTACGTAATCGTTCGTTTGCAATTTGAACAATTTGTTCTAAATACTCAATTAAGATGTAACGTTCAAATGATATACGGCTCTCGTTATCACCTTTCATTACTTCATATAAGTCAACAAGTTCTTGGAAGGCTTTTTCTTCCTCATGAATTTGCTCATCAATACGTCTAATGTTTTCATGTAAATCAGAAATATATGTTACCGCATTTTGCGCACGTTGACGTTTTTCTTTAATGATATCGAGATTAATTTGTAATTCTGTTATGTGTTCACCTAACGCTGTAATATCCATATACTCTTTATCTTTTAATTCAGCTTGTAACTCTTCAATTTGTTTTGCAAGCACTTCAAGCGATGAATAATAACCTTGAATTTCTTTTTGTAACATTTCCATCTCGTGATCGCTTAATTTGGCTTCTTTATACGTGAATTCGTCTGTAAACCCGCTTTGTTCTAGCTCTTTCATAAAGCGTGCGAAAGTCTCTTCTTTCTTTAATTTTGCACTTTCAAATTGATTAGAAGCACCTTTTTGTTCTGCTTGAATACGTATATTTTCATTTTGCCAATGCTGATACGCTTCCTGCACTTTCTTCCATTCGTCCTCCATTAACCTAAGTTCCTGCATAGCTTGGTCAAACTGTGCTTTCCAGGCTTGTACTGTTTGTAAGTTTTCTGGAATATTTCGTTTATCATGTTCATATGACGTACGAAGTTGCATACACTCCATTTCTGTACGGTGCTGCATTGTTTCCACTTCTCGTTTTTGTTTCTGAAGTTCTTCTATTTTTTCTTCTACGCTTTTCATGTTCGCAGCAATCTGCTTACGTGTTTCTTCACTTGCTTTTAACGTATTAACGTCTGCAGCTAATTGTTTTCCTTTTTGAACAAGTGCACTATATGTTTCAGCTAATTTTTCCGAGTTGTAGCCGCGCTTCACAACTTCTTCTATCACTTGCTCATATTGTAGTCGATAGAAATTCCATTTCTCCTCTACTTGCACATGTAATTTTTCAGCAATGTTCTTCTTATCTCTTAAATCGTTTAACTCTTTTTCATCGATCGCATTACTTTGTTCTGTAGCTTTTTGCGGATGATTCGTACTACCACATACCGGACAAGATTCACCGTCATGTAAATGAAGAGCTAATATACCAGCTTGTTCACTTAACCAGCGGCGCTCCATGTTTTCATATGCACGAACTGCCACTTGCATTTTATTATTTGCCGCTTCTTTTTCTTGCTCGAATTTTTGTTTTTCTTGCCAAACATCATATGCTTGCTTTAAAACTTTTGCATCTTCTCGCATATTCGTTAGTTCTTCTACTTTAGCTACATATTGCTCAAGTGCTTGTTCTAATTGCTGCAATTCATCAGACATTCTCTGTTTTTTGTTTGTATGCTCTTCTAGTTGTTGATCTAACTTTTGCATACTTTCTTTTAATTTCCCTATTTGGATTTCGGTATTTTGTAAATTCAGCTTTCTCTCAGCTAATGATTCAATAATCGCTTGTAACTCTTCTAATCTTTGAACAAGTTTTTTAGCCTCTTCTCGCTCAGCTTCTTTATTCTTTACTACTTCATACTTCTCCTGAGCAAGTTCAAAGCTATTCATTATCTGTTCTTGTTTGACGCTTATCTGTTTTAACAAACTTTCAGCTTTCTGCTCATTTTCCATCGCTTCTTCATACCATTGTTCAAATGGTAATAAGCGCTTTGCTTGTTCCGCACGTTTAAAGGATTTTTCTTTCCTTTCAATTGCTGCACGGTTCTCTTGTAAAGTGTTATATTTCTCATTCTTTTGTTGTAAATCTATAAATTTCTCATTTACAGATTTTGCTGCATGAAAACGTGTTTCTGCATCCTTTAATTGCTTCGTTTGAACATCTTGTTCTACTTGTAATTGCTCAACCTCTGCCTTATACACGGTTGTTTCTTGTTCTAACGCTTCTACTACTTGATGCGTATTTACATGTTCTTGTGCCACTAATGTCTCTAATAATGCTCCATCACGGATTGGTAATTTAAAAACATTACGGAAATAGAGCTCTCTCTCTTTTTGTTTTTCTTGCAAGACATCTTTCCATTGTTTTCTCTTTTGATCAAGTAACTCACGCATTAATTTATAACGATCCGTTTTAAAAATACGACGTAAAATCTCTTCTTTGTTTTCCGTCTCAGATGTTAATAGTTTTCGGAATTCCCCTTGGGGTAACATAACAATTTGGCTAAATTGATGTTTACTTAACCCAATTAAATCTTCCACTTTTTTGTTTACGTCTGTTACATGAAAACGATCGACGGCTGGAACGTTTTCTCCATCAATAACTTCATATAATTCTACTGCATGTCCTGTAATGGTCTTATTCCCTTGTTTTTTATGTCCAAGTTGTCGTTTTATTTCATAGCGTTTCCCTTTTAACTGAAAGGTTAATTCAACACTTGTATAAACATTATCATCAGCAAATTGACTTCGAAGCATGCTCGTATCACTACGTTCTTCTCCACTAGCCTCACCATATAACACATAACAAATCGCATCAAAAATCGTTGTTTTTCCAGCTCCCGTATTCCCAGAAATAGCGAAAATACGATGTTCTCCAAGATCTTCAAAATCGATTACTTCTTTCTGTTTATATGGCCCGAATGCTGTCATAATAAGCTGAATCGGTCTCATCCTCGTTCACCTTCCCGTTCTTGCACTGTTTGTAATACATCTATAAATAGGCGTTCTTTCTCTTCTGATAAATCTAACCCTTTCATTTCTTTATAGAAAGCCTTTAAAAGAGATAAATCATCCGTTTTATGTCTTGAAACCGTTACTTCATTTGTATCTGTGAGTTCTCGCCTTTGCATCGCTCTTTCAACGTGCATTGCATTTGGATATACAGATCGTATTTTCTCCATTGGCTGTAAGACAGGGTTTTCGTCTAATAATTTTACAAATACGTAATCTTCACTTACTGGGTGCTGTAATAATTCATCTATTTTCGCTTCTACTGTTCGCATTTTACGACGTGGTGAAAGTAACCTTTTTTCAATTGCTACTTCACCAGTTTCATTCAGTTCTACAATGTAATAACCTTTTTTATGTTTCTCTTCAGAAATTGAATAGGCAAGTGGTGAACCTGAATATCTAATGGTCTCATTACGTACGAAATGCGCTTGATGTAAATGTCCAAGCGCTGTGTAATGAAACTTATCAAAATAATGACTATTTACATATTCAGCACCACCAATTGAAAGTGGTCGTTCTGCATCACTTGTATTCTCCTCCGCTTCTCCTGAAGAAGTTACAAATGCATGTCCAACAAATACATGTCTAGCTTCTTTATCCATCGTTTCAGAGAGCTCATTCATAAAAATGCGCATCGCATCATCATGAGAACGTACGTCTTCATTTTTCAACACGTGTCTAACCATGCTTGGGTCTGCATACGGTATTAGATGGAAGTGAACCTCTCCATATTCATCATTTAGTACAACAGGTTCGTACGGGAATTGAAATTGACCTGCAATATGTAATCCTTGTTTTTTCATTAAACTACTTCCAAAATGGATACGATCCGGACTATCATGATTACCAGCTACTGCAATAACTGGTGTTTGTAAATCAATAACTATTTTTTGCAGCACATCATTTAATAAGTCTACTGCTTCTGTAGGTGGAATTGCTCGGTCATATAAATCCCCTGCAATAATTACAGCATCTGGTTTTTCTTCTTCAACAGCCTGTACAAACTGATCTAATACAATCTTTTGGTCTTCAGTCATATACACGCCATGAACAAGCTTTCCTAAATGCCAATCCGCTGTATGAAATAACTTCATATTTTTCTACTCCTTTTAATTTACTGATTTTAGTGAAACGAGTTGATAGTTTATTGTAGTTTTTCCGTTCTCCCACTCTAGTTTCAATATCGTTGCACTTCCAATTCTTTCTTCATTTGATTTATATAAAGGCAATATTTCTTTAATTGTAAATAAGTGGTAACCATCCAATATTAATTGAAATATATTTTCTTCAATATGTAATCTTACTTCTTTTTCATTTGAAATAATTTTTGTGTGCATCTCAAATTTCATGATAGATACAACCCCTTTTTATAATCTCTACATTTTAATAGTATAGTGGCTATGCAAGATTGACAAGTACATACACAGCAAAGTACACACTTTTCTATTGTTATATGCTTTATGTATTTTATATAAAATACGGTATGTGAAATTTTACATTTCCCCCAAAATAAAAATGCCTATTGTGACATCTTTATTTTTGTATAAAGTCTTTCATTACATAATATAAAACGGTAATTAAGACGATTGCGACGAAAAATGAGAACACTGCGACAATGTAGCCATCTTTATTTAATAAAATACAGAATGAAATAGATATTATAAAAATCGGAAATACGAGACGTACTTTATCCTTCACTTCTTCTGTCGTATCTGTATGATGAAAATACTGCGTTATTCCTATCATTAAAAAAGACAAAATAATAACCGACAATAGTAAAGGTCCTGGCATTCCGATTTCTCCTTTCTCTATTTCTAATTCAATGTAAAATTTTTTATTACAATTGTACGATTTATTTTTTCTTCAAACACACTTTTAGAATTGATAATGAACATTTCACACCTATATAATAGCGCTTTTATCATTATAACTTCAAATAATTACACTTACAGTAATGTTGTAATATTCCCCCTCAGTCTCTGAAATCCTGCAAAGATAACTCGTCAAAATATGCAGTGACCAAATTAATATTTACCGTCAACTTTTGACAAAATTTATAAAGGACATTTCAGTACATATCAAGAATTAAGAATAAGAAGATATGTAAGGGAGGATGCATTATGACTGAACAAGTTTTATTTTCTGTTAGTGAAAACGGCGTTGCGACAATTACTTTAAACCGTCCAAAAGCACTTAATTCTTTATCTTATGACATGTTACAACCTATCGGACAAAAACTTAAAGAGTGGGAACACGATGAGCGTATTGCACTTATCGTGTTAAAAGGAGCTGGCACAAAAGGTTTTTGTGCAGGTGGCGACATTAAAACTCTTTATGAAGCGCGTTCCAATGAAGTGGCATTGCAACATGCAGAACGTTTTTTTGAAGAAGAGTATGAAATTGATACATATATTTATCAATATACAAAACCGATTATTGCTTGTTTAGATGGAATTGTAATGGGCGGTGGTGTCGGTCTTACAAATGGTGCGAAGTATCGCATTGTAACTGAGCGTACGAAATGGGCAATGCCAGAGATGAATATCGGCTTCTTCCCAGACGTCGGAGCTGCATATTTCTTAAATAAAGCGCCTGGATATACAGGACGATTCGTTGCTTTAACAGCATCTATTTTAAAAGCTTCTGACGTATTATTTATTAATGCTGCAGATTACTTTATGACATCTGATTCATTACCAGAGTTTCTTACTGAACTTGAAAGTGTAAATTGGCATAAAGAAGATGATGTACATACTAATTTAAAAGAAGTTATTCGTACATTTGCAACTGCTCCAAACTTAGAAAGCGAGCTCGCTCCTTCATTAGAAGTAATCAATTCACATTTTGCTTTCGATACAATTGAAGAAATCATCCATTCATTGGAGAAAGATGAAAGTTCCTTTGCTCTAAAAACGAAAGAAACACTGTTATCAAAATCCCCTATTTCACTAAAAGTAACATTAAAACAGTTTATTGATGGACAAGATAAATCCGTTGAAGAATGTTTCGCTACGGACCTTATACTTGCTAAAAACTTCATGAGACATGAAGATTTCTTCGAAGGAGTACGCTCCGTTGTCGTTGATAAAGATCAAAATCCGAATTATAAATATAAACAGTTAAGTGACGTTTCAGAAGAAGATGTGAATCGTTTCTTTAACTTACTTAATGCATAAAATGAAATTGTCATGAGGGGATATTTTTTTCATCCCCCACCTAACTTCTTTGCTTCAGCTAAATCTTGTGTGGTGAAAATCTTACTACCCGCAAATAGCGGTATAAAATCGAGGCTATATAGTAGTGTAATTACAGCTACTATATAGCCTTTTTTATTTAATTATTTTTAATAAAATTTAATTTTATTAAATCCATTTTTGTGCTACACTGATTTTAATCAAATATTCTAAAAATAAAAAGGAGGGGCGGCTATGATAGAAAATTATCTTCTTTTCATCATTATGTCTATTTGCCTTATCATTTTACCTGGTCCAGATACAGCAATGGCTACGAAAAATACATTGGTTGCTGGTAAAGTCGGTGGAGTGAAAACAGTGTTTGGTACATGTATTGCACTATTAATTCATACTTTAGCTGCTGTAATTGGTCTTTCTGCACTTATTGTAAAGTCAGCTCTTTTATTTTCTATTTTCAAGTACGTTGGGGCTCTCTATTTAATATATATCGGTATTAAAGCCCTTTTAGCAGTAAGAAACAAAGAAAACTTAGATACAAATGATCTATCTTTGAATAATGAAAACGAACATACTTCTTGCTTTCGCCAAGGATTTCTTACAAATTTATTAAATCCTAAAGTAGCAGTCTTCTTTTTAACTTTTTTACCACAATTTTTAAATCCAAATCATAATACATTTATTCAACTTCTTGTAATGGGCCTTACTTACCTCGTTTTAACAGTCATTTGGTTTGCATTTTATATATTTTTAATTGATAAAATTAGTGCTTTTATGAAAAAACCGAAGACGCAACGTTATATTCAAGGGCTAACAGGAGTCGTCCTAATTGGATTTGGTATTAAACTAGCTTTTGAAAAAAATAATTAACAAGACGAAAACCACCACTATTAATAGTGGTGGTTTTCATCTAATAACTGATTTGGTTGTTTACTCTATATTAAAACCAGCGCTCAGTTACAACTTTTTTACGTGTATAGAATTGAACGCCATCTGTACCATTTGTACCTAAATCACCAAAGAATGAAGCTTTATTTCCTGCAAATGCGAAGAATGCCATTGGTGCTGGAACGTTTACGTTTACACCAATCATACCAGCATCGATATTATCACGGAATGTTTGTGCATGTTTACCATTTGACGTATAAATAACCGCACCATTTGCAAATTTAGATTGATTTGTTAGTTTAATACCTTCTTCTAAATCTTTAACACGTACAATACTTAATACTGGAGCAAAAATTTCATCTTGCCAAATTTTCATTTCTTGATTCACGCCATCAAAGATTGTCGCACCTACAAAGTAACCTTCTCCAACTTCTTCATTAATTTTACGGCCATCTACTAATAAAGTTGCCCCATCTGCTACACCGCTATTAATATAGCCTAAAACGCGCTCTTTATGAGATTCACGGATTAATGGTCCAACATAGTTATCTTCGTTAAAGCCATCGCCTACTTTTAATTTTTTCGTTTCTGCTACTAATACATCAATAAATTCATCAGCAATTTCATCCACTACTGCTACTACTGAGCATGCCATGCAGCGCTCTCCACTACTTGCAAATGCAGATCCAATTACACCTTGTACTGTTTTCTCAAGATTGCAATCTGGCATTACAATCGCATGGTTTTTCGCACCTGCTAATGCTTGTACACGTTTTCCGTGTTTCGTACCTGTTTCATATACGTAACGAGCTACCGGCTCAGAGCCAACGAACGAAACAGCCTGAATATCTTTATTTTCTAAAATGCTATTTACAACATCTTTTCCGCCTTGCACTAAATTTAATACGCCTTTTGGGAAACCTGCTTCATAGAATAATTCTACAAGTCGCTCCGCTAAAAGTGGCGTTCTTTCAGATGTTTTTAATACGAATGTATTACCGCAAGCAATTGCAAGTGGGAACATCCATAACGGAATCATCATCGGGAAGTTAAACGGTGTAATACCAGCAACAACTCCGATTGGGTAGCGCCAAATCGATCCATCAATTCCGCTAGCGATATTCGGAAGTGCTTGACCCATCATTAAATTTGGCGTAGATGTTGCAAGTTCTACCGCTTCAATACCACGCTGTACTTCACCTGTTGCATCCGTTAGCGTCTTACCATTTTCTAGCGTAATGATTTTTGCAAGCTCATCTTTGTTTTCTTGTAATAGCTGTAAATATTTATATAAATTTCTTGAACGATTTGGAACTGGTACTTTAGACCATGTTTCGAATGCTGCTTTTGCCGCTTCAACAGCTTTTTCAACATCTTCTTTTGGAGATAGTGGAACGTAAGCGATAATTTTTCCAGTCGCTGGATTTGGAACTGCTTCTACTTCCGTACCTGTCGATTCAACCCACTCACCGTTAATGTGATTTTTTACTCGTTTAATTTCAGTTGTAATCATTGTATTCTCTCCTTTGTATAATTTATTTTTGATTAGAAATTAATTGCTCGCTAACTTTCTTATATAAAGCAGCCATATCGTTTTCACCATATCCAGCTTGACTCGCTTCGTCATATACGTTTAATAACATTTCGCTTACCGGTAAATGGAGTTCGCTTTCCTTAGCTAAGTCAACTGCAAATCCTAAATCTTTCTTCAATAAGTTCACAGTAAATCCTGGCTCGTAGTTTTCAGGTGCTATAAAACTTTTATAATTACGTTCATAAATTCTACTTTGACCGTAACTTACATTTAAAATATCAAACATTTTATCTAAATCCATATTATTCTTTTTCGCTAATGTTAAAGCTTCACTCACACCAGCTGTATAAAAACCAATTAATAAGTTATTAATTAACTTAACAGTTGTACCACTATCAATCTGCTCACTAACGTGGAAAATGTTCGCGCCTAGTACGCCCATGATAGATTCCGTTTTCTCATATACGTCTTTTGATCCACCAACCATAAACGTTAATGTACGGTTTTCGGCTCCTATTACACCACCGCTCACAGGTGCTGCTAAAAAGTCTACTTTCTTTTCCTTTGCAGCTTCCTCTAACTGTTTGTTTAACTGCGGCGATACCGTACTTGTATCAATGAAAACTACATTCGAGTGACCATTTTCAAATAATCCTTCTGCTCCAAAATATACCGCTTCAACAGCGCGAGGTGAAGGTAAACTTGTAAAAACTACATCACATGTTTCTGCTAGTTTTGAGATTGATAGACCGATAATTCCGCCTTCTTTTTCAAAGGACGCTTCCGCCTCTTTATTTAAGTCCACGCCATATACTGTGTAACCTGATTTAACTAGATTTTTTGACATTGGAAGGCCCATGTTACCTAAACCGATAAAACCAATCTTTTTCATATCGCTTTCCTCCTATTTACACAATATATTTCCCGCGATTTATAATAGCTTTCGCAATTTCTCTCTTCTTCGTAAATACGTTCGTGTATAAAGGCACTAATAATTGACGGATTTCAGCTAAAATCACATGTCTATCTTGTTCTTCTGTGACAGCCGCTGAAAGTACAGAAATCGCCGCTTCTTCTACTTTACGGTATCCTTCTTCACAAATAACATCCGTTATTAATTGCTTCGTACGCTCTTTTTCCTCACCATTTTTACTTACCGCTTTTCTCGTACGTAAAAACGCTGATTCCATGACGTACACGTCCGTCAACATATTTGAAATTACACGTGAATATTCTTGTTCTTGGTCAATTTTTAGGCCTGGAGTTTTAGAGAGCGTTTTCAAAGATTGTTTCAACAATTTTTTCGCTAATAAAATGTAACGATGGTTTCTTTCTACATTTGCTACATCACTTTCTACTTCAGTATCTTCTAATTGTTCGATTTGCTTCATTAACATTTTGGCAACTGTTAATCTATTAATTTCGTTCGTTCCTTCAAAAATACGACTAATTCTAGCATCACGATATAATCGTTCTACCTCATACTCTTGCATATAACCGTAACCACCATGAATTTGTACAGCTTCATCTACGATATAAGCAAGTGTTTCAGAAGCATTTACTTTATTCAGTGCACATTCAATTGCAAATTGGGACATTTTCTTCATAAGATCTTCATCGCTCTCATGAATTGCTTCATCGATTACACCTGCCGTACGATAAGCTGCACTTTCGGCTCCATATGTAGCAATGATCATATTTGCAATTTTCTCTTGAATCATCGTAAAGTCTACTAATTCCGTTTGGAACTGTTTTCGCTCTTTTCCATATTGAACCGACAAACCAATTGCTTGTTTTGCTGTTCCAATATTTCCAAAAGCAAGTTTAAGTCTAGCAAAGTTAAGAATATTAAGGGCTACGTGATGCCCTTTCCCAACTTCCCCTAAAACATTTTCAGCAGGGATGACAACATCTTCTAAAATAAGAGTCGCTGTTGAAGAACCTTTAATCCCCATTTTCTTTTCTTCTAATCCAATAGATACACCTTCACATGTTCTTTCGACAATAAACGCTGTCATTCCTTTATTTGTCTTCGCAAAAACAACGTATACATCTGCCATATGAGCATTTGTAATCCATTGCTTCTCACCATTTAACTTCCAAGCTGTTCCCTCTTCATTCAATACGGCGCTTGTTTTTGCACTTAATGCATCCGAACCAGCATTTGGCTCTGTTAAAGCATAAGCCCCAATCCATTCTCCCGATGCGATTTTCGGTAAATATTTTTCTTTTTGCTCTTTCGTTCCATAATATATGTAAGGCAATGTACCGACACCAGCGTGTATATTAAAAGAAACGCTAAACGCACCAGCGTAACCCATTTTCTCTGCTACAAGACCTGAGACAGCCTTTCCTAACTCGAACCCGCCATAATCTTCTGGTACCTCAATGCCTAATAATCCAAGTTCCCCAGCTTTCTCAAATAATTGACGAGAAACTTTATAGTTATGTTGTTCAATATTCTCCATTTGTGGAACAATTTCTTGTTTAACGAATTGTTCTGTCGTTTTTGCGATTAAATCTTCATCACCTGAAAAATCTTCTGGTGTAAAGTAAGTATGATTTATATCTTTATTAAGTGAAAAGAATTCATCCCATGGTAACTTCGTTTTCTCCATATGTATCCCCCTATCATTCGGCTTTCATAGCTTTTTGCTTATGCTCGTCTACGATGAGTGGAATATCTTTTTTGAAAATAGAAGGCGATGATTTTTCACATCAAGCATTTTATTTTGCCAAAGATGTATTTTCATCGCCTTCGCTGCTTTATCTATTGATCTTCTGATAATACTGTTTTTGCAATACCAGTATCTAACTCTTCAAAGTCATGATATGAAATTGTTTCGTATAATTCACTTCTCGTTTGCATATTAGAAAGTGCATCTTTTTGAGAACCTGTTTCTTTAATTAAAGCAAACACATTTTCATACGCTTTCGCTGCAACGCGAAGTGAAGTTACAGGATAAATAACCATTTGGAAACCCATATTCGCAAATTCCTCTGCACTATAATATGGAGTTTTTCCGAATTCAGTCATATTCGCAAGCAAAGGTGCATTTACCTTACTATTAAATAGACGGAATTCTTCCTCTGATTGAAGCGCTTCAGGGAAAATTGCGTCTGCACCTGCTTTTACATATGCATTTGCTCTTTCAATTGCTTCATCTAATCCTTCAACGCCACGAGCATCAGTACGTGCTACAATGTATAAGCTCGGTGCAACTTCTTTAATCGCTTTAATTTTTTGAACCAATTCTTCTGTAGTAACAAGTTTCTTACCATTTAAATGTCCACATTTTTTTGGTAATTGCTGATCTTCAATTTGGACAGCTGCTACTTTCGCTTCCACCATTTCTACAGCTGTTCTCGCCACATTTAGTACACCACCAAATCCTGTATCAATGTCAACAAGAACAGGTAAGTCTGTAGCTCTTACTAAATCTCTTGCTCTCTCAGCCACTTCAGTAGACGTCACGATACCTAAATCTGGTAAACCTTTACTTGCAGTATAAGCAGCTCCTGATAAATAAAGAGCTGAAAAACCTGTATTTTTCGCAACAAGAGCTGCCATTGCATCATGAGCACCTGGAATTTGCAAAATTTCATTTGCTTCTACTAAAGCTCGGAATCGATTCGCAAGCTCCTCTTGTGTTGACTGTTTTTTCACAACCCAAGCCATTCTAAATTCCCCCCTATTATTAAATTAAGAATAGATCTACAAATTCGTTTACATTCATATTTTCTAGTTTTTCTTCATTTAAACAAACTTCATGAATTTGTTCTTGTTGCTTACTAGAATAATGACCTGCCATATTTGCAGTGAATTTTTGAACAACTTTTGGAATTGCTTCGTCTCTACGGAAGCGGTGACCAAGCGGATATTCACATTCCACATTTTCTGTTACTGTGCCATCTTTAAAGTGAACTTGAACAGCGTTGGCGATTGAGCGCTTGTTCGGGTCAAGGTAATCTAAACTGTACTGTTTGTTTTCAACAACAACCATCTTATTACGTAATTCATCTACACGTGGATCGTTTGCTACTGCATCTTCATAATCGTCTGCAACGATATCTCCTTTTAATAAACCAATTGCCGTAATGTATTGTAAGCAATGATCACGATCAGCTGGGTTATTTAATGGACCTTCTTTATCAATAATACGAATTGCTGATTCATGAGTTGTAATTGTAATACGGTCAATTTCATCTAATCTCTCTTTAATTTCCGGATGCAACTTCACTGCACATTCTGCAGCCGTTTGTGCATGGAATTCTGCTGGATATGACACTTTAAATAATACATTTTCCATTACATATGACTCTAGTGGTCTTGCTAATTTTAATTCTTGTTTATTGAATAATACATCTTGGAATCCCCATCCTGGCGCAGATAATGCTGTTGGATAACCCATTTCACCTTTTAGAGCAGTCATTGCAAGATGAACACCGCGGCTCGTTGCGTCACCTGCAGCCCATGATTTACGTGAGCCCGTATTTGGAGCATGACGATATGTACGAAGACTAGAATTATCAATCCACGCATGTGATAATGCATTAAAGATTTCTTCACGTGTTCCGCCAAGCATTTTCGCAACTACTGCAGTTGTTGCTACTTTTACATATAATACATGGTCAAGACCAACTCTGTTTAAGCTGTTTTCTAAAGCAAGCACGCCTTGAATTTCATGTGCTTTAATCATCATTTCTAATACTTCACGTACTTTTAAAGCTTCTTTTCCTTCTGAAATACGAACACGGCTAATATAATCTGCAACTGCTAAAATTCCGCCTAGGTTATCAGATGGATGTCCCCACTCTGCTGCAAGCCAAGTATCGTTATAGTCTAACCAACGGATCATACATCCGATATTAAATGCACCTTTTACTGGATCTAGTACATAAGACGTACCTGGTACACGTGTACCATTTGGCACGATTGTTCCTGGCACAACTGGTCCTAGTAATTTCGTACATTCTGGATATTGCAGTGCTAAAATTCCACATCCAAGTGTATCAAGTAATACGTAACGAGCTGTACTGAATGCTTCTGCACTAGTAACCTCTTTATTTAATACATAATCGGTAATCTCTTCTAATAATGCATCTTTTTGCTTAATTTCATTTGTTTTAATCATGCTATTCTTCCCTTTCTGTCGAAAATTCGTTATTATTAATGATGGGTGTCGGTCAAACACCCATCTGGCGGGCGGCGCTAACAACTCCCCAGTTGTTCTTATTTACTAAGTACATGTCGCTCGCCAATATAATTTACACGTGGACGGAACAAACGATTATTTGCATGTTGCTCAATAACGTGCGCACATAACCCCACTGTTCTAGAGCTAAAGAAGATTGGTGTGTAAAGTTGAATTGGAATACCTAGCATCCAATATACTGGAGCTGCATAATAATCAAGATTTGGATAAATTCCTTTTTCTTTTTCCATAATCTTTTCTCCAGCTTCACACATTTCATATAGTGTATAATCACCTTTTACATCACATAACTGTTTTAAAGCTTCCTTCATCATAAGTGCTCTTGGATCCATCTTCTTCATATAAACACGGTGTCCAAAGCCCATAATTTTTTCTTTGTTATATAGTTTCTTCTGTAATAACTCTTCAAATTTCTCAACATTACCAGCTTCTAAAAGCATGTACATAACCGCTTCATTTGCACCGCCATGTAAACTTCCTTTTAAAGATGCAACTGCACCTGTTAAAGCACCGTATAAATCTGATTGTGTTGATGCAATAACGCGAGCTGTAAATGTAGAGTTTGGCATTTCATGCTCACTATATAAAACAAGGGAACGATCAAAGATCTTTTCCTCAAGTTCAGTTGGTTTTTTACCAGTTAACATATAGAAGAAATTCGCACTATAAGATAATTCTTTAAGAGGTTCAATTGGCTCCTCATTATTTAAAATATGATAGCTATTCGCTACAATGTTTGGCACTTTACTTAACAGCTTGTACCCTCGGCTTTTATTCACTTCTAACGAGCGGTTTTCGATATCATTATCGTAACCAGCTAACGCTGACACACCTGTACGTAATCCATCCATGGGATGCGTCTCTTTAGGCAATGCCTTTAGTACGTTGAATACACCTTCTGGTACTGCATATTCTTCTTTTAATTTCTTTTCAAGTGTTACTTTTTCATCTTCATTCGGTAGGTGTTCCTCCAATAAAAGGTGCACAATGTCTAAATACTCTTTTGTTTTTGAGAGTTCGATTAAGTCATACCCTTGAATTACAATTTCACCTTTTACTGTGTCAAGAAACGAGATTTTCGTCTCCGCTGCCACTATACCATCTAATCCCGGGGAAAATTTCTCTTCAGCTTTCATCATTATTTCCTCCAATCCTAATAGATCTTCGTGCACATAACTGTAAGCCTTTACAATATTGTGAAACTACATTTCTATTTCAATGTATCAGAGTTTTTAGAAGATTTCAATTTATTTTATAATGATAAGTTTCCTACACTTTTCTTACTGTAACAATACAATTTTTTGAAAATAATTCTTATATTTTATAAAGAAAGGATAGACTTCTTTGCGTATTTTCAAAAACAAGATATAAAGATTTTTCATATAACACCGCCAAATATACAATTATTCTAATTTTATTTGAGAAATAGAAAAAACGAGCTGTACATAAATACAGCTCGTTACTATATGATATTTATTTCACTATCTCTTAAATATAATTTTTATATAAAACTTATTCATTTTTAATAAAGTTATTATTTTACATAATTAAATTGAATTTCTTCCATTTCCTCATGATAACTTACAAATAAATCATAGTTTTGAAAATACCAAAGATCATCAGAATCTACAAAAAATATAATACCTTCCTTCTCAACTGACACTATTTCGCCATCGGGTTTCTCAGCAACAACCCCTAAAGAATATCCGGGCTGAATTGAACTATCCCCTCCGTACCTTACAGTAAAACGTACAGATTCACCGTGCTTTATACGTAATTCTTCCTGGAACCATTGCAGAGCTTTACGATCAATTGAAATTCTCATCTTTATTCCTCCAGTTTACGCAAACTCTTTTTTTCCTAATCGTTGTTTTACAAAGAAGACGAAAATAATTAAGGCTATCAATGCTGAAATTGCACTCCCTGAAAATAAAATACGATAACCAAACATTTGTGAAACAACTCCAAGTAAAATAGCACCTAACCCGATTCCTAAATCAAACGCTGTAAAAAATGAAGCATTTGCAACTCCTCTTTTACTCGGATCGACAATTGTAAGCATTGCCGCTTGCAAAGCTGGCTGCGCTGAACCAAATCCAATACCGTATAATGTTGCTGCGATAATTACACCTATCAAACCATTTGAAATAGTTAAAACAACTATAGCTAAAATAGTAATACATAATGCTGGAAGTATAATGAATACTTCTCCATACTTATCTAATAGTTTCCCTGAAATTGGTCTTACAATTGTTAATGCAATTGCATATACAAGAAAGAAAGTTCCCGGGTTTACATGAATTGATGATGCAAATAACGGTAAAAAGGTTGTTATTCCTCCATATGCAAACGATAAAAAGAATACTACAATCGTGATTGTTAATACGGATTTCTCAAATAGCTGAATTTTCCCTTTTTCTTTTTGTGGCGTAAATGGGATCTTCGTTATTAATGATAATACGACTGCCATAAAAGATAACAACGTCGCTAATAAAAATAGACCATCAAATGAATAATTTTGCACAACCCATAATCCAATCATAGGTCCGATCGCCATTGCAATTGTCATCGCCATCCCGTACCAACCCATACCTTCACCGCGGCGTGAATCTGGAATAATATCCGTTATTGCTGTTCCAACAGCTGTTGTAGAAACAGCCCATGTTACTCCGTGAATAACACGTAAAACAGCTAAAAGGACAATAGTCGATGCTATATTATAGGAATACATCGTTAAGCCAAAAAAGATGAGTCCGAAAATAATAAAGGATCTTCTACCATATTGATCTAACATTCCTCCAATAATCGGTCGTATTACAACAGCAGCTATTGTAAACATCCCCATCATAAGTCCAACTTGCGATTCATTGCCACCTATCTCTTTAATAAAGAGCGGGAGCGTTGGAACAAGTAAATAAAATCCTGTAAATAAAAATAACATTGCGAAAGTCATTTGAATAAATGATTTCGTCCATAATCGTTCCATAAAAATACCTCCATACACTCGTAAAATATTACGATTAACACCCTCATTGTATATTTTTTTTATCTCTTTTCCCTCCGCAAATAGACGTATCTTTTCATATTAAATAGTCCACCATCAGCTTACATTAGTCTTAAGACTTTGTACGCATATTTTAAACGAAAGTCCTATATATGTACCTTTATACGTGTGAAAAGAATATACTAATTTATTATCACAACTTAGGAGTGATTATTTTATGTGGGTATTATCATCAAGAGTAACTGTCGCGGTTCCTTCGATACCCGAAATACATGCCCCCGCCGTTCATACAGCAAGTTCCGATGTCGGCATTGAACTTCCAGCAATTTGGCAACAATACCAATCACCAGGTCAAGCTACCCCTTCATTTTGGCATCATGGTGCCCATCCAAGTAGCACTACCTTTTATCATCCTAGCCACGCTCCACTACCTCAGGCTCAAGTCTTTTATCATTTCCCATCAATTTATTTTCAAAATTTCTATGGTACGTTTAACATTTAAAACACATCATTTCATAGCTACTACATTTAAACGAAAAAAGCACTTAAGATTGTAATTTTCACAAATCTTAAGTGCTTTTTAATATTTTTTATAAATTTTTCTTATTGCCCATTATTAGCAGGGGTCTCTCCTGCATTACCGCCAGTCTCTGGTTGTGTGGTCGCTGGTGGAGTTGTATTTCCTTGACCTCCTCCGTTATTTGCTGGAGGTGTCGTATTTCCTTGACCTCCTCCATTATTTGCTGGAGGTGTCGTATTTCCTTGACCTCCTCCATTATTTGCTGGAGGTGTCGTATTTCCTTGACCTCCTCCGTTATTTGCTGGAGGTGTCGTTCCTTGGCCATTTCCATTATTTTGTTCTTCTTGTTTCTTTTGTTCTTCTTGTTTCTTTTGTTCTTCTTGCTTCTTAAGTTCCTCTTGTTTCTTTTGTTCTTCTTGTTTTTTCAGTTCTTCTTGTTTCTTTAATTCTTCTTGCTTTTTCTCTTCTTCAGTTTTTTGCTGTTGATCTTGTTTTGGTTGCTCCGTTGTATCCGGTACGCTAGTATTTGGCGATGAATCACGTTTTTCACCTTTTATACGTAGCTCACTACCTTCTTGAATAACACTACTTGGCATTTTAAAGCGTGATTTATCTGTAGCCATTTCGCTCATCATTTCTTTAAAGATCAACTGTGCAATTTTCGTATTTTTACTACTAATATACTCGTCTTTACCATCTTTCATATACCCAGTCCATACTGCCATCGTATATTGCGGTGTATATCCAGCGAACCAACTATCACGAGTTGCACTTTCTGGAATTTTATATTGAGCTAATTGCTTTGATGAATAGTTTGTCGTACCCGTTTTACCAGCTACATCTAAAGAGCCTACATTTGCCGATGTACCAGTACCTGATGTAACTACAGAACGAAGCATATCAGTAATCATGTATGCTGTAGAATCTGTCATAACTTGTTTTGGTTTTTGTCCAAAACTTTGTGACTTACCGTCTGGATAAACGACTTTCTTAACAAAATGCGGTTTCGTATATTTACCTTCATTACCAAATGCCGCATAAGCACCCGCTATTTCAGTTGGCGATACTTCATTTGTACCAATCGCTGTCGATTCTGTCGGTGCTGTATTAAATGTAATACCTAGTTTCTCAGAGAATTCTTTCGATTTACTAATCCCTACTTCTTTTGCAGTTTTAATTGCAGGAATATTACGCGACATTTTTAATGCTTCACGCATTGTAATTGGACCCATATGACTTCTATCTGCATTTCGTACTTCTTGTCCCGTTGAATACTTAAATGGAGAGTCATCAATTTGATGGTACGTAGCCCATTTTAAATATTCAATTGCAGGAGCGTAGTCGAAAATCGGCTTCATCGTTGAACCAGCTGCACGATCTAATTCAATTGCCATATTATGCCCTTTAAATACAGCTTTATTTTCTCCACGGCCACTACCTATAGCACGAACTTCTCCTGTTTTCGTATCCATAAATGTGAATGCACCTTGGAATTTATCGTTCGGATAATCAATGATATTATTATTTAAAATATTATCTGCAAGTTTCTGTGCTTTCGGATCTAACGTTGTATAAATTTCTAAACCGTCAGAACCGATATTAGCATCTGGTAATTCTTTTTCTACTTCTTTCACAACTGCATCCATAAATGCAGGGTATGGCATTGTTTGTAGTTGAGCTGCAGGCTTAAGCCCCTTTTCTACGTCAACTTTTGATGCTTCTTCCATTTCCTGTTTTGTTATATATCCATGTCGGTTCATTAAACTTAGAACAACATTTCTTCTTTCTGTTGCTTTTTGAACATTTTCTTTTTTCGTTGGATCATAGTTATTCGGTGCTTTCGGTAAACCTGCAAGCATCGCAACTTCTGGTAATGTTAAGTCCTTCAATTCTTTACCATAGTAGTTTTGTGCTGCTGTTGCGATCCCATATGAACGGTTTCCTAAGTTAATTTTATTTAAGTACATCTCTAATATTTCATGTTTTGAATACTGTTGTTCTAGCTTATAAGCTAAATATATTTCTTGCGCCTTACGCTTTGGTGTTTTGTCCATTGATAAGAAGTAGTTTTTTATAACTTGCTGTGTTATCGTACTTCCACCTTGAGAACCATAATCCCCTTTAAGACTTACTAGAACAGCACGGGCAGTACCTTTAAAATCTACTCCGCTATGCTCATAAAAACGTGAATCTTCTGTCGCTAAAAATGCATTTTCTACTAATTTAGGTATTTGCTCATACGTAACATTCGTCCTTTTTTCTTTTCCATATTCATATACCAAATCCCCGTTTTTATCATAAATTTTTGAGGATAACGGATTAACAAGTTTTGCTTTCTCAAGTTTTGGTGCATCCTTAATCATTACGAAAAAGGTAGCAACCCCCGCCACTAAACCAACAATACCAAGTAATAAACAAGTAATTAAAAACTTGCGAAAGAATGATGTTTTACCTTTTGGCTTTTGTGTTTTAGAAGCTGGTTGTTTTTTCTTTTTAACTTGTCGTCGTTCCTCTCGAGAACGATAATTTTCTGACATGTTACTTTCTCCTGCCTTTCAATTCTCCCGTTGATTTACTTAAAAATATTGAGGTCACTTTCTAAAATAAATTTGATTAAGAAAGTATATTGACCTGGAGCATTCAATATTTTCCCAATTCACAGATTATAAATTTTAGAATACTTCTTATACAAACTATTTTCACTTCTATTTTTCCTAATAACGCTGCCCCTTGAAGCATAGAATGTAAAAAGTGAATTTTTAATACCTCGTATAAATAATATACCTTTTTTTCAAATGGTCAATATTTTCTTATTTATAAATCAAAGGTGAAATAAAAATAGCACAACGATATGTACTTCGTGTGAACTTCCTTATAATTACGTATAACAAACATTTAATATATTGCATATAAGTATAATACCTCTTAAATTATAAGGATTTCAACATCACAACCTCAACATCTACAAAAAAGTATTAAAAATAAAAAGTGAGGAGTTGCGTAATGATGAAGCTATCTCCCGTAATTTCAAAAAATATAGTTGCTGTTGGTTATAATCCTTTTTCTATGATTTTGCGAATCCAATTAAAGAATGGTATGTACGATTTCTTTAATGTACCAGAAAGTATTTATACTGGCCTATTACATGCACAATCTAAAAGTTATTATCATAATACTTACATTAAAAATTCTTTCCGCCACACAAAAATCTAAACTTAACACCCACTAAAAAAGAAAGGAGGTTAATCCTCCTTTCTTTTAAAAACATTTTGCAGATGAATTATCTTCGATTCCTCTTATTAATTTCATCATATGCTTGAATTTGTTTTTTCAAACGCCGATCAGCTTTTTTATCATGCACTACAAGAATTGCATGTATAACTCCTGGAACCCAAAATATTAATGTTAATATGAAATTTATGATTGCCTGAATTGGTTTTCCACAAAATAATACAGCAACAGGTGGAAGAAGAATTGCTAAAAAATACATCATCCCTTGAAAACTCCTTATTTTGTATTTTATATATCACTTTTCAAAATATACGCAAAAAAACCTACTACCATTTTAATCTTAACCTACCTCTAAAATCAATGTATCTCCTTCTATTTAAATAAGTATTTCAGACTTTTTATTGTTTTCTAGCCTATTTTCTTCCTCTATTGCAGTTACTCCAATTGCAGAAATTAACGTTCCTATCGCTTGTATCCAAATACCAATGAGTGCAATGATTCTCTCATCCTTCTTATCAAAAATACTATCTTCATTTTCTCTCTCATCTTTCAATACATTTGAAACACCTTGATACGCTTGTAATCCAGCCCCTAAACTTTGCATGGAGTTACCCAGTATAATAATTTTCTGTAATACATTTATATCCAACAAAGCTGCTTCTACTCCTAAAAAAGCACCGATCGATTGTAAACTGTTCCCTGTAATGATAAGATAATCATTTTCTTTCAATTGTTCATTTATATTAAAATATGTTCCTATTACATTTGATATATTGCCTAATGCTAATAACTCAATTCCTATTTGATCAAGTAATTTACTTTGATTCTCTAAGCCTATATTTTGATTTTCTCTTTTTTCTTCCCCATCATCATAATTGCTCGCAATGATTTGTAATATATATCCGAGGGCTTGTAATGAGCTTCCTACAATAACAAGATCCGATTCAACTTTCTCTTCTCCAATAAATCCTCTTGTCGTTCCAATAGCAGCTGTAAGATTCCCTCCCACTTGAAACCATGCCCCTGTCACTTTTAAACTGCTTGGATTCATTTTTATCACCTATTTAAATATTTTCTAAAGCTTTCAAAACAAACAAATCTCACACTTAATCTTTTATTTTATTTTTTAGATGTAATTTTGTGAATGATATAATGTGCTACTAATATAAAAGCACCTTAAAGGTGCTTTTTATATGCATGCTGGGCATGTCAATGAATCTCCATTTTTATCTATTGTTATATTCAATATATATTCAATTGCTTTATGTGACCAAGTTTCAGGTGTAGGCGATTCATTTATATATTGTGGCGCACATGACTTCAGCATTGGAGTACTAATATTCCCTCCAGGATCTAAAGCAACTACAGCCATGCCATGGGGTAATTCCAGGGCCATAGATTTAGTGATACCTTCAATAGCAAATTTCGAGGCACAATATGGCGCAAGCTCAGCCTCACCTTCTCTCCCCCAACTAGAACTCATATTAATGATAATTCCTTCTTTCCTAGCTACCATCGCTGGAACAAATGCTCTTATTACATTTACTACACCATTCACGTTTACATTCATTACATTTTCGAATTCTTGAGCCGTAATTTTCCAAAGTTGTGCATTTTGATTTACAATCGATGCATTATTTATTATCATATCGGGAGCTGTATGTGTATTAAGTATATAATTTGCCCAATTGTTAACTTGCTGAGAATCTGAAACATCAATTACTTGGAAATCATGTATTTTACTGTACTGTTTTTTTAGTTCTTCAATTTTATCTTTTGAACGTCCACAACCATATATGTTCCACCCTAATTCATGAAATCGATCAACCATCGCACGCCCTAACCCTTGTGTCACGCCTGTAATAATTACAGATTTACTAATTTCTTTTCGCTTCATTTCTCTCATCCTCCTTCCCTATATCTTACTCTCTTCATTTTTATTCAGCGATTTACTATAGTATCAACTCAACTCATACTTTAGTAATGGTTTTGATATTGTATACATAAACCAAAAAAGTAACCATCATGGTTACTTTTTGCTATATATCTAAAAATTCATTGTTTATTTCATTATTGTTTTTACATTTCAACTTCTCTTTTCCACATTTCTCACACTGGTAAATATAAACTACACCTAATGTACCTTTTTTAAAATCCTCATTATCCTGCATCTTAATAAAAACATATTTATGTTTACAATGCGATTCACCCAAATAATTTTTAAACCACTTTTTCAACACAACACATTCCACCTTTATGATAGAACCTTTATTTAGCTGCTTTATTACATACTTTTATTTAAATGTTCAATCTCATCTTGCAACTTTTTAAATTGCTCAAAATGCATGGTAATAGATTGGCTACTACCATAATCAACATTTTGTTTCACTAATATAACACCCGTATCATGAAAAAGCGCTTCAAGTTCTTTCCTAATAGACACTTTCGCAATATGAGCTGTTTTAATTGCAGATAAAATTGCAATTTCATTAAACTTTAATTTTATTTCATTTGGACAAAATGCGTCTTCAACTAATATAACTTCATTACTATAAATTAGTGCAACAAGATTACTTGATTTGGCATCTGTTAAATCAACTTTTTTCATAATATCTTTCATTACATTTTGCCTCCTTTATTTTCATATATATCGATTATACAAATTTTTTAAAAAAATTACTCAACTTTATTATATTAATTTTAACACACTTTTATTGAAATCCATGCTCCAAACGTTTTACTATTCCACAATTTTTATTATATGAACCATCTGGACTATAACTCCATATAGTAATGTTAACAACTTATTATAAAGCAGGTGAAAATTATGCCATCAGTTGTAGGAAATTTAGTTGTACAAAATAGTAATGGATCATTTAACTTAGGTGATTTCTACAACGTTTCTCCGAAAGAAAATACGAAAGCTTATAATGGTTCCGGCGCATCAAACGTTGGTTTTGTTGTTAATACTTTTAGCGGTGTTAGCGCGACCAATACATTTGATTCTGACCTTGCAGATCAAAACCAAGTGGGTACAGCCTAATCTTATGTTCAACTTTTTGTATAGAAAATTTTAATTTGTCTATACTATAATCAGGCTGTTTGACAGCTCTTATCGATTTTGGAGTACCCTATCTTTTTCTCCCTTTCCCTGGGGCTCAGCAGCTAGCACAAAGCTAGCTGCTTTTTCTTATATTATTTGTCTCATAAATCAGAAATAAAAAAAGCTGCCATTTAAATATTCAGCTTCTTTTACATTATTTCAATAATATCCATAGCGTTAAATACGTAAGTTTTATAAAAGGCGTCTGTACAAATTACAATTTGTTTTACCGGATTGATATGTACAACAGTCATGTAGCTTGTTAATATGTAACCATCTTCAAAATATGTTACCAATATTTCTTTCTCAGACAGTAATGACGTTAATAATTTATCAGAAATCCTCTCTTTTGCTTCATTTGTTAAAAGCGGTTTTTGTACTTTTAATTTCTCTCCAATAATCTTTCTCATATTTAAAAGTTGTTCGGACATTACTGTAAACGGAACCCACTCTCTTTCTTCTTTTTGTATCTTTACATCGTTCATTTTTTATCTCCTTGATCATTTATACATTTATTTATTCATGCTATCCCTTAGTTATTTTTAATACTTACTAAACTCGAATTTACTTCTAAACTATAATTAGGTTACCTCTCAAAAGAACATTCGTTCTTATTATACACGAACTTACGTTCCTTTGAGAAGAGCTATACTTATTATTTCTTAACAAAAAACATAATTTTATTTATCTCCATATTTTTTCCTTTATCAAATAAACTTTTCATTTCTTATATAAAATGCATATAAAAACTAAAAGGCGACTTCACACAAAGTGAAATCGCCTTTTTCTAAAAAATATTCAAAGCTTATTTTTCTATCCTAACTAATGTTCTTTCTGGAATACATAATTCATCTATATTAAAATGATTTATTTTTAAGTTCAATTCCCCTACTCGTTCCTTATCTTCATCACCAACCCAACAACTAAATAATTCGAAATAGTCTCCATCTTCCAAATAACTTTCCATAATCTTGCATAAAGTTAAAAGTTTTTCTTTCGCTTCTTTTTTTTCCTTTACATTTTGCCACTCGACAAGTTCAATTCCCCAATTAGTTGAAACCTCATATGTGTAATTTGTTTGGAATTGATAATCTTGTACAATTTCAAGCATACTTTCATCTGAAAAACACGGTCCAAAAACAATTACATCATTAGAATCTGGATCCGTTAACGGAATTTCTACATTACAGCCTGTGTAACTTGCTAAACTCATTTTATACTCCTTCAATATTCGTATAAAAAATACTTCATAGTATATTTATTTACTCAAATATAAAATCCCTGGCTAAACGAAAAAGTTTTAAATTTTTATCGTTTATTAACCATCTATAACTGAAAACATATACTATGATGAACGAACTCACAAAGCATAAGAAAAGAGAGCATTTACAACACTCTCTTTTCTTACATACTCTATGGAACTTTACAAAACTGAATCAGTGATTTTTATTATTATATTTTATTACATATACTTAGGTTGTACTATTATATGTAACTCTCTCTCTGTATCCGCTTTTTTCGGATGACGAAAATAATTAAGTTCGTACTTTAACACTTTATACTCAACCATCCCAATTTTAATCCCTTTCGTTTCTTTTAATATAACTAATAAATCACTTATATTTTCATCATATGACTCAAAAATTTTCGCTCCGCCCTCTCCTTGAAAGATTACTTTCATATATTCTCCCCACCTTAATTTATTGATGTGGTAAATGATGCGTTTAAAACGATTCATTCTTTATCCTAAAATTTTCACAACAAAAAGAACATCCTTTCCAATCGAATGCTCAGCTTTTTACTAATTATCCATGTTAAATATTTATTCAAAAACATTATATGTATTATTTTTTAAATTATGTTCGATATTCATTATTAAAGAGTAAATATATGTAATAAACTTGCATAATGAAAACCGTAAAATATCCACTTTCGTTGAAATAATTATAAACCATAATTTCCCATTGTAATTCTTAATATTTAAATGTAATATTGTATTGTCTTACTATCTATTTATAACTCACACACTAATTAGAAAAGGGAACTCTATATGAGTTCCCTTTTCTAATTATGATTACAGTCATTATTTCTTTTCTAGAAATTTAAATGTATCTTTAAATTCTTTATTATTCACTTTAATATCAGCATCTTTCAATAAATCATTGACTACTTGTTGTTTCCATTTACCTGTCGTATCTTGTAGTCTTTGTTGTTCTATATCTTTACGAATTTTATCCTTCACTTCATCAAATGGCTTCAATTCTTTTTTATCCGTCACTTTAATAATATGGTAACCGTAAGTTGTTTTAACCGGATCACTTACTTGGCCTGCATCTAATTTATACGCAGCTTCCTCAAATTCTTTCACTGTTTGCCCAGGAGCAAAACCAGATATTTCCCCGCCCTGTTCCTTTGAACCAGTATCCTCTGAATACTGTTTTGCTAAGGCAGCAAAATCTTCACCATTATTTACTTTCTCCTTTATTTCTTTAGCCGTTTTTTCATCTTTCACTAAAATGTGACTTACTTTCATTTCTGGTTTATAGTTATTTTTCACATCTTTATCTGTAACTGTTGCTTTAATCGCTTTCTCAAATGCAATTTCTGGCTTCATTTTTTCTTTTAATTCATCTTCGTTTTTCAATCCAAGTTGTTCTAAAGTCGATTTAAAGTTCTCACCCATTTTATCTTTTGCTTCTTCTACTTTCTTTTTTGCTTCCTCATCTGAAACTTTATATTTATCTAACAATGCCTTACTTAACATCATTTGATATAAAGTACTTTCTCCATATTGTTGTCGTAATTCTTTACTTAATTCTTTCTCTGTAACATTCCCTACTTTTGATGTTACTACGTTGTCTGAGGAACCACATGCAGATAATGCTAGCATCACGCATGAAATAATTGTTCCAATAAATATTTTTTTCTTTTTCAATTCAAATACCTCACTTTTATCATTATACAAATTAACTATACACAGTCATTGTGAAAACAGTGTGTTTTCTACATGTAATTCATTTCATATGAGTAGACTATGTATCATGTATTTTCATTTTTAAACGTAAAGAGTCTTCTTACTATTATGTATAGTAAGAAGACTCTTTACATACTTCTTAAAAACAATACTGCCGCTATAGTTACTTAATAATTACATGTTTTTCAGGTATCCAACTATTCTGCCCGATATCTACCGCATTTCCCACTCTACCCCACACTCGAAAAGATGTCGATCCATCTATATTCCCTTTATAATTCATACATTCAGGCTCTTCATAATAATTTACTCCGTAACCGACAGGATATTTCGAAGTTGCATAAAACCATTTCACATTAAAATGTTTTAAATATGCCCACTGCTTATCGTTCTCTAAACAAATCATATCTTGCTCACCGCCTCCCCAATAACCTGTTAAGATTAAATATGGAATTTTCTGAGTGAGTGCACCTGTAAATTGAGGGGTCATGGGAGTTTCATATAAATTTATTCCGTATCCATCAGGATATTTCGAAACTGCAATACCAATGCCATTCGATTGCTGTGTATACACTATGTTAGATTGATTTGCTTTGTTGGAATCTATAAACCAAGAAAGTGACTTATTTCCTACTAATCGATTCAGATCACATTTCCCAATCCCAGGAACATTCCCTGAATCCGTATATTGCCACATATCGCATGGATATGCTGGCTTATTCCCTCCATAACGAGGGATCCATACAAAATCAGCTTCAATATTACATGCTCCAAATGATAAATACGTGTGATGCCCTACGTATAATCCTACTTTTTCCGCACCTAAACGGCGTAATTCATCAATAAATGCCTGTATCCCGCCTTGCATATCTGCCATCGTTTGAACTTCTACGTCCGCCACCCAAAACTTAGCTGATTGATCACCACGATTCCAAAAATCTTGTGCCTCTTTCTTTGCATCAGCAATAGATATAAAACGGCAAAAAGCATAATTACCGAATGGGATACTATGCTTTTTCATTTCACTAACATAATTTTGATACATAAAATCCACCGTATTAGAGCCATCTTGAACTCTAGCAATCACTAAATCTAGCTGAGATGCTGCAATATCCCAATTAATAGTTCCATTCCATTTTGAAATATCTACAATATACCCCATACATTCCAGCTCCTTTTGAATGTCTTATTCATAGCTTGTTTTATTGTAAGCCTCCTCTCTCTAAAACTAGCTATCTATAATATAAATAAAAAGAATCTTTACTGTTTTTCAAAATATATTCTCTTTCAGAAATATTTCTATCAACTTTAACATGTATGCCACATAAAACATTCGAAATATACCCTACTATTCATTTATTATGTAATCTCGTCCTATCAATCATTTTTACAGATATTAAAAAAAATCTCCTGTATTATTAAATTATAACTTTCAGTATCGATTTCCTTTCAACTAAAAAATTTCATTCCTCATTTTCTATATATTCTTAAGTCAAAATTACTACCTCTACATGAAATTTGAGATTTAGAAAAATTTTAATTAATTGAAGTTTACTCCTATTAAATTGCAATTTTCCAACCTGAACACTATTGGTGCATAAAAAAGACATTTTCTATTACTGAAAATGTCTTTTTACAGTTTAATAAAACAACTTTGGTGCTAAATCTGTATTTTGTAATTGTGAGTTTTCACTGCTCATAACACAACTTGTGGAAAATAGAATTGGAATACCACAAACCTCATCATTCATTACATCACGAAACACATTGGCCGCAACACCTGTAAACGTTTGACATAAGTTAGAAATATCGTCATTGAAAAACTGAATGACTTCCGCAGCGAAAACCGGAAAAACAACATTCGGTCCGCCAGGGAACTGAGGCTGTACCACAACTTGTTCAAAATAAGGATTATTTTCTAGTGCTAATTGAAATAAATGAGCTATTTCAAATGCATCTAGTGGACAAGGAAATGGATTTACAATTTCCTTCTCATTATTCGTTACAATAACTGTCACACTTACATTCCCAAATTGTACAAAAGATTTTAAAAGCGTTGCTAATGCTCTCGCTTTTTCGTTGCTTAACGCATGCACTAAAATAATATAATTACCATCAACAGGAATAAGCGGCCCAACTGTAACAGTTGGATCAGCACCTATTGAATTTTTTAATTCATTAAAATATGTGATCCACGGTGGCGAAAGCTGAGCTTGTACATTTTCTTCCACTATTTTATACTACCTCCTTATACCATTCTTACTAACATAATATGTAACAAACAAAAAAATGCATTAGTTATATTAACCATGTGCGTATTTATTGATTATATTAATTAAACATTTTATTTCCCATTCTCAATTTCCCCTTTACATCTTTAAGCACTTTTACTACTATAAAATTCTTTATTATAAGCAAATCCACTGAAATTTCATATTATACTAATACGACTCTATATCCATTAAATTATAATACTCAATATTAGGAGCTGATTTCATGGAAAAAAAACCTATCGTGTTCAAAATCCCACCAAATTCAAAGCTAAAAATTACATTTTTCGGTCCTTGTAACGAAGTAATTACAAATGTGTCTATAATTAATCAACTATGCACCCCTAAATGTCAAACTATCACGCAATACCCAGACTTTAAGAAATATGTAACGGAAGTACGATCGCTATCCCGTTGTTAGTCCGCATAATGCACGATTTTCACAACTTTATTACCTAAAATAACCGAGAAAGAAAATAACTGCATTCCTACACTAAAATTACTCATGTTATGATATTCCATTGATAATTCATTGATTTTTTACACGTTTTTATGAAAAGAACATATATTATCGTATGGAGATTATCCACTCATAAAACCTATCTTTCTTTGGAGCGTACTTTTTATGTATGCTCTTTTTTTATGTAACCGTCCCCCTTCTAAATTGACCAACAATATATTAAAATTCTTTATATACTCAAGGAGGTCAAATATGTTCAAGTTGCATCCAATACTACTCATCTTAGGATTGATTTTGTTTTTATATAGTGTAATCGCCTTTATGCTATTCTTTTCAGTGTATTAGCATTCCCTACACAAATCTATGTTCAATATATAATTTCTATATAGTAAAGAAAAAACATAATGATACGATCTTTTATGTATTCCGTCTTTCTTGTTCTATAAGAAAACTAGTAAACTTACTAACAATGTGTTTTTACAAGCATGTTACTTATTATTCTGTTTATTATCTGAAGAAGGTTGAAGCCCCTACAAATTAAACTACGCTTTACCTATTTACTTATATATTTTAGAAAAACAATAATAATCCCCCACCATTTGGTAAGGGGATTAACTAACCCTACTAAAAAACATTTAATAATCAGTTTTATTTAGTTGGAGAAGGAAATCTTGCCGCTTCAAAGTGAACCGTATTTACACCATTAACATTTTGTACAATTACGCCAGCAATACTACTTTCTGCAAAAACTTCAACTAAATCTCCTGCTTCTAATTGAAGAATAGTAGTTACGGAAACATCATTATTAAAAAATACTCCTGTTCCAAAGAAATCATTATCTATCGCTATTGCCGGATTGCCATTTACACGAATTTCTACTCTAGCTCTGTAATTTACATTAAAATCATTTGGAGAAAATGTTATATTTCCTAATACACTATATACCCCTCTAGTTTTCGGAGTAAAAATCGACGTTACTGGATTATATTCATTCGCTAGATCAAATTGTTCATTTTGAAATAATACTTTAACAGGAGTATTTGCTAGAACAGGTTGATTAACTGTATTCACAGCTCTAAATGCCGATGCCCTTACAAGCTCCTCTTTCTTATCATCACAACACTTCACCTTTACATACTTCCTATCACATTTACTACTTTTCCTATAACAATCATGACTTTCCTTTTTGTAATCTTTACAATACTTACAGTAATAATAAGACATAGTGAGTCCCCCTTTACACTTATTTTTACATAGTATGCTATATAGATTAGAATAGCTTGGACGACCTGTTACTATTTTTAATAGATTAAAAAACCCTCACCATTTCGGTGAGGGTTTACCTTTAAGCTTCTGCAAACTCATTGTTTAATGACTTTATTTAATTGGAGAAGGAAATCTTGCTGCTTCAAAATGTGCACCATCTTCTAAAGGACTTAAAACTCCATCTATACTACTTTGTGCATAAATCTCAACTTCATCTCCTGCATTCAATTGAACAATCGTCGAAACACTTACGACATTTCCAAAACTTATTGGACCAAAAAAGTCATTATCTATAGCTATCGCTGCGTTTCCATTCACACGAATTTCTACACGCGCTCTATAATTTAAAGTTGGATCGTTTGGAAAGAAACCAATCGTTCCAATAATAGAATATACACCTTTAGTCTTCGGCATAAAAATAGATGTTGCTGGATTATACTCATTCGCTAAATCAAATTGTTCATTTTGAAATAACACTTTCACAAAAGTATTAGCAGGAACATTTTGATTCACAGTATTTCTAGCTCTAAATGCCGATGCTCTAACAAGATTGTCCTTGTTATCACGGCACTTACAAGTGTTCTTACAACAATCATGATGCTTCTTTTTATACTCTTTACAATACTTACAGTAGTAATAACAAGACATACTAATTCCCCTTTCAAACTTATTACTACATATTATGTAAGATTGATTTATAAGGTTTGGACTAGCTATTTTTATTATTCATAAGGGCGCTATTAACCTGCACCCTTATTTATATACACCACTTCATTCCTTACTAGTTATAAGTTGTATACAGTCCCATATGGAATAGTCAGAAAAGAACTTCCGTACGGTGTAACTTGATGTACTGGGTAAAAATACTCTACGGATGAATAATACGGTTGTACACCTTGCTGCTGCATTTGCAATTGTTGTTGCATTTGCAATGCTTGTTGAATAGCTTGGACTGTACTTTGTGCTCCACTATACGTTATAGATGTACCATACGCTGGTCGCATACCAGTTTCAGAATTAAAATATGAATAAAACATGATTTTCAACTCACTTCCGTATAAGTTATTACAAATTATATTATGATTCTTTATTTCAGTGGGTACTATAAAGCTAGTTCGCTCGCTTATATTCAAATGACAAAATAAAAAAGTAGCTGCTAGACTACTTTGACTCCTTCTTATCACCAAATGAAATGATATACATATTCTCCTGTTACGCGCTCATTAATTCCCGCAACCCTAACGAACCTAAGTAAATCCGCTCCTTGAAGGAAATATACCGAAATCGTAACCGGTACTTGTGACCACATGAATTGATAAAGCTCATTCACTCTCTGATTCGTCGTAACGATTAAATCATTTACAGGTCCATGATTCCATGCAGAGGTTTGAACTGAAGTGAAAGAAAGGTCTTTCCCATTAACCACTATTCTTGATACGCTTTGAGTTATGTCCACAATAATCCCCTCCAACATTACAAAAATTGGACCTTTTTTAGTTCATATTATTATAAATATTCTTGACTGTAATAAATGTTTAAGGCAAATCCCTAATAAAGTGAAACTTTAATCAGCCCTCACCAATCGGGCTTTTACTGGCAGCCCGACCCCACCTAACTTCTTTGCTTCCGCTGAATTTTGAGGTTTGGATCTTACTGCCCGACAAATAGCGGGATAAATTTTTTATCCATATCCCTTAATTCCCATTACAACCATATAATTTCTAACCTTATTCAATTTTTGTAATTAAAATAAAAAATAGCTAATTCACTACTTAAAAAGTAAAAAAAGCATCAGATTGACTAGTATGTAGATGGTTAAATGCATGTAAAATGTTTTTAAATTATCTACTCTTTTTTTAGTTTGGAAGTAACTCTCATCTCGTCCCATCTTTATACACCACTTTCTTAATCACACTGAACGCAATATTCAATTGATGAGTTTGTCATTTCGTTACCTCCAATTAACGCCTTTGTTCAATGTAGTAATTTTCTTGTATAATAAAAGTTAATTAATCTAGAAGGGATTCTGAGAAAGAGCGAAAAATCAGCTGGAAAGCTTATCGATTTAAATATCTATTCGAAATTAATAAGCGATTAATTTTAGTCCCTCTGCCCATACTCAATCAAAGTGTGGGCTTCTTTAATTTCTGTATAAAATTCAAAAGTTTGACACAATCCTGGAAAAAGCTTATAAAGAAAAGTGAGGTTCCATTATTTTCACACTTAGTAGCGCAGTCATGTTACATATAATTTTATAAGTGTGAACGAACTACAAAACTAAAAAACAAATAATAAGTTTGCAACATGTTTGCAAATACGAATTTTGCATATAAATTCGTGTGATATTGAAAGGAGTTTTACTTATGAAAGAAATTAAAACAGAACAAGAATTCAAAGACATCATCGCAAGCGAGGAGCCTGTAGTTGTTAAGTTCTTTACTACATGGTGCCCAGATTGCGTACGTATGGACAACTTTATCGGAGATGTAATGGAAGAGTTCAATAAATTTGAATGGTACTCTATCAATAAAGATGAGTTTCCAAGTATCGCTGAAGAGTATCAAGTAATGGGTATTCCAAGTTTACTTGTATACCAAAACGGTGAGAAGCTAGGCCACTTACATAGTGCTAATGCAAAAACAGAAGAGCAAGTTACTGAGTTTTTAGAAGCATACTAAAATGAAAGCCCTCTGGAAAATATTTTTCAGAGGGTTTTCATCTATTTTCACAATTATCTTTTGAAGTTTTTCATCGTTTAATGAATTACACCTTGTCATGATAAGAATAATACGTAGTAAGAAAAGTATTCGTTTCCTCATCCATCTACCCTCCTATCGCTTTAGTAAATAAACTCCAATTAGGTTCACACCTTGACTTTGTACTTTTCAACATATTTTTCCTTTACGAAACTTTGTTATCCCCTTCTTAAAAAGCTATAAAACGTCAACAATGTTTGTATAGACCCACACGACTTTCGTTTGATACTCTATTTATAGAAAGAAATTCCTTTAAAGAAAGGTGAGTGATTAAAATGGATACTCTTTCTCATAAAGAAGCTGATAAAGGTGCTATTGTCAGCATTATGGCCTACATATTTTTATCCTCTATGAAAATCATCATCAGTTATATTACCCTCTCTAGCGCATTACGCGCTGACGGTTTAAATAACTTAACGGATATTGGTGCTTCTTTAGCGATATTAATTGGTCTAAAAATATCTCGTAAACCTCGTGACCCAGATCATCCGTATGGGCATTCGCGTGCCGAACAAATTGCATCACTTGTTGCGTCCTTCATTATGGCAACAGTCGGATTAGAAGTTGTTATTAGTGCCATTCAATCTTTCTTAAATCCGAAACAAGCAGCGCCTAATGTACTCGCTGCATGGGTTGCTTTATTTTCTGCTATCGTTATGTACTGCGTGTATTTGTATACGAAAAAAATTGCAGCACGAACAAAAAGTAAATCATTAGAAGCCGCTGCAAAGGATAATTTATCAGATGCACTCGTAAGTATTGGTACCGTAGTAGGTATTGTCGGTTCTCAGTTCCAAATGCCTATTTTAGACCCTATTGCCGCTTTAATTGTCGGTTTTATTATTTGTAAAACTGCATGGGAGATTTTCGTAGAATCTTCTCATATGCTAACAGATGGAATTGATCCTGATAAAATGGAAGAATACGCTGATGCTATTGAGCATATTGGCGGTGTGGAAAACATTGTAGATATTCGAGCACGTATGTATGGGAATCAAACGTACGTTGATATTACAATTGAAGTAGATGCTCGCATGGATGTTGGAGAAAGTCACTGTATTACCGACAACATCGAAGCTATGCTGCGCAAAAAATTTGGAATTTACCATGCACACATTCATGTTGAGCCAATGAAAAAAGAACCTATTATGACATAGGTTCTTTTTTTATGAACGTTTTATGGAATATAACACATAAAACGAGCCAGCTACCGCCAGCTGCCCATCCTGCTAATATGTCAGATGGATAGTGCACGCCAAGATATATTCGGCTAACTGAAATAGATAATACAACAAAGCTTGCTATAAGAATAATTAACAATTTTTTATGCAACGAAATACGCTCTTCAGTAATTGTGACGTATGCAATAAATCCTAAAAAAGCAGTAGCATTCATCGTATGACCGCTCGGAAAACTATATCCAGTTGCAGTAACAAGCTGCGTAACATCAGGTCTTGCTCGTTCGTACCATAGTTTAAGCATACTGTTTAAATAACGAGATCCGTAGTAATTAATTGTTAGAAGTAACGCACTAAGCAACTTTTTTCTAACGAGAAAATACATTACAAGAATAATGAGTAATGGAAAATATATTCTTTTGGAACCGATAAAAGACACCCAAGTAAAATAGGTCGTCAAATAATCGTTTCGAAAGCTTTGAATAAAATGTGCGACTATATTGTCAAAGTTCTCAATACAAGCGGTATGATACGAAAGTGATAATACGACAAAACAAATGAGTAACGTAAAACTTAGCAAGTATAAATGTCGATATCGTTTCACATACATAACCTCACTATGCAAAAAAATGGAGCGGTTGTTTTAGTTTTCCTCTCCATTTCTTTTTTATGCATAGTTTATTAAAAAATATAATTATTAATTTTTTGCTTCATCTCAGGGATATCTTCTCTTGTTACGGTAAAACGAATCACCTTCTCATCAAGATCAAGCGCCTCAGCGAATAATCCAGCTAAACCACGGGATTTTCTATCTACTTCCATAATAATTTCTAGTCGGTCGTATGCACGTGGCAAGATTAATAATTCTAATTCATCTAATTTCCCATAATGCTCTCCAGAAACCGGAATAAACTCAAATTCTTGTGCGAATGGAACTTGCTTACGTAATCGATGCGGTAATTCTTCACATTCTATATGACGTGCTTTAAACCCTAATTCATTTACACTATCTAAAACACTACTTAATAATGCATTAGGTAACACTTGAACGTAGTCGCGGTCACTTGGGTCTATACTATGTTTAATATCAAGACCTGTATGAATCCAAACCGTTTTCATACCAAGTGTAAGTGGTGCTTCAATTGGCATTGGAAAAGAAAATGGAATTTCAACTTTTTCATTCGGTTCTACAGAAAAAGGTTCTGTTAAGCGTACTCGCTCTAAATCATATGTTGCTGTTACTTTTTTATCATCCACTTCTCGTACATACGACGTCGATAATGTTAAGTAAATGCTTTCAATTTGTTGGCTAACTGAACCTCCAGTTATATGAACCTTTCCAACTATTTCTTCCCCAACAATATACTCATCTTTTTCAAGAACAGTATCTACCTTTGCACTTCCAATACCAACGCTTGCTAAAAACTTTTGAAACATGGAGTCTCCATCCTTTCTAAAGCAGAAGCTACATCTTGTTTTAAATCTTGTACATTCTCATAGTACGGCGTTTTTATTTGTAACATTCGCATAAGCATTTCACGATTATAATGTTCCAAAGTTAATTCTTCGTACCATGGTTTTTCCTGTTTTTCATTAGATTCATATCCTGCATATAATAAAAATAATGAGAAATGACCGAGCGCATAAAAGTCGCTACGAAAGTGAACTTCTCGCATCAAAGCTTGTTCACCTTCGTAAGTTGTAGCTCGCTCATCATCTTCACCTTTCCATTTAGCCAATCCAAAATCGATAATACTAATTTGATTTTCTTTCATTAGTATGTTTGGAATGCGTAAATCTCGATGAATAATGCCTTCACTATGAAACACCGATACAATTTCTAATATTTCATATAAAATCTCAAAAACTTCACGTTCTGTATATACATACCCATCTATGAAAATATAATCTTCAAAATTTTTACCAGGCATGTACTCCATCACAAAGAAGCTCTTTTTCTCCCATAGGAAATGATCATATAGACTAGGAATTGCATGATGATTTAATGTTTGTAAAATCATTTTCTCTTGTTCAAATGATTTTCTACCAGACTCATATCTTTGTTTACTTTGTCTTAATTGTTTTAAGACTTTATATCTATTTATTTGTAAATCATTAACGACATATGTAACCCCATAACTGCCCATTCCAATTACTGATTCAATTTTATAACGCTCTGCAACAATTGTATTTTTTCGCAGTGGTCTATCAAATAATGCTAGTACACGACGCCATTTCATCAGCTACTTGAAAAGAAGCTACGGCTTTTACGTTTTCTTTTATAATGTTGATGTCCATAACCAGATGAACGTCGTTTATAATCGCTACTTGAATACGAGCGCCCTCTACGACGATAATCACTACTTGAATACGAACGATATTTTTTCTTTCCTAATAAAGAATCAATAATTTTTTTGAACATTCCTTCACCTCTTGAGTAAAATTTCCTTTTCATTATACCAATAATTATTGACTATATTTGTGACAGGTTTGTAAAGAGTAAAAAACGACGAGTTATGCCCGTCGTTACTTTCATTCATCCTCTTCATCAAAAACTTCATCAATCATGCATTTCTCTAATAAATACTCAAATGTAATATCTGCGAGATCTTCAATTTCTTCTCGTTTTGGGACGTACCCTCTTTCAATTAGTTGCTCATAAAAAAACTCCGCAATCTCTTCCGTATCAATCACGACTTCAATTTCCTTCATGAGCATCACTCCTTTATTTCTGTTTTATGAAAAAATCTCAAAATTATGTATATGAGATTAGAAAAATAGATTTTATTTTTTTATAGGTCATAAGCTTTGGACGAGATGCATACGATTGTAGTACAAGCTATTCAAAGGGGGAAATAATAATGGAAAATCAATATGAAGTAGGACAAACAAAAGAAGAGTTCATGCATGAAGATCAATGGGCAGACTCTCTTATAAAGTGGCTTTTTATTTTTTTAATAGTTGTAGGCATACCTTATACTGCATATGTTGTTGTTCAATTTATTCTCTCTTTCTAGTTAACTATTTTTTCTCTGTCAATTTAACTAAATAATTATGAACAACATCCATTACAATTTTATATTCTTCATCTTTAAATGTATCGAACAATAATTGATAATCGTTATAAATATCAAGTAATCCATCAATGATTTCTTGACGATTCGTCTTAACACTCACTTTTTTCGAGTTGTTAATTGACTTTAACTTTCCTAAATCTAATTTATTCATACCGGCTTTATCTTGTTTCATTTTCTTCAAAATTGCATTTGCCGTTTGAGCATTGGCGAGTAACGTTAAATCTGATTCATCCGCTTCTAACCATTCACCATCCGTAATCCGTGACAATTCATAAATTGTATCTTCCCATGCGTCATTCTTATATCTCCATACTTCTGTACGAAAACCAACAATACGGAAAACATCTTTATCATATCCAGTTACTTGCACAAGATCACCAAACGTGAAATTATAATTTAATTCAATCCACTCCGTATCGCCCTTTTTCATATCTTGCTCTGTAACGTGCTGCAATGTTTGCTCTACGTAAAATCCATCGTGATTATTGACTTCGTATACATAAACTCCATCTAAAACCTTCATATTTGTGATTTTCCCAACGGTTCCATATAGCGTAATCACGACTATGTCCCCTACGTTGTATTTAGGTTGTTTTTTTCTTGCCATCTCTATCTCTCCTTTTTTTGACGTCGTGATTTTGATATCAGTATATGCAACCTACATAAAAACGCTTATCACAGAAGCTTATATTCATAAATTTTTTCAATAAAAATTATAATCTTATAAAATTTACATTACACTCAAACAAAAGCTAGTAACTAGACTAGCTTTAAATCAACAAATTTCATAATAAAAAAACATACAGAATACTTCACTTTAAATAAAGTAATGTATTCTGTATGTTTTCAAATAGTTTTTATCTATCTTGTATATATAAATCCCAGGCTTCATCAAATATAGACATACTTTCTAGCATTCCGCTCAACTCTAAGTATGAACTAATTTCATCATAGTCTTCAGATTGCTTCGGAAAACTTAAATCATCATACATCGCCTCTGCTAAATCTGAAATTTCATTTCTAAATAAAGCTGCACGATGCTTCATCATATAATGGTAAAATGTCTTTTTCAAAATTATTCCCTACCTTTCTAACTTGGGTACATTATACAAGGCAAAAAAGAAAAAAACCAGCATAAAAGCTGGTTAAAAGTCGAAATAATTTCTTTTTAATAGACGCGGTCTTCCCATTAATTCTTCATATGTTAGTTGTTTTGGTAAATCTTTCGTGTAAATTAAGAATAATTGATCTTCAATTTCTTTTACTGTATGGTCTGATTGATAGTCCATCCCGCACGAGGAACAAGAAATACATGGTGTCTCTTGGATTTCAATGGCTTTCGTACCATCTGGTAATTCCCAATATACAGTATTCAAGCTTTCTTTCGCTTCTGTACTGTCACACCACATACAATTCATACTGCATCACCCTCAGTTTTTTTGTCGTTTTCTTCTAACTTAGCCATTTGTGCTTGATATTTTTTATCTTTTAATTGATCGCGCTTATCACGTTTATCTTTTAAAGATGCATGAGTATCATTATCTTCGTAGTCTTTACGACGGTTCATACGCTGTAAGTCGTCTGGAACGAGGTTAAATTTCTTATCGCTCATAAGACCTGCGATACCAACATCTGAACGTTTTTCTTCGTAGTTCGGATAAATCTCTTTAAAGTATCCTTCCGCTCTTCCTGGAATATAGCTCTCTGGCTCTGGATACGTCGTAATAACACCTTCAAAGTTACGAAGTACAACTTTATCTGCACTTTGTGAGATTAAATAGTTTGGTTGAAGTGCAATTTTACCGCCTCCGCCTGGCGCATCAACAACGAATGTCGGAACAGCATAACCAGATGTGTGTCCACGTAAACCTTCAATAATTTCAAGACCTTTAGATACTGGTGCACGGAAGTGACCGATACCTTCAGATAAGTCACATTGATAAATGTAGTATGGACGTACACGGATTTTTACTAAGTCATGCATAAGTTTTTTCATAATTGGAACGCTGTCGTTAATACCAGCTAAAATTACTGCTTGGTTTCCGACTGGAACACCAGCATTCGCTAACATTTCACATGCCTTTTTCGATTCTTCAGTAATTTCAATAGATGTATTGAAATGTGTATTTAACCATACTGGATGGTATTTTTTAATAATGTTACATAAGTTTTCTGTAATACGTTGTGGGAATACTACTGGTGCTCTCGTTCCGATACGAATAATCTCAACATGCGGAATCTCTCGTAAATTTTTTAATACATATTCTAAAATTTTATCGTTAATTAGAAGTCCGTCACCACCGGAGATTAATACATCTCGTACTTGTGGCGTTTCACGAATATAAGCAATTGCATCATCTAATTGTTTCTTCGGTACACCCATTCCAATTTGTCCACTAAAACGACGACGTGTACAGTAACGACAATACATAGAACATTGATTTGTTACTAAGAATAGTACACGGTCCGGATAACGATGTGTTAGCCCTGGAACTGGTGAATCTTCGTCTTCGTGAAGTGGGTCTTCTAAATCATATTTTGTTTTATATAACTCTTCCGAAATCGGTACTGATTGCATCCGAATCGGACAGCGTGGATCATCAGGATTCATTAGCCAAGCATAGTACGGTGTAATGTTTAACGGGATCGTTTTCGTTGAAATTTTAACGCCCTCTTCTTCTTCAGGTGTTAAGTTAATTACTTTTCTTAAGTCATCTAACGTTTTGATCGTATTCGTTAATTGCCAAACCCAATCATTCCATTGCTCTTCAGTAACATCTTTCCATAATTCGATATCCTTCCAGTGACGATTTGGTTTGTATACATCATGTAACATTGCTATTCCCCCTTTTTATACGCTCATCCTTTATATAAGCAATAGTTATGCCAACTTTACATTGTTGATAAGTAAATGTGCGGAGAACCCTATTACATAAGCGAAAAAATATTTTTAAGCGTTGTATGAAATCAATACTTAACATCATATTCATTACTTTTTATATATGTAAACGCTCTTTTATTGGTGCAAACACACAAAAACCGCCGATTATTCGGCGGTTTTGTCGTACTTGCTCAGTTTATATTGAAGCGTTTGACGAGGGATACCCAACATTTTTGCGGCTTGTAATATATTCCCTTCCGTTTCAATCAACGCTTGATCTATTAATTCTTTTTCTGTTTGATGAAGTGCTTCTCTAAGTGGCATTATACCCTTCTTCTTCGAAAACTTCTCTTTCCGAAATGTACGTGGTAAACAATTGGCTGTTAATGTATTCCCTTCTGCAATAATAACAGCATGTTCAATCGTATGTTTTAACTCCCGTACATTTCCAGGCCACTGATAAGCTTGCAGTCTATCTTTCGCTTCCTCATCAATTTGAAGTACACCTTTTTTATAACTTTTATTATATTCTTTCAAAAAATAAGATGCTAATAATAGTACATCCTCAGTTCTTTCACGAAGCGGTGGGATATATAATGAAAATACGTTTAAGCGATAATATAAATCAGTGCGAATTTTATTCTCTCGTAAACATATTTCTGGAGGCTGGTTCATCGCGGTAATAACACGAACATCTACTTTTCTCGTCTTATTATCACCAATTCTTCTAATGACTCCATCTTCTAACACTCGTAACATTTTTGCCTGCAAATCAAGAGGCATTGAATTCAGTTCATCTAAAAATAATGTACCACCATCAACAAGTTCAAATAGCCCAGCTCTTTCAATCGCTCCCGTATAGCTTCCTTTTGTCGTTCCAAACAATAAACTTTCTAATAGCGACTCTGGTAAAGCTGCACAGTTTTGTGCAATAAATGGCTTGTTTTTTCTTTTAGAAGCTTCATGAATTGCTTGTACGAACAGTTCTTTTCCTGTTCCTGTTTCACCATATATTAAAACATTCGCGTCTGTTGGTGCTACTTTTTGTGCTAACTCTTTCGTCTGTTTAAACCGTGTATCATTTGTCACTATCGTCTCAAATGCAGCGTGCTTTTTAATCACTTTTTTTCTAGATGATCGCTTTATTTTCGACTGTAAGTCAACAATTGTGTCAGTAAGCTTTTGAATTGTAGAGTAATCCTTTGCAATTTCAACAGCCCCAGCAATATTCCCATCTATAAAAATAGGTAACGTCGTATTTACTGTACAAACATCTTCACCATTTAAATTTTGATAATGTTGTACCTGATGTACGATAGGTTTTTTTGTATCTAGTACTTTCATCAATGTACTCGTTTCCCTTGATAAAGACGGGAACGCTTCTAACAGATGTTTCCCTAACACTTTTTCAATCTTCGATCCATCGTGTTTTGCAGCTACAGAATTATAAAATATTGTAATTCCATTTTCATCTACAGCGTGTATAGCCTCATCAATACTGCCCAAAATCGCTTCAATGACTTCTTGTGTCGAAACTGCTAGCAATGTCATCCCCCCTCTTGCCGAAAATCCAGCAATTACATGCCGAATTTTCGGCACACCTATGTGCGATTGTAAGCATGACGATTCCGTTCTATAATTTTAATCAATTTTATATTTTCATTAGATAACTCGAAACTCTAATTAGTACGGCTTTTTCAAACACCCAGCTCCACCTAACTGTTTTGCTTTACAGCCAAATTTTGAGGCGGAAGTTTTACTGCTTTCGAATAGCTAGATAGATCTTTCACCCATATATTCATATCTTCCAACTTATCGAAAATGTAGCAATTATTCGCCAGTCTTCCTGTATACGTATAGCCTAATTGATGAAAGGCAGCATTCATTCCGAAAGAAAGCGATCGAGCAATTGTATAGGAGCAGAAAATAGATCTTTCTTGAAGTTCTTCCTCTAATTTAATTAGTAAACTTTTCATAAATCCATGTTTACGGTATTCAGGTAAAGTAGCACAATTCGTTAATTCTGCATTCCCTTCCTTTATGTTCATTTCTGCAGATGCTGTACTAATAATTTCCCCCTCAAATTCATACACGTAGTAAATTGTATCGTCTTCTTTCATCGTCTGTAATACATAACTCGCTTCATTTAAAGGTGTCGGATACACTTCAAATACTTTTCCGAATACAGTTGCTAATTCTTCTGCATCTTCTTCAGTCGCTTTTCTCAGCAAAAATTTCTCTGGAACTACTTTTTCTTTTATTTCTTTTCCTTTTACACCGCTTAATATAGTATCTTCCTCAATCCAATGCATACTATTTCGTCTTTCATCATTATTATATTTCACAAAAAAGTATGCATCGTGTCCTTGAAAATAATGAGGTATCGTTGCTTCCAACAAAAAACCGAAAGAGAGCCATGTTGAAACATGCTCTCCCTTTCCTTTAATAATACATTTAGTGAAAGAATGTTTCTCTGCTAGTTCGTCAATTGTCTGTATAATACTTTCAACATTTCCTGTATAGTGATCTACCCGAATACGCTTATTAAAATAATCTAAAACACCTTCTACTGTATAACAATTCGTCTGTTCTCTAAAAGATTCATAGTATTTCATTTTTTCACCTCACACCAATCTAGTAATGTACATGCAATAATTTTTGCGGCAGCTATCATTTTATCAACTTCTATATATTCGTTTGGATAGTGTGCTACTTTCGTCTCTCCTGGACCAAATACTATTGTTGGTACGTTTGCAATTTGTGTAAATAAACCTCCATCAGTCCCCCACGGAGATGCTTCAATAATTGGTTCGTTCCCTTCGATTTCAACAAAGTTGTGATGAAGTGTCGTAATGAGTTCATGATTCTCTTCTAGTTCACCAGGAACCCATCTCGCTCCAAACCATTCTACTTCTACTGGATTTTCAACAAACCAATTGTCCACATCATTTAATTCAGCAATCCAATTCTCAAACTCTTCTTTTGCCGCCTCTATAGTCTCATTCGGCGCAACACCGCATCTTCCTTCTAAAATTAATTCATCGGGAACAGAACTTGGCCAACTCCCTCCTTCAATTTTCCCAATGTTAATTGGAATTGGAATCGGAATTTCTTTAAATAACGGATCTGTAATTCGACTATTTCTTTTCTCCTCTAGCTTTCTTACATGTTCTATAACAAACATACTTTTTTCAATTGCACTAACCCCTTCATAGCGCGTTCCACCGTGTGCAGCTTTCCCTTTTACACGTAGACGAAACCACATGGAACCTTGTTGTTTCGGGAAAAACTTCATATTAGTAGGCTCCGGAATAATGACACCATCTGCCTTATATCCTCGTAATATAGTTGCTAATGTCCCTGCTCCGCCACTTTCCTCTTCTATTACACTTTGAAAATAGATGTCTCCTTTTAATTCAATGTTAGATTCAATAATCGCTTCCATCGCAAGCATAAGTGCGACATTTCCGCCCTTCATATCCGTCGTTCCACGGCCATATATACGATTTCCGATTTTCTCACCGCTATAAGGATGATGTTCCCACTGATTCACATCCCCTTCTGGAACTACATCAATATGCCCATTCAATATCATAGATTTCCCGTCGCCACTTCCTTTTAAAGTTGCTACAATATTTGGGCTATCTGAAAAACTTGTACGGGGTGATACAAAATAAGGATGATCTTTCATTTTAGAAAAAGAAGGCTCCCATATATCGAGCTCTAAACCTAATTCACGTAATTTTTCAATCACAATTGCCTGCGCACCGCTTTCATCACCAGATACGCTCTTTTCTTGAATTAATCGTTTTAAAAATTTCACACTTTCCTCTTCATGGCTCTCAATATAATCACAAACTTGCTTTTTTAATTGCTCCATATATTACATCTCCCTTCATTCAATTACTAGTAAGTTAGAACTAATTTGAAAATCAGCTTCTGTATGTCGTTTTACATCTTCTACTGTGTATGGGCTCATTAATTCTTGTAATATAAGTCCACTCGGAGTTACCTCCATGACTGCCATATCAGTAATAATTAAATCTACACATTTCTTTGAAGTTAATGGCAATGTACACTCTGAAACAATTTTTGCATTTCCGTACTTATCAACATGATTCATCACAACAACGACCCGCTTCGCTTTTTGTGCTAAATCCATTGCTCCACCAATACCTGGAACACGTTTTCCAGGTACAATCCAGTTTGCTAAATCACCATTTTCACTTACTTGTAATGAACCAAGAATCGTTATGTCTAGCAAACCTTTTCGAATCATCCCAAACGCTGTGCAGCTATCGAAATAACTCGCTCCTGTTATAAGAGAAGTTGGTAAACCTGCTGCATTACACAAATTTTCATCTTCATTCCCTTTACTTGGCGTTGGTCCCATGCCGACGATTCCATTTTCCGCATGAAACATAACATTTATATCTTCAGGCAAATGATTTGGTACAAGCGATGGTATGCCAATACCTAAATTTACAATCATACCATTTTGTATTTCTTTCGCCGCACGCCTAGCAATCTTATCCCTCACTTCTACGCCCATACCCATTTCCAGTTCACTCCTTCCGACGGTACAATATAATTTACGAAAACACCTGGAACGACAATTTCCTCTGGATCTAAACTTCCAAGCGGGACTATTTCTTCTGCTTCTACAATTGTTATATCCCCAGCCATAGCTACATGGGGATTCATATTTCGTGCACTTTTGTCAAATACAAGGTTACCAAACGGATCTGCCTTTTTCGCATATACAATTGAAACTTCAGCAGTTAATGCTGTTTCAACTAAGTAGGTCTTACCATTCATTTCAACTGTTCGTTTTCCCTCTTCCACAATCGTATCAACACCAACATCAACTAAAACACCACCAAGACCAACGCCACCAGCGCGAATACGCTCTGCTAATGTTCCCTGCGGAGAAAACTCAATTTGTAACCTTCCCTCGTTTAGTTGCCTTCCTGCATTTGGATTGGAGCCAATGTGAGAAGTAATTATTGATTTAACTCTTTCATTTGTAACAAGACGACCGATACCTACATCAGGAAATCCAGTGTCATTTCCAATTAAATTTAAATTTGTAACGCCTTTTTCTAAAATTGCCTGTATTAAAGATGGAGGGGATCCAATCCCTCCAAATCCCCCAAACATCAATGTCATATCATCATGGAACAAAGAAATTACTTCCTCAATTTCTTTTAATTTACCGAATGTATTTGTAATAGTTGTCATGCGATACTATGCCCTCCTTTTTGCATCATCTCTTCCACACTTTTAGAGAAAATTGAAAGTAATTCATCTAACTCGGAATATGTAGTTGTCATTGGCGGTGCTACAAGCAGTGCACTATCTTCTTTTCCTGCTTGCCCTGAAACTGCTTGGTATAACAGCAGACCATTTTTAGCTGCAACTGAAATAAGCTCTGACGCTTTTGTAAACGGTTGCAATTCTACCCCGATTAGCAACCCTTTTCCGCGCACATCAGCAATGATTGTCGATTGTTGCTGAACTTTCTGTAAGCCTTTTATTAAATACTCTCCCTTTTCTGCTGTTTTTTCAGGAAGATTATGTTTCTCCATATATTCAATAACAGCTAAAGCCGTTGCTGCAGACAATGGATTTGCACTTAACGTATGACCGCTCATTACTGAACGTGATCCACGTAATATTGGTTCCATAACACGATCACTTACAACTGTCGCTGCCATCGGTGTATATCCCGCTCCTAACCCTTTACCAAGTGTCATAATATCCGGCTCTACGCCCCAATGCTCCATCGCAAACCATGCTCCAGTACGACCGAGCCCAGTCATTACTTCATCCGCAATAAATAAAATATCGTAATGGTCGCAAATCTCTTTAATGACTTTATAATAGTCTTTCGGCGGAACAACCGCGCCTCCAGCTGCTCCGATAATCGGCTCAGCAATAAAAGCAGCAATATGCTCTGCACCAATTCTTTCAATTGATCTTTCTAGTTCAGTCGCACATGCCAGCTGACAAGTTGGATATACCTTTTGAACAGGACATCTGAAACAATATGGAGCTGGTATAGTCGGATAATCTTCCAAAATAGATACGAAACGTTGTCTACGTAGTGGATGCCCAGACATCGATAAAGCACCCATCGTAATACCGTGATAACTCATCCATCTTGATAAAATTTTATGTTTCCCTTGAATACCTCGCTCTTGAAAATGCTGAATTGCAATTTTCATAGCTGTTTCATTCGCTTCCGTGCCACTATTTACAAAAAAACTCCAGTTCAAATCTCCTACACTTAAATCACTTAACTTCTTCGCTAATTTTTCAGCTGGTTCACTCGTAAACTGTGATCTATAAACGAAAGCAATCTCCTCAGCTTGCTTTTTAATAACGTCTGCAATCTCCTTTACGCCATGCCCAATACCTGCCGTAATTGCTCCTGACGAACCATCAAAATATTTATTGCCATTTTGATCATACAAATAAACACCTTTTCCATGTGAAATCATTGGATACGGCTGACCAACAAGTGGTTTAATTAAGTAATCGCGCATAGCGCTCCCCCATTTCTCCAATTTGTATATATATATGAAGAAAATTGACGTTTCTTTCATAAAAAAGAATCCTCTGCAAAAGCAGTGAATTTATCAAAAAACTATTATAAAATATACAAATGAGTGCTTAAAAATTTTTATAAAACAGAAAATTCAGAACTAAAAAACCGAAGACCAACCCTTTTCTATACGCCCAAATAACCCTCCTTTTTATATGAAATGACTACATCACCAAATGTTTTTATAGCATAATGCCAACTGTCCTTAAATGCCGACATTCTGTACACTTCGACGGAACTCCCGTTAAACTCCTTCCTATTATCCTACTTTAAATTGCATATTTTAAAACAAATTTCGACACCCACCTTACTAATCAATTCAGATTCCTATTCATTATGTAAACTTTTCAGTTTTAAACTATAAAAAAAGAACCGATTAACCACACTAATCAGTTCGTCATGACGCTCTCTTATGGGTTAATACTGTCAATTGCTAAAATAAATAGAAAAATGAAGTTTACAAATTCATCCTACAGCCTATAACACAAAACCTTTTCATAACTTCATTCACAATTACTATCGGGATATCCCTATCCCGAAGTGGCACTCCTTTCCTCAGATTCAAAGTATCTTTCCTTTATAATTTATGTAGGACAATTATCACTTTGTATGTGTATTTGCCTATAATTAAAAAAATCCCTAGTTTTCTAGCGATTTTTGGACATGTATTCAATATGTTAATTGAAATGCACTTTCAATTTGGCATTTATTTTACTTTCGTACAGTCATATGTACTGCTTTACTCTGCGAAATTCTCGTAAGCACCAGCACCTCTTTATGAAAACATATTTGTTGTCAATTTTTAATTTTCCCTTTATAAAATCATTTTTTTTGCATAACCGCTTTCTTGCTTCGCATATAGTTTTAATGATGACAAAGGAGGAATGTTCATGTCTCAATCTGAAATCGAAAAATATGGACAAGAAGTTACACAATACGAACAACTCGCACGTTACTATCAGTTTCGTAATCCTAAAAAATATATAGAATTATATATGAAATATTACGATGCACTATCAAAACTTGTACAGGCGTATGAAACAAGAGACTCACAAAAAGCTGCTTTACCGTCACATATAAGAATTTTTCATGCCGATCCAAATACACCAGCGGTTGACATTTTAGTAAACGGACAAAAGGTTATTAAAAATATTTCATTTAAGCAATTCAGCCCTTATTTATCATTAGTGCAAGGTAAATACCGTATAGATATTGTTCCTGTCGGAAATGAAACTCCAATCTTTTCAGCGTTGGTACCAATAATGGGAAATCATACTTATACTCTTGCTGCAATAAATAGTGATAATCACCTACAATTACAGCCTATACTTGATAATACACATTTACCAGCTGGTCAAGCCAAAATACGGTTTGCACATTTCTCTCCAGATACCCCTGTTGTAAACGTAGATTTAAAAGATGGGGATCATTTATTTGAAAATGTACTCTTTAAACAAATAACAGATTTTTTGCAAGTTAGCCCTGGTACAGCAGATATTGAAATTTCACTCGCAGATAATAAAAACGTTTTATTGACTATACCAAAATTCAATGTTGAACCAAATGTTATTTATACAATTTCAATAGTAGGTTATTCAACTAAAGATCCTAAATTAGAAGCCGTTATACTCACAAATTAAAACAGTCTACACCATTCATTTGGTGTAGACTGTTTATTTTTGAAATGCAATTTGAAATTCTGTCCAATCGTTATCTGATCGACACATAATGGATCCATTATGTTTTTCCACAATTTGTTTACATACAAATAATCCAATACCAGTTCCTAACTTTTTAGTAGTTACAAATGGTTCAAAAATCGTTTCTACATTTTCAGCTGGAATCATTGGTCCATTATTTTTTATCACAATTCGAATAGCTTGATCTTCTTCAAATACATCAATGATAATTTTTCGTTCTTCTTTCATTGATTCAAGAGCATCAATTGAATTCATTAATATGTTTAAAAATACTTGTCTCACTTCACTCCGATAACCAACAAGCGGAATTGGATACGGTAAATTCTTTTCAATCAAAACATTCGCATTGACCAAACTCGGATATAAGAATTGTATAATGTCTTGAAACAAGTCATTAAGCCAAAACCGTTCCGATTCATTCCACATTTCTTTTTTCGATACGAGTAAAAATTGCGAAATACGAAAATTTAATTGATCTAATTCATGCGAAATAATATCTAAATACGATAAACTCGGATGATCCGCCTTTAATAATTTAACAAACCCCATAATGGAAGTAAGCGGATTACGAAATTCATGTACAAAACTAGCTGACATTTGCCCTAAAATCGTCAGCCTTTCTTTATGTGTTTCGTTAATATATTGCTGTTTTTCCTCTAAATTCTTCGATATAATTTCCGAGTATTTTAAAACGGTATAATAAATTAATTTGTCAAAACAAGTATGTATTTTTGCCATAATTGGTTTCAATTCACGAGCGCTAACATCTAATTCACACATCGCTTCGAAAAGTTCATTTCTTCCCACGTTTGCGTTATAAACAAAATCTCCAATATTCGCATCTGCTCCAGCACGTTCAATAGCAATTTTCTCACATAACGGTTGAAGATAATTTATATCTTTATCTTCCATAGTAAGTTCGATAATTAACTCTAGTAAATCCTCTCCATTTTGAACTACTTCTAGTTTAAATGGATCTTTTTCGGAAATTATCATTTTGTTTTTCCAGTTCTCTACGAATTGGTGCCTATTGTTTTTCAAGTGTGAACAAAATATTTCTTTAATATCCTTATCGATTGGAAAAACCTCCATTCCCTCCATTTCCATACGACGAATACCCTTTATATTTTGAATATTAACACAAAAAATACGATTCGTTAATAGATTTTTGTCACATTTTGTTAATTTCTGTTGATAAAATTATTTTTTCTTTCTTATTTAACTAATTGTATACAAATCCCCTTTTTCCTTCACATATTTTCATTATTTCCGTAGTCAAAACGACTTTTTTTTGCATCATTTTTAATTCTTGCGTACAATAGAAAATGAAAGGTGTGAAAAATATGGTAAATAAAAATGTGGAAGATTATCTCCAAGAAGGCATTTACGGCCAAAAGCAAAACAAACCAGAAGAACGTAATATGTATTTAACTACATTACGTGAGCGTGTGGAAATCGCTTTAACAATCGGTCAAGTAATGCAAAGTAATGTATACTCTGAAGTGGCGGGTAGCATGCGCTCTTCTCAATCATTACAACTCCTCCTAAATGGTGGCATTGCTTACCCACATTTATCAAAATACATTAAATTAGCAAACGAAAAAAATGTTCCTTTTACAATTGTTCAAAATAAAGATACAAAAACACCAATCGGTTTAGTATTAACTCATGCTACTGCTATAGATAAAGAACAAATTTATGTAGAAGATACTATTTTCAAACAAGAAATGAAGTAAAAGTTACACTTAATTAAATAGTTACTAGAAGCGTAAAAAACGAGTATGGAATCGTAAACATTTCCTACTCGTTTTTTAGTGCAAGTTTTAAGTTTTTCCACTTTATTTTTTAATACATACTAATTTCATTTCTGTCATTTCTTCTATTGCATATTTAATTCCTTCGCGTCCCGTGCCACTTTCTTTCACACCACCATAAGGCATATGATCTACTCTGAACGTTGGAATATCATTAATCATGACACCACCAACCTCTAGCTCATCAATTGCACGCATTGCTTTAAATAAATTATTTGTAAATACTCCTGCCTGTAAGCCGTAACGCGAATTATTTACTTGCTCAATCGCTTCATCAAATTCTTTAAATGTATTTACTGTCATGAGTGGACCGAATACTTCTTGGCACTGCACAGATACATGATCTGGAACATTTGTTAATACAGTCGGTTCAAAAATTCTTGCATCCTGCTTCTTACCACCACATAAAACAGTTGCTCCTTCCTTAATTGCTTCTTGAACCCACATATCAATTCGCTCTACATCTTTTTTTGAAATTAAAGCTGATACATCCGTTTCCTCAAGCAATGGATCACCAACAACAACTGATTCCATCGCTTTCTTTAGCTTTGAGAGAAATTCATGTATTTTCGTTTCATGTACAAAAACACGTTGTACTGAAATACAAACTTGCCCATTATTAACAAATGCTCCCCATTTTACACGTTCAATTATTTCATCTGTTAACTCTACATCTTCATCAATAATAACAGCAGCATTTGAGCCTAGTTCTAACGTAACTCGTTTTAGCCCAGCCTTTTGTTTTATTCCGATTCCAACTTTTGGACTTCCGGTAAAAGTAATAGAAGCAACGTAATCATTTTTGACGATTGCCTCACCAACCGTGGGGCCAGGGCCAGAAATGATATTTAAAGCTCCATTTGGCAATCCTGCCTCTTCAAATAACTCAACTAATGCATAAGATGATAATGGCGTTTGATCAGCTGGCTTTAATACAACTGTATTTCCGGCAGCGATTGCTGGTCCAACTTTATGCGCTACTAAATTTAATGGGAAATTAAATGGTGTAATAGCCCCTATAACCCCAATCGGCTTTCGGATTGTATATGCAATACGCCCATCTGCACCAGGTGCGGCGTCTAATGGCAATGTCTCACCATATATACGCTTCGCTTCTTCAGCTGCAAATTTGTACGTTTGAACAGTACGATCTACTTCTCCCCTTGCAGCACGTATTGGTTTTGCAGCTTCTTTTGCAATAATCTCTGCAAATTCTTCTCTTCTTTCATCCATTTTTTGTGCAACTTTCTCTAAAATAGTCGCACGATCATATGCAGATAATTTATTCATTTTTATCATTGCATTTTTTGCAGCAGTAACAGCCTCTTTTACATCTTCTTCCGTTCCTTGTGCAATTTCCGCTAATGTTTCTTCAGAATATGGTGCGTATAATGGTTTATACGTGTTTACAGATTTCCAACTTCCGTTTATATATAAATGCTTTTTCATACTTCTTCTCCTTCCAAATATATGTATACAACAATACTTCACCTAGTGAAAGGTTCAACTTATGTCATTGTATCATAGCCCCTATCCCTCAAAAAACATTATGCTCAAAAAAACTCTGCTATATAGCAGAGTTTACGAGCTAATTTGCTCTTGTAACGAAATTTGTTTTTCATCTTCTAAAATAACAATCGATTCTACTATCTTTGTAACTTCTAATCTTTTTATATAATGTCCATCTAATTCTTTCACACAAAACTTATAATTTTCAATTTCAATGGAATCCTCTTCAGCAATCTCTATATTCTTCGTTAAAATCCAACCACCGATTGTATCAACACCATCATCATCAATCCCTAAACCAAATAACGTATTCACTTCACTAACAAGTACTTTTCCCTCTAGTATCGTCTTCGTTTCACTAACCTTTTGAATTTCTGGCTGCTCATCCGTATCAAACTCATCCTGAATATCTCCAACAATTTCTTCCAAAATATCTTCAACAGTAACAAGTCCAGATGTCCCACCATATTCATCTATCAATATAGCAATATGTGTTCTTTCTTTTTGCATTTTTAAAAACAAATCATGAATTGGAATAGAATCGATAACTAAAATAATTGGTCTCACATATTGCTCTACTGTCTTCTTATTAACAGCTTTATGTTGTACAAACTCAGTAAAAATATCTTTAAAATTCACAAAACCTATTACGTGGTCTTTGTCGCCATCAACAACTGGATACCTTGTATATTTTTCGCGAGACATTTTTTGCAAAGCTTCTTCAGCAGGCATTTCTTTACTTATAATATTCATTTCAGTTCGAGGTACCATTATTTCTTTTGCAATCCGATCATCAAATTCAAAAATTTTATTTACATATTTATATTCAGATTGATTAATCTCACCATTTTTATAACTTTCTGAAACTAACAACCGTAATTCTTCTTCTGAATGAACCTCATCATGCCCCTTCGGCGGTTTCAGCCCTAGCAGCTTCGTAATGATTCGAGCTGAACCATTTAATAGCCAAATGAATGGGAATGCAATACGATAAAAGAAAATTAACGGCTTAGAAACAAGCAAACTCACTTGTTCAGATTTTTGAATTGCAAATGTTTTTGGGGCCAATTCCCCTATTACAACATGTAAAAAAGTAATTAACAAAAATACTAAAGTTACAGCAAAAATGTCTGCTAGTTGAGTAGAGATATTCCAATTTGCAAAAAGCGTATCAAACATTTGCTTTAACGCAGGTTTACCAAACCACCCAATTCCTAAAGCTGTAACAGTAATTCCTAACTGACAAGCAGATAAATATTCGTCTAAGTTTGTAATGACTGTTTTGACCGATGTTGCACGATTATTTCCTTCTGCAATTAAATAGTCAATTCGTGAACTTCTCACTTTAACAATTGCAAATTCTGCTGCAACGAAAAATGCCGTTAAGGCAATTAAAACAATCACTATACTTATACTATATATGTCCAAATACTTTTCCTTACTTACTTTGTAAGCAAGGAAGCCACCTCCTACTTAATTTTATTCAAGTGAAGTAAGCATTTCTAATACTCTAACAAAATTCTACATTAGCAACCACCTTTTTATATATTATATGCATACATAAAAAAGATATTTATCATTATGATAATCTAATTCATTTACACTCGTCAAATTATTCTAAATGTTACGATAAGACATTTTTATTTAAAAGAACTATTCTCCTCAACTCAATTTCGTGAAAAAACACTTTCTTTGCCGATTCCACACTTCTTTTGTCGCACTAGAAGGGAACTTACTTCATAGCTCGAAATCATTCAACAGGATATATATAGGAGGGATTATTTTGGAATATAAAACACCATTTATCGCAAAGAAATTAGGTGTTAGCCCAAAGGCTGTTGTCCGGATCGCGCAACAATTAAATCTTACGATAGAGAAAAACAAATATGGCCACTTTATTTTCACACAAGAGGATGTCGATCAAATGTTAGAACACCATCGATTTCAAATAGAGCAATCTCAAAATTCTCAATCTACTCAAAAGGCTTCCTCAAATGAAGTTGAGGAATTAAAAACTCAAGTTAATACAATTGTTCAAAACATATCATCGAATGATTTTGAGCAATTAGCTAATCAATTAAACACTATTACGAGAAGACTTGATCGAATGGAAGAACAAATGCAAGATAAGGCAAATGATGTCGTCACGTACCAACTTTTACAACACCGTCGTGAAATGGAGGAAATGTTAGAGCGAATTCAAAAGTTAGAAGCTGCCCTAACGAAAGAAGAACCCATTTATATTACTCCGGATTCAAAACCAACATATGAACGAGAAAAGAAACCGAAGCGCCGCAAAATGATTTTTAGTATATTTGGATTATAATTTTTAGACCCTTATTAAAATAATAAGGGTCTTTTTTAATGAAGAGTTATATCCTATACAAATATTATTCTCTTTATTATACATATTCACTTCGCTTTATTTCGTTAACATAATATTTTTACTGTATTCTGTAATTAATGCCTGTGCATGAGCATTCCCTTGAATCACATCACGAAATTCTTTTAAAGAATACAAATGCGTAACCCCTTTTCGAGCATGAATTCTTACTGGTACACCTTGTAAAGTATCATGAAACTGAAAAGGATTATCTATTGGTTCAATTGGAAAACCAAGTGTAAGTAAATACATATACATTCTTTTTGTTACTGCTGCAATGTACCATTCAGCTTTTGTTTCTAACGCATGTATAAATAAAATAGCTGTTAGCCTTTTGAAATGTCCTCTTCCACGAGACGTTTTCGAAATACTTAACTTGCCTATTTCATATACATTCTTCAAATCTTTTACTAAATCATTTTTAGAAAACGGATAGAAAAACTCAGAATTCGATTGTTCAGGTACCGTATACTTAATACATTCTACTGTACCAATAGGATGTTCATCTTCTATTAATAAAAATCGTGATGGATTTAAATTACGTTCTACGAACATTAAGTTTCTTTCTTCACAAAAATCTCCCCATAGTTGCTCGAACCCAAAATGTTCTTCCTTTGTTTGAACACGCTGGAACATATTTAACCGCCTTTCCCATCGCCGCTCTGTTTTTTTGATAACGCTTTCACTATCTATCATATAAGAACAAATCTTCGTATGCAACTAAAAATATTTATGACTTATTATATTCTGCAAAATGAATTAGATTCCAATTTAATCGACTTTTATCCCGCGCTCACATTCCTTTTAATAACACATTTGTAGCACTTTTCAAATCTAAATTACACTACGTTTCTTTCCATACAGCATATAATTCTTCTTAATCTAAAGAAATCCTTTATGAAAAAGGATTTCTTTTACTTCTTAATGCTTTTTAGCCATTTTTCAAAAATTTGTACCATCCCATGTTTTCCAGCTAATTTCTCTTCCCCTTGTTTCGTCTTATATGGATATAACTGCAAGAAAACACCGCATCCAGACTCAATTTTTTTACTATGCATATGGCTTCCTGGATATACACAAATGACTTCATAAATTGACCTTCGATAATAGACTCGCTTTCCATCCTGTTCTTCTACATACTTTATAGACCAGTACTTATACATTTGCTCAGTTGCTTTCGTATTTCCGACGTGCTGAAAAATATTGTACATTGGACTATACTTCACTTCAATAATAATAGAAGATTTATATACGTATTTCCCCTCTTCTTTTACATAACAGTCTAAGCGAATATCTGGCTTCTTCGTATCCTCACCATTGTAAAAATTACTACCTTTACTTAATGCAATAAGAGGATGTGTTTCAATTAAGTCATTAAATGCGACATGCACCTTTATATCATCTCGTTCTAAAACTACTGTCGTTCCATCTTGTAATCCATCTACATAAAAATGTTCTTGTATTTGTTCACGGATGGAGTTTCTAGCCTCAAAACCAATTTGCTCTAAAAGTGAAATAACGATAAAAAAAGCGTAATATTCATACACTAAAAACGTTGGCTTATAAACAAATAATAATGATGGAGATTGATCCGTATATTGCGGGAGTACTTCTAAATGATGTAGTAATTGTTGATGTGGTATCGGTAAATCATATAAGTTCATGTTACTTGTTTCAGTAACTTCCCTCCAAAATGAAGAGTGCATTAACATTTGAAAGTATTGTACATTTTCATGCACAATATGCGCCAATATTTTATATTCTTGTATTTTCATTGAGCTCTTTCGTAAATCGGCTTCTTTTAGTAAATGTATATTTTTATATTTTTGCTTCTCTCTATCGGTTACTGATCCATTACGCTCAATTGTTTGTATAATCGTTTTTACAGCTTGAAACTCTTCTGATTTTTTCTTTTTTTCTCTTTCTAATATTTCAATTGTTTGACGTAAAAAACTTTTAGCTTCAATTAAATAATGATAAAATTGCATCGCTTTATATTTAAGAAATGCATTTTCCTTACTATTTTTTTGTTCCATAAACTTACGATTATAATGTTTGGCATAAGGTTTTCGTTCTGCCACTATAGTTCCTTTTCTTGTTGGCTTTCGCTCTTTTCCTTCCCATTTATATTCATTTATAAATTTTGAGCTTGATTCTATTTTCTTAAAGATTTGCTTTATCATTTTCATTTTTTGCGGTAACTTTCTAAGTAACACTAAATAAGAAGAATCCTCAATATCGCTAAGTGCAGAGAAGGTTTTTTTATAGTAACCTCTATCCAAAATCAACTCATTTAAAATTGACTTCACATAGTCTTGAATCATTTCAAATTGATCATCAAAAAAGTTTTTCGGTACGATTTGAAATGCGCCATAATACGTTGTATCTTCTATACGCACTTCAAAATGGTATAGACCACAGCGCCATGGATAAAAGAATTCTGTTTTCCCGTGTTCATATATTAATACTCTTTGTTTTTTTTCATTTATTTCATATTGAGCCTCTTTTATATTTTTCTGTCCCTCATATACTTTATTCCATATAAAAGTAATATTCATTGGGATTTCATAATTGTACTGCAATCTTATTGGTTTTAATTCTTGTACTTTATAAATACATTGAACTAATGCTGTAGTAGATGTACAAAGACGATTTAATAAAATATAATCTCCTTTCCCCTCATTTCCAATGATTAACTTTAATACAAAAGGGAGCGTTTCATTCGTATCAACGATTTTTGTTTCATAACGCCCTTCATTTTGCATATCCATACAACTCCAGTTCTCTACGTTTTTCTCGTATATATGCTAAAGAGTGTTCAAATGTAGATACTCTGTTTGCAAGTGTAGATTGCAAAAGAGGTACTAAGGTCGCCCCCCTTTTTGCTTCTTCAGAAAGTAAAGGCCCAACCATCATTTCGGTCCCTCTGATTTTCGTCAATACACGCTGCTTTATTTGTAAATCAAACCCCTCTTCTCTACTAATCATATAGGTATGGTTATTTTGAAACGGTATGTTTTGCAAATAAGTCGCAATTGCATTTGCACATCGGAAAGAAATTCCCTTAGACGCGTCATGTGATGACAATACGACATGCAACTTATCTAATAGCTCTAATTCTTCTTCAGAAAACACTTCAATCATCGCTTTATTTCTCATCCAATTTATCCGAAATTCTCCCGCCGTTACTTTCAAAGGTGGATGTAATACGACTTTCCCCTGTTCCATGCCCATCTCACAAAACGGAATTTTCTGTAACGTTATTAGGTTCGTTCGGTCTAATAATCGATCAGAGAGCTCTTTCGTTGTTTCATCAAAATTTACAGTACCTACAAATATAATATTTTCTCCAATTTCAATTGTTGATGGAATTGAATTCTCTATGTCCTGTACACCCTCATACAAGTTTAAAATACGATTTTTTGTTTCAAGTTCAAGAACAGATAGAAACGGAGTAAACCAATGCTCAATATGAGACATGTTCATTTCATCAAAAACGATTATATACAGTTGATTTGGATTTTCTTTCGCCTTCATTAACGTCCTAACTAACTTCGCTTCAGATTCAATAAAAGTACCATTTGGATGAAGGTAACCAAGTAAATCATGTGGTTCTTGATACGATGGCGAAATTGGAATCCAAACCAACTCTTCCCCATACTGCAACCCTAATGCTTCTGCATAAGTTTGCACAAAACGTGATTTCCCAACGCCCGGTATACCACCAAGAATCGTTAACATATTTGTTTTTACACTTATATGGAAATTATAAATATCCGTTTCATCCAAATATAACCCTTTATTATGCACCATACTTTGTACATACTGTAAAAAGGACGATTCACGCTCATCCCATTCCCATTCATCTTTTTGTATTTTTATATCCTCTACTTCAACTAGCTTACCTTCTTCATGCATTCGTTTTTTTAATTGCTCATATACATAATCACTTACAAAATATAATTGATCTTCTACCGCTATTTCTACATACTTCGTCCAGTCACTGCAGTTTATATATTTACATTCACGTTTCTGTTCAAAATAGGCGATTGAGCTAATTGATGACTTTAGGGATATGTTTCCGTACAGTCTTCCATCGTGCCACAATAATTCGGGAGGCTCAAAGTCTTTCGGAAATTTTGGCATAAGAAATGATAAATAACCGTTGCTAAGTTTTCGCTCTAAAGATTCTCTTTTTTTATGATTTGTAACTTTAGGTGCCGGAATCATTTTATAGCTGCTTGCTATTTCTTTCGGTTCTTCTGTACATATTAACTCCACGTATACATTTCCTCTTTCATAATAAAGACGAAACATTACTAATTGCTTTTCTAATTTCCTCTTCTTTAATTCCGAAAAGATTTTTTCATTCTTTTTATTGCTACATAACCCTTCAAATACATATGGTTCATTTGTAAATTGTTCCTGTAAAGTGAATGGTATTGGCGATAAGCAGTGTACAAAGAAATTCTCTCCACTCTTCTCTTTCTCAGCTTTTGTAAATTTCCCTAAAAATCTCATATAGTACATTCGTTTTATAAAACTTGGCTGAAGAGCTTTATGTAATTTCACCTTAGTCACCTTCTTTTTTCATACTATTCTTAGTGTATGAAAGAAACGAAAAACTAGAAATAAAAAACCTGACGTTATCCGCCAGGTTCAAAATAAAAACTTATATTAATGAGAAGGAAATGCTTTTTTCTCTTGTAAAATTGCATTATGAGCAATTTTCATTTTCGCAAGTACGTAACGTAATCGATCTTCAGCGTTTTCATCTTTACTTATTTGTAATTCCGCCAAATTTTCAACAGAACTTGCTAAATTTTCAATGACTCCTCTTAGTTCAGGATGATGATTAAAAAAAGATTCTTGCACTAATACTTTCCTTAACTCACTAGCTAAATCAATTATTCTAGACAACTGTTCTTTTTCTTCCATTCTCATCCCTCCTGAATATCTTATGTAGTAAATATTCTCTAAACAAAGAAAAAAGCCCTTTAAATGAAAAGGACTTTTTACATTTTTATATTTCCAGTTAATAACATATATATTGATGTGATAGCCGCAACAATAATTGCCCACATCACATACTTCTCTGCACCTACAAAGCAACGGTTCCCTTGTTCTTTTCTTGCAAACGTGTAAACAATAATTCCAATTCCATACACAATTGAAACGAGTAGTAAATTCTTTAAACCAGCTGCATAAAGAAGCCATACAGAGTAAATAGAAGCAATTAAAGCTAACGCTCCGTTTTTTAATTTAGCGTCTTTTAGTTCGTTTGTAATGACTAATTTAAATTGGAATAACGCTGATAATAAATATGGTAATAAAATTGATGTTGATGCAATGAAATACATAATTTGATATGTTGATTCCGAAAACAAAACGATGATAAATATAATTTGGGCAACACCATTTGAAATCCATAATGCCATGTGCGGTGTTTGCTTCTTATTTGTTTTCGTAAAGACTTTCGGAAATACGCCATCTTTTCCTGCTACATGAGAAATTTCAGAAACAAGTAAAAACCAGCCAATTAATGTACCGACAAGTGAAGCAACTAATCCGATGTTAATCGCAACTGCACCCCATGGACCAACAACGTGCTCTAATACATGTCCCATGGACGGAGTTTCTAACACAGAAAGTTCGCCTCTTGTCATAGCTCCCATTGACAGGACAGAAATTAAAATATAAATGGACATTACTAAAATAAGTCCCAATACTGTTGCCTTACCAACATCTCGACTATTCTTCGCTCTTCCAGATAATACAACCGCTCCTTCAACTCCAATGAAAACCCAAAGTGTTACAAGCATTGTATTTTTCACTTGACCAAGTATAGCGGAGAGTGAGATCGTTCCTTCTCCCCAAAAATCATGTGTAAATGTGTCCCAGCGAAAGGCTGTTACCATTACAACAATAAATAAAACGATTGGAACTAACTTCCCTATTGTTGCGATCACATTCATAATAGAAGCTTCACGGATTCCAAATAAAATTAAAAAATGAAGTGTCCATAATAAAAGTGATGCCCCAACGATAGACGCAACATTATTTCCTCCTTTGAAAATTGGAAAGAAATAACCTAATGTACTAAACAGTAACATAATTGTTGCGACATTACCTAAGATTCCTGCTAGCCAATATCCCCAAGCACTATTAAATCCAATATATTCACCGAAACCAGCACGTGCATAACTATAAATTCCACCTTCAAGTTCCGGTTTTTGTCTTGCTAACGTTTGATATACGAGCGCAAGTGGAATCATTCCCATCGCTGTAATACACCAGCCAATTATTATTGCACCACTGTTTGCTCCTACTGCTAAATCATGCGGTAAACTAAAAACACCGCCACCAACCATTGTTCCAACTACTAATGCGATTAATGGAAAAAATCCTAACTTCTTTTCTATTTGTACCACCCCATCTGTCATTCTAGGTGTTATGTTCGTTCAACTATTAAAGTCACCTTTTTCTCTAATAGACGTTTCTCTTATATTTTTTCAGGAAAACATTACTTATTCTAAAAGAAAATGAGCAAAAATGGAATACTTTTTTGAAAAAATGTATAAGTATGCACAAAAAAACCGCTCATTTTGTAATGAACGGTCATTTCAAACATATAAATTTGTATATTTCTTGTAAATTTAACGAAGTAACTTCTCTTTTTGTAAAAATTGTTTTGCGACTTCTTCACTACTTTTACCATTTACGTTAACTTCATAATTCATTTTTCGCATTTCTTCATCTGTAATCTTTCCAGATAATTTATTTAATACCTTTTCAAGTTCGGGATATTTCTGTAACGTTTCTTTTCTTAATAATGGTGCTCCTTGATAAGGTGGGAATAACCCTTTATCATCTTTCAGCACTTTCAGTCCGTATTGCTCCAATTCACTATCTGTTGAATATGCATCAATTACGTTAACATCTCCAGATTCAATTGCGCTATAACGCAGCTTCGGCTCCATCGTTTTAACATTCGAGAACTTATAGTTATATAATTTTTGCATTCCTTTATAACCATCTTCACGATCAGCAAATTCCAATGTAAATCCTACTTTGGCTTCCTGTGCAACATTCCCTAAATCAGAAATTGTATTTATATTCTTTTGATCTGCTATTTTTTTCGGCATAGCTAGTGCATATGTATTGTTATACTCCATTGGCTTCAACATAATCATATTATATTTCTTTTCCATTCCAATGCGAGCCTGCTCATATACTTCATCACGATTTGTACTCTTTGGTTCTTCTTTCACGAAAGTAGATAAAGCTGTTCCTGAAAATTCTGGATATATATCTACTTCCCCTGATTTCAACGCTTCAAATACAAATGCTGTTTTTCCAAGACCTGGTTTTAATTGTACGTGTAAATCTGTATCTTGTTCAATAAGCTGCTTATACATTTGAATTAAAATTTCAGGTTCTGATCCAAGTTTGCCCGCAATAACAATATCTTTCTTTTCTGTACTCCAAAGAAATGGAGAAGCAATCATTATACAAACAATACATATCGTCAATATAACACGCTTAGAAGAGCGTTTCGGTCGTTCAAGTATGCGAAGTACTATATCAAAGAATAAAGCGAGTAACGCGGCTGGTACGGCCCCTAAAATGATAAGTGCATGATCATTTCGATCTATACCTAATAGTATAAGCTTACCGAGCCCACCAGCACCAATGAGAGCTGCTAATGTAGCCGTTCCAACAATTAATACCATCGCTGTACGAATACCGGCCATAATGATAGGCAATGCAAGAGGAAGTTCTACCTTCCACAATCTTCTCCAACTATTCATCCCCATAGCTTTCGCGGCTTCTATTAGAGATTCATCTAATTCCCTTATTCCTGTATATGTATTTCGTAAAATAGGTAATAGTGCATACACAACTAATGCGATAATCGCTGGAAGTTTTCCGATTCCTACTAATGGAATTAATAGTCCGAGTAATGCAAGTGATGGCACTGTCTGCATTACTGCAGAAGTTCCTATTATAAATTCAGCCATTCGTTCTTTTCTTGTTAATAAGATGCCAAGTGGCACCGCTATAATTACTGCAAAAAATAATGAAATAAGCGATATTTGTAAATGCTCACTTAATGCAGTTAGTAATTCTATTTTTCGTTCTTGGAACGTTTGTATAAAATTAGTCACTGTTTAACCTCTTTCCTTCATTTGTTCAACAATGTAATTGACAATATGACGACTTGTTAACGCTCCAATATATTGACCGTTTTTTTCAACTGGAACGACCTCCTCATCACGCACACGAACTAACGCTTCTTGTAAAGAAGAATGTAATGATAGGGCCTGCCCTTCTAATTGCACACTTTGATCAAGCGGCAATACATCTGCTATACTTTTCCCCTGATACCAAGTTCGTCCGCGATTTCCAATAAACTCCTCTACAAATTCATTTTTCGGATTATGTATAATTCCTTCTGGTGTATCTAGTTGAACAACTTTTCCTTCTTTCATAATACAAATGCGATCTCCAAGTGATAATGCTTCTTGCATATCATGTGTTACAAATACGATTGTTTTTTGAATCTTTTTTTGCAACTGTACAATATCCTTCTGAAGCTGTTCCCTACTTAATGGATCTAACGCACTAAATGGTTCATCCATAAGAACGATTTTCGGGTTTGCAGCTAATGCTCGCACGACACCAACACGTTGTTTTTGTCCTCCTGACAATTCATCAGGCATACGATTTCGATAAATATCCGGATCTAATCCAACCATATGTAACAATTCATCGACGCGTGCTTTAATTTCTTTTTTGCTCCATTGCCTCATTTCAGGAACAATTGCAATATTTTCAGCAATTGTCATATGAGGAAACAAAGCAATCTGTTGCAACACGTATCCTATATCCCAACGTAATTCGTTTATATTATATTGTTGAATATCTTTTCCATCGATTAAAAGCGATCCTTCAGTCGTTTCGATTAAACGATTAATCATCTTCATTGTCGTTGTTTTACCGCATCCACTCGGACCGATGAGAACAAAAAATTCTCCCTTTTTAATTTCTAAATGCAATGAATCCACTGCTTTCGTGCCATCTTCATACGATTTTGACACATGATTAAATTGAATCACAAATACAACTCCTTTAATGTTGTTTCCTTTATTTTGATGGAATATGGCATTCATTTCAAATGATACGCTTTTAAATTAAAAAAGAGCTCACATTTGAGCTCTAACGGTCGAACAATATTGTTTTCATAATAGCAGCATATTCGCGAACATACATTTTTCTCTTAGAACGAATTGGTGTTTCAGCAGCTAGTGCCTCCATCTTCATGCCTAAACGCTTTGCAATTATTTTCGTTCGATATAAATGATACGTATTACTTACAACTACTGCATGTTTCACATTATATAAATCCATACTAAACTTTAAGTTTTCATACGTATTTGTAGATTGATCTTCTATTAAAATACGACTCTCATCTATACCGTGTACCATTAAATAGTTTCTCATGCTGTGAGCTTCCGGTATATCTTCATCTTCTCCTTGACCACCTGAAACAATTACTTTCGCTTCAGGATGGGAAAATAAATACTCCACCGCTACATCCAAACGATTTTGAAGAGATAAAGACGGTCTATCTCCAAATAACTTTGCACCCAGTATAAGAACGTACGGAGAGTGATAGCTCAACTTTTCACGAGCAACTTTGTTCATTCTAAACGTCATATAAATGATGTATAGTGGCGGTAATAATAAAATGATAAGAAAGATCCATTTGTTCATAAATAAGTTTGCACTCCCTTTCTTTTTATTATACAGAAAAAGAAAGGGCGGCAGAAGTGTTTTTTAAACGATTGATTTATTAGAAACATTCGCCGCTACTTTACGTTGTGATAGTACATAATAAATAGCGATTCCTAATGAGAAGATCAATATGCAGCTTAATACGTAAAACGGAAGCATTACTCCGGCTTTAGATACACCCGCTGTAAACAGCATTAATAATACAATTCGTATTCCAGTACCAATTAGGCGAAATAAGCTGTCTACACGTCCCATTACTTCGTTTGGAATTTCCTCCATCATCAATACATTTCTCGCCACTCTTGTACCCGCATTTCCAACTGCATGAAAAATTGCAAGTCCATATAAGAAAATTACGGAAGGTTCAATATTCATTGCGGTAATTGAAATTACATAAATGAACATCGTCATAACGATTGAAACTTCTGTTTTTACATATTTCATTATGAGTGGAATACAGATTCCTGCAACAACCGCTCCGACACCGTACATCGTGCCCTCTATTGCGTATACAGAGGCATTGGCTTTAAGTATATCCGAAATATAAACTGGTATTAAATAATTTGCCATCATAACACCTATAAACGGCATATAAGTGGCCAGTAAGAACCAAAAGAGCTTAGGACGTTTTTTCATAAAGTGAATTCCTTCAAACAATTGCTTCTTAAATGTTATTTTTCTTTTCACTTCTTTTTTCTTTACGTACGGTATACATAAGAAAAGAAAAAATGCTCCAGCAAAAGTTAACATGTCTACTAACAAAATCCACTTCAAAGATACAATTTCAATTAAGAAGCTCGCAGCCGCTCCAGAAATAACTTGTGTTAACTGTCCTTGTATTTCCATCGTTCCACTTAAACTTTTATAATGTTCTGCTTGAAATATCTCTTGGTTGAACGCAAATATTGTAGGATAAAACAATAAATAGTAGAATGATCCGGCTATATAAATAAGAATATAGTGAATAGAATGATAAGGTTGCCCAGCAAATCCCCATATAACCATTATTCCGATTACGGCTATTCCGATTCCTTCGTTACATAGCAATAAAGATTTTCTTGAAAAACGATCAATACTTTGCCCAATGAATGGTGTTAATAAAAACATAATGAGGGTTGCAATGATAGAAACATAACCAAATGTTGTCTCTCCTCCACTCTCTTTAATTAACAGCCAAGGAATCGTTATCATAACAATTCCGGAACCAATAGCAGATAGACTATTGGCTCCTAGAATGTAATACAAGCGAGAATCATGATAAAGTGAGGACATATCACTCCACTCCTAGTTGTTTTTTCACCTCTTTATATACGCTCATATATGCTTTTAATTCTTTAACTACATCATGAATTAATGGTTTTGCATCTTCTCCAAGTTCACCATCTTGCACATGTAATCCATCAAGCACAACTTGTTTTGGAATTGCATTTGCATAAACACCTCTAGCGACCGTTCGCATGCTGTTTAATGCATTTATTCCACCTTTACCGCCACCAGCAACCGCTAACAATGCAACTGGTTTATGAATAAATTCACTACTACTTAAGTAATCTAAAGAGTTTTTCAGCGCACCGCTCATCGCATTATGATATTCTGGTGTACATAATACAACCCCATCCGCAGCTTTCACTAACGTTTTTAATTTTTTTACTGCCTCTAAATCACGTTGTGACTCTTCTCCATTGTATAAAGGTAACTCCTCAATTGCTAAATCATATAATTCCCCTTCAAATTGATCCGCAATATATTTTGCCACCACACGAGTTCGACCAAATTTTCTTGGTGTACCGTTAATAACGACTAGTTTCATGATTATTTCTCCCCTTTGTTTTCAAGTTCTACTTATATATTATCAGAAATTTCTATACAAAACACAATATAAAGAGTTAACTTGTTTCATAAAATAGTATGATAAACAAAAAAGAACTCATACTTTCGTATGAGTTTTGTACAATTACTTTGTTTCATCTCTCATGCTCAATGTACCTAAACTTTCATTTGCTTCAAAATGATTATATGCTTTTTCCGCTAATCTTTTCCGTTCTTCTGGTAATTCTATATATTTCATTACGTTTTCAATTATTTTTTCGTACGGAGTAAACACAATTCCTGGCCACTCTACCTCATCTTCTGGATTACTATTTTCGGAAATAATAAATTTCTTATTTGCGACTGCATAAGACACGCGAGGTGTTTCAAGAATTCCTGATAAATAAAAATGAATATTTAATATAATTTTAGCTCTAGCAATCAATTCATTTCTAACAATTCCCCACGCATTATTTTTAAAAACTATATTTAAATTCGGGGCAATCGCTTTTAGATGATCAAAAATAGCTTGTCGCCTCGGATTAAGAGCACCTATAAACAGAATATCAATATCTTCAATAATTTCATCTTCAAACGCATCTTTTTTTATTTCCAAAGTTGGAGCATAGTTCATTTCTACATGTTTTATTTCTTTTCCTACCCCTTTTTGTTTAAGCCATTCTATATTTTGTTTACTATAATCCCAAATCACTCTATCTTTTAATAATATTAAATAAAGGGGGTGCGCATATGGACTTCCTTCGTATAGCTGTTCTAAATTATAAACAATTGCATCTTTCGGAAGAAGGTTCGGGTTATATGCATATGTATGTGCTCCAAAAACAACTGTATTCTTTACATTTTCCAGTATTGTTTCTGATATAATTACTGTATTTCCCTCCTGCTCCAACCTCCACTTTAAAGCTCGCGCAACATCTATGAAACTACCGTATGTCTTTGGGCATATAAAAAGACAATAATCATATTCTTTATTCAAATAAACTTCCATTAATCTTAAATTATTTTTATATAGATCTACATCCGGATGTTTAAGTACCAACTCATTTGCATGTTTTCTTGCTACTTTATATAATCCAGCATAATAAGCAGCGATGCATCTTCTTAATTCGATTCTTTCCCGGTCCTCATCTAATACATCCATGTTTAAAAGAAGATTTGCGATACAATACGCTTTTAAATGATCACGATCATAATAATAGTCTAGTAGTGGCATCAATTCTTCATACGTATTTCCATGCACCGATTCTCCTAGTTCAATCGCCCATCGTATTAATTCCATGATTACTCCACTACTCCTTTAATCGAAAATGTATTTAATAAAATTTCGCATTATTCTCTACTATATTTGCTATATGAAATGGAATCTTTTCTTTTATCGATTCCAAATACTTTTGCGACACCGCCCCTAAATGTTTTTTATGAGGTATATAGAAAGCACTAATAGAAATTTCATAGTCAAATAAGTAATCATACACATGATAATCTACAAATAGTAGATCATCCTTTGGAAAAGGAATTTCCTTCCCTTGCAGAGCATACATCAAAGCAATATTGTTTTGAGATCGTAATCGATACAACCTTGCAAGTTGGTATAATGGTTCAGCCCGGGTTGGTCTATATTCCCAAGCTTTTTGAAAATAAAAAACAGCTAACGCTAAATATTGCTCTTCTTGCCCTTTAACAGTTTCTTTTTCATCAGCATCTGTCACTTCATTTTGTTTATTTGCTGAACGATTTGCTAACTGCTCATAACAAAATCCTATTCGCAATAACGAATAGAATACCTCTTCAACCCATCCTCCTGCTTCCACACGTTTTTTATACCATTTAATTGAATTCTCAAATTGACTTAAATGAAAATAAGTCTGAGCTAAATAAAATAAATATCTTATATGCAAATCTGGCGTTGTTTCTGGGTCGTTTATTCCCTGTAACAACAACCTCTCATCTCTTTCAAATTTATCAGCTTTGCTCCCGCCATCTCCGGGATCATTCACGACAAGAGTCTCTAACCGAGCTACCCTCGTATTGTAATTCGCTCCAACTTTTGAACGATCTATATCCCAATACTCATGAGTAACACCGACAGATTTCCATGGTAAAGAAGCTTTTAAAAGACGTGTAAGCCAATATTTAATATGAACATCATATTGTAATGTAAGATAATGATCTTCCGTTAAGCTCGTTTTATCGAAATTCGGATCAACCTCTAAAATCATATCCGCATCTAATATTAATAAATAATCTGCTTCTGGGTATGTTTTTTGCGCTAACGAAACAGCTAAGCTTCTGTTATAACCAAAGTTTTTAAACGGCTCATGATGAACCGTCCCAGGTATCTCATTTTCCTTACACCAATTTTCAATAATTTCAGGCGTATTATCCGTCGATCCAGTATCACAAATAGAAACAAAGTCTACAATTGATTTTGTTGCATTTAAACATCTTTCCATAATTCTAGACTCATTTTTAACGATCATACAAAGACATAACTTTTTTTCTTCCTTTACAGACTTCACTTGCTCATTTCCCATTTAACCACCTCATATTTTATTAACACGCTCTTCTCATATGTAACAACATTTCTTAGCTATACTGATGACATAAGCATCCTTTTACTATTTATGAAAACTTCATTTTATTTATTCTTACTTTTATGTTGGGACATATTTCATGCTTCGCTTTATATTTGATACAATCAATACAAAAAACATAATACGGGAATCCGTACATTTCAAAGTCTAAGAGGAGGTTATATTTTGTTGGATTACATTTGGCTAGATGACAAATCACCAATTTTAGAACAACTACCAAGAAACTTTAAATCTGCAGCTATATTGCTACATCCGTTTATCCAAATGCCTTTAGGATGGGAAAAGTCTGTGAGAAAAAGACCATATGAGCACATCTATCCTAGCGCTGAAGAAATCATTTATTATGGGAAATCCGTTTCTTGGAAGGAAATGATGTCTTGTAGTGGATTACATTCATACGCAGACCTAGCAATGGCCATGTTGACTTCCATTAGTGTCCTTTCAGAAGAATATAAAAGAGAGGATTTAGCTGAAAAGCTACATTCAAACTTAAAAAAAGATCTTTATTATCCAACAGAAGATTATACGTCTATATTTTTATTACACAAATTACTTAAACTCCTCGGTTCTAAAGGTGCAAAAAATCTATATTTCTCTGAACCAATTCTTGATACAAACGGATTATTACAGGTAAATAATACTACTCCATTAGATATTTGGGACATTAGCAATAATGAGTTAATTATTACTGGCGAAGATAATGAGTATGCGTTTATGAGTATATACGATTCCTTTACAACCTTATTATTAGCTAAAGAAGAAAATATAGAATATATTGTTCATTCAATGAACGTTGAAGCTATCATTTGTGACAAAAAAAACGATGATTGATTGGTATTTTTAAATTAGTAATTTCTTAAACTATAAAAAAGAAACTTGCGCTTATACACAAGTTTCTTTTTAAAAACATCCTTATTTTTTCACAACTTCATGTCCACCGAACTGATTACGTAATGCTGAAACTACTTTTCCATGGAATGTATCATCTTCCTGAGAACGATAGCGCATAAATAATGACATAGCGATAACTGGTGCTGCAGCTTGAAGTTCAAGTGCAGTTTCAACAGTCCATTTTCCTTCTCCTGAAGAGTTCATTACACCTTTAATGCCATCTAGTTTCGGATCTTCTGCAAATGCTTTTTCAGTTAAGTCCATTAACCAACCACGGATAACTGATCCGTTAGCCCATACTTTTGCAACATCTTCATAATTGAAATCAAAGTCACTCTTATCTAGTACTTCAAATCCTTCAGCGATTGCTTGCATCATGCCGTACTCAATACCGTTATGAACCATTTTCAAGAAATGACCACTACCAACACGGCCAGCATAAGAATAGCCATTTTCTACTGCTAAATCTTTAAATAAAGGTTCTAATTGGTCGTAAATTTCTTTTTCTCCACCAACCATTAAGCAAGCACCGTATCTAGCCCCTTCTACACCGCCTGATGTACCGATATCTACATAATGTAATCCGAAGCTTTTTGCTTCTTCAGCACGGCGTAACGTATCTTTATAGAATGAATTTCCGCCTTCAATAACGATATCACCTTCATCTAATAATGGATATACATCTTTTAGTACTGACTCTACAACTTCTCCTGCAGGCACCATTACCCAAATTGTACGAGGAGCTTCTAGTTCAGCAATCATTTCTTTTAATGTATGACGTGCAGTAATTCCTAGTTCTCCTGCCTTTTCAACAAGCTCTTTATTTACATCGTATACAACTACTTCATGCTTGTCTTCATATAAGTGTTCAGCTAATGGAAATCCCATTTTTCCTAATCCAATTAAACCTAGTTTCATATTAATCAATCTCCTATTCTATACAAATATATTTAATATCGAAATTAGCCCAAGTGCTACTACAGATAATATAGTCTCCATTGCAGTCCATGTTAATAATGTTTCTTTCACAGTCATTCCGAAATACTCTTTAATCATCCAAAATCCTGAATCATTCACGTGTGATAAAATTAATGACCCTGCACCAGTTGCAAGTGCTAATAATTCAACATTTACACCTGGTGTGCTTGCTGCAATCGGCGCAACAATACCAGCTGCTGTCATCATAGAAACAGTTGCCGATCCAGTTGCAATTCGGATTAGTGCCGCAATTCCCCACCCTAATAATATCGGTGAAATATGTGATTCTTTCGCCATATCTGCAATTGTCGTTCCAATTCCAGAATCTAATAATACTTTATTAAATGCGCCGCCTGCACCAATCACTAACAATATGTTTGCAATAGGTCCAAGGCAATCATTTGTAAATTGTAACACTTTATCTTTTGAGAAACCTTTTGCATATCCAAGACTAAAGAAAGAGTAAATGGTTGCAATTAATAAAGCCACAATCGGATCTCCAATAAAGTGTAATACTTGTGCTAGTTGACTCGTTTTATTTAATGCAACTTCTGCTATTGATGCACCAAGCATAAGAAATACTGGAAGTAAAATTGTAAACAATGTATTCCAAAAGCTAGGAAGCTCTTTTTTATTATCTTTTTCAACAAATTGCTCCGCTATATCTAATGGTACTTCCTTATGTATACGAGCACCAATCCATTTCCCGTAAAGTGGACCTGAAATAATTGCAGTTGGAAGTCCGACAATTAACGCATATAAAATTGTCTTCCCTACATCTGCTTTAAAAATACCAACTGCCGCCATTGCCGCTGGATGCGGTGGAACAAGTCCGTGTACGACTGACAGTCCTGCTACTAGCGGAATACCAATTGTAATAAGTGATACCCCAGTTTCTAACGCAATTGTAAATACTAACGGAATTAATAGTACAAATCCAACTTGGAAAAATACCGGAATCCCTACTAAAAATGCAACGAACATCATCGCCCAGTGAACTCGTTTCTTCCCAAAACGATTAATTAATGTGTTAGCGATACGTTCAGCACCACCAGATTCGGCCATCATTTTTCCAAGCATCGTTCCTAGTGCTAAAACTATTGCTAAAAACCCTAATGTATTACCAAGCCCTAGTTTAATAGAATCAATAATCCCTGGATCTTTTGGTGAAGTTCCAATTAAAGGCATTCCCATTGCTAATCCTACACCAATTGCTGTTAAAATTAATGCGACAAATGGATGCCATTTTACTACCGTAATAAGTAAAAGTAGTATGACAACTGCCGCTAGTACGATCCCAACTACCATTTCTCCCAATCCCCCTATTGTTTACGTTGGAAAGCAGCTATACAATCAAATTCTTCTTTCAAGCGATTGTAAAGTCGTTCATACATATAAAACATTTCTAAATATATAGCCGTATTTTCTTTATTCGGTACATGGTGATGGACAATATCAATCCAATCCTTTACCTCTTCAAGAGAATCAATTTTTCCTACAGCATATAAAGCAACTGCCGCTGCCCCAAGCGCAGATGCTTCATGACTTTCAGGTACAAGCAATTCTTTTCCCATCATATCGGACAACATTTGTCTCCAAAATGCAGATTTTGCAAACCCTCCTGAAACTCGTATTTCAGTAAGTGGCCCTGTACAATCCCTGATTGCGAGTGCTACTGAATATACACTCATACAAACACCTTCCATCACTGCACGTATAAAATGTTCTCGCTTATGTTGAAGATTGATTCCAAAGAATGTACCACGAGCATTTGCATTCCAGTAAGGTGCGCGTTCTCCAGATAAGAAAGGTAAGAACAATAGCCCATCCGCTCCAGCTGGTACGCTTTCTGCATATTTAATTAATAAATCATAAGGATCAATGCCGAGCTTTCTTGCTACTTCTTGCTCTGGACTACCAAATTCATCACGTAACCATCTCAGTAATATTCCGCCGTTATTCGTTGGACCACCGATTACCCAGTGCTCATCTGTTAATGCGTAACAAAACGTTCTCCCTTTCTCATCTGTATTTATATTTGATGAGATTGTTCGAACCGCACCACTCGTTCCAATCGTAATTGCAGCCGCACCCGGTGATATCGCACCAACTCCTACATTTGCAAGAACCCCATCACTTGCTCCGATGACAATTGGTGTTTCTGCACTTATCCCCATCTTCTGTGCTAACTCTGGCTTCATACCTGATAAAATATATGTAGTTGGTACAGGGGTTGATAATTTTTCTGATGACATATGTAACATAGTTAAAACATCTTCATCCCAGTTTAATGTTTCTAAATTAAATAACCCTGTAGCAGAAGCAATCGAATAATCAACTACGTAGCGTGAAAATAATTGGTAAATCACATACTCTTTAATGGAAATGAATTTATAGGCACTTGTATATAACTCTGGTTCCTCTTCTTTCATCCATAACAATTTAGAAAGTGGTGACATCGGATGAATCGGTGTACCTGTACGTCTATAAATTTCATGCCCATTCATTTGTTGTAATAATTTTTCTGATTGCTTCGTACTTCGATTATCTGCCCAAATGATAGAACGCGTTAATGGCGCACCATTTTCATCTACTGCAATTAATGCGTGCATAGCTGTACTAATACCGATTGAAGAAATATCTTCTGGTAATACATTACCTTTTTCAATGGCAACGCTTACACTTTTGTATACAGCGGCACATATTACATCAGGATCTTGCTCAGCCCATCCTACATTCGGTTGAATAATTGGGTAATCGATTGCATGTGATGCAATGACTTTTCCTTTTTCTGTGAACACAACCGTTTTTGTACTTGTGGTACCGATATCAATCCCGATTACTCTCCCCCTTGTTTCCATGCGAATCTTCCCTTCATTACTAGCAAAATACGATTTAGTAAACCGTTTACATGAATTAGTATATAAAATATTTTTTCATTTATCAAGTTATAAAAAGAAATTTTTTTTCATACCAAAAATAAATCCCCTCATTCCATTTCACTTATATACTAAATTTAGCTTTTCCATGCGGTAAAATTACGTTATATTCGTTACGCAATACACTCTTTCCTCTCATTAACAACACATACATAATCCTCCATACGTTCTACTTATTTGCTTGAAGAAAAAGTTGAAAAGCAATATTCATTTTTAGCGGTCACGTAACATCACCATCAAGCCAAGAAAAGTAACTAACCGCAGAATGAGAATTCTGTGCATTTTACTCATATTTATTGTTTTAGGTTCACTAGTCTTTTATCTTGATAAACATAGAGCGTGGCCCCATACTATCACTTTTTTATCTTGTAAATATATCTTGCATACTATAAAACCGAAAAGTATTTTTATTTTTCAGAAAAATAAAAACAATAACACGAAATTTATTGTATAATGTTGTAAAAAGATGTCGGAGGGATTTAATGTTAAATAAAATATCTCAATTCACAATTAAGCTTTCATCAATTCTTTTATCACTCTTACTATTATTAAATTTACCTTATTTATTTATCACTCAACAAGGATTTACCTTTCAACCAATTTATTTTTTTAATCAGACCGTTACTATGTTAAAACAAGTTTTTTCCCCTGAATCATTAGTGATTATAGGATCAGACCCGAAGTTTGGCCATTTCAAAAAAACACCATTATTTCCAACTGTTTTAGAACCTTACCTATATTCATTTACTATATTATTTTTAGCCTTTTTTCTTGCTCTCTTTTTATCATCTAGCATGGCATTTTTTTATTTTTTAGCAAAAGATTATATAAAAAAATGGATAAACCGAATTGTGTTCATATTAGAAGCTGTCCCTGATATGATGATGATGATCTGTTTGCAAATATTTTTCATATGGGTACTTCAGAAATTTGGGGAATCTCCTGTCACTATTATTTCCTTTAATGAAAATCGAGCTTATTTACTCCCTATTTTATCATTAGCTGTCTTACCTACATTACAAATGTTTCGGATGATGGTGTTATACATAAAAGAAGAGCAAGGAAAACATTACGTAGAGGTTGCATATGGAAAAGGCCTTTCATCAAGTTATATACTATGCATTCATTTATTCAAAAATATATCTATCCACTTCTTCCACCATTTAAAAACGATTTTTGTTTTCTTACTTTCTAATTTATTCATTTTAGAATTTGTTTTTAATATGGAAGGCATTATTCAATTTTTATTTAATAAGGCGTTTGTTTCACCTCCAGCTGCATTTATCATACTTGTTATGATTATTTCACCATTTTATGCTATTTTCCAAATAGTCTCATTCATGATGAATAGATGGAAAAAGCAATTGAAAGGAGTATCATTATGAAATCTATTTGGAAATCAAAACGCTTTTTAATCGGCTTTACTTATCTATTCATACTTATTTCAGCTAGTTTTATTTATAGTTGGTTCTTTAAAGATAACATCCCAAAACCTCCTCAGTTACTTTACAATGACAATAACGAATTACTTGGAAAGGCCCCCTTTCCGCCATCGTTAATTCCACCTTTTGGATCTGATCGTTTTGGAGAGTCTGTTTTCTTACAAATTGTAGAAGGAGCAAAATTCACTATTTTATTAACCATGGCAATTAGCTTCTTTCGAATTTTATGCGGAACATGTATAGGAATCCTCTTAAGTTTATTTGCTCCAAAACTCAAGAGATTTTTCCAGTCATGCTCAGAAGTTTTTTATTACATTCCAACTCTATTTATCGCATTCATACTCATCACGCCCGTTAATATTATAATCACATCAAATGCTGATGGGGTAGATCCAAATATTTCATTTACGTTTTATCAAGTACTCGTACTTATTTTCGTCGCTCTGCCTACACTTTCTTTATACATATCCTCAGAGGTTGATGAATTTATGAAACAAGATTACATCTTAAGTTCACAATTACTGGGGGCTAGTCGTTTTCATATTATAAAAAAACACTTACGAGTCTTATTACTTGACCGCTTATTTGTATTATTTATGGAACATATCGTCCAAACACTCATACTCGTTATCCATTTAGCGTTGCTTAACATTGTAATTGGTGGCATACAAATGCGTGAACTCTATGACGGAGTGCCCAAACCTGTTTCTCTATCTAATGATTGGGCAGGTCTTATTGGATTAAATCGTAATGAAATGAATCTTTCATGGTGGATTATTTTTTATACTCTCGCTTCATTCTTTATTACGATTCTATTTATTAAGCTTATGACCATCGGGATTCAAGATGCACTGAAAGCAAGAGATTCGCAAATTGTAGCAATTCAAAACGTTCCAGATCATAAAAAATTTGTTAAACATAAAGATTCCTTTTCGTTTGCAAATAAAGTAAACCTTTAATCATTTCTCATTAATGAAGTATTAATTGGCATCGATATTAGTAAAAAATAAAGAAGATGATCCCTATTAAATACAGGGATCAACTTCTTATGCTGTCTAACTTTTTTACATGTCCTTTGCTAGACTCATGTTTTTTATATTTAAAGTGAATTATTTGCAATCACAATTATGTTTTTTAAAATCAATTACCATACGCCCTTGAATTCTACCTTGTTCCATTTCTTCGAATACATTTTGTACTTTATCTAGCGAACAAGTTTGAACAACCGGCACTACTTTTCCTTCTGCCCCAAACATAAACGCCTCTTCCAAATCTTTACGAGTACCAACTAGAGAACCAACTACTTCAATTCCATCCAGTACAAGTCGTGGGATGTTTAAGTCCATTGTTTCTACTGGTAGCCCTACTGCAACTACTTTACCGCAAGCACGTACTGCATCAACTGCTGAGTTAAAGGCTACTTTAGAGACTGCTGTTACTACCGCAGCATAAGCGCCACCAAACTTCTCTTGCACAATTTTATCAGCAGGACCTTGAGAAATTGGATTGATAGTCATATCAGCACCAACTTCTTTCGCTAAGGCTAATTTATCGTCATTAATGTCTACTGCGATTACCTTTGCACCAAATACATTTTTAGCATATTGGATAGCTAAGTTACCTAATCCACCGCAGCCATAGATTACAATAGGTTGACTAGGTTTAATATCTGATACTTTAATAGCTTTATATGTAGTTACACCAGCACAAGTAATTGATGATGCTTGAGCAGGATCTAATCCTTCTGGTACTTTTACCGCATAATCAGCTGTAACGATACATTGTTCAGCCATACCACCATCCACTGAATAACCAGCGTTTTTAACTTCACGGCAAAATGTTTCTCTACCAGTTACGCAATATTCACAACGTCCACAAGATTGGAACATCCATGCAATACTTACACGGTCACCTATCTTTAGTGAAGTAACATCATCAGCTATTTTCGTAACAATACCTACACCCTCATGACCAAGAATACGGCCATCAGTGTTACCAAAATCATGATTCGCAACGTGTAAATCAGTGTGGCAAACTCCACAATACTCTACATCTACTAACGCTTCACCTGAGTGTAACGGACGTAATTCTTTTTCAATCACTTCGATGTTTGCTTTGCTGTTTTTATTAACCACTACTGCTTTCATATGTGATCTCCCCTTTAGTGTTTTAGCATTTTAATGAGTTTATCTCACAACTACTTTCTTCACTACTTTGGCTAGTTATTGTACCAAATTTAAGTGTTCAATCATCATTACATCTTCATCATAACATGACACTTCATAAACAATTTGTGAAATTATGAACAATATTTGAATTATTACATAAATCGGTCTTTATTTTAAATTTTTAAAAATGAGAGTTTATCACTGACTATAAGTAAGTCATACATTTCTAAAAGAAAATAAAGTAACAAACTTCTCATCGATAAAAAAGCTCTTCACTCAATATTTTCTATATTTAAACACTTAGTTTCACAGTAATAGCCTTTGCCACCAACATAAACTTTTTCTATTTTATTCTTGCTATTGGTTGCTAATTTAACTAATATTTCGGAAGGCGAGTGTAAAGAATAACCTTGTTCAAATACATAGACTTCTTTTTGCAAATAGTGCTGTTCATAAAGATAGCAAGCTAATGCACCGTTTGAAGTTCCAGTCGCTGCTTCTTCATTAATGTCGTATAGTGGAGCAAAATTTCTGCATATAATTCGATTGTCATTAAAAGTATATAAATGCATCCCGACAACATTATAATACTTGCTGATTTCTTTAATTTTTTCAAAATTAGGTTGCAGTGCATGTAATTGTATTTCGCTTTTTATAGGAATTAAAATATCTTTTAAGCCAGTGGAGACAATTTGAATTGGGTATTTATTGTCTATATCTTTACTATCAAAACAGTCGATGAACTCGTTTGGAGATACAACATCATAGAATCTCGGTTTATTTTGTTCCATGAATATGATGTCATCTTTTATAGTGATAGTAAGAACACCGCTGTTCGTTTCAATCGTATAGCGATTCCTGAAAAGTTTATTTAAATGCATCAGTATCGCGAAAGAGCCAATTGTGGCATGACCACATAAATCAACTTCTTCTTTTGGAGTAAAATACTCAAATTTATAATCAGCAATTTCAGATTCTGATATAAATGCGGTTTCCGCATAACCCAGTTGTTTGGCTATTTCGATTTTTTGAGTAGTGGTCAATGTATTTGTATTCTCAATAAATACCACTCCTGCTTTATTTCCGCCTTTATGCTCCTTGCTAAATGCACTTGCAACATAAACAGATATTTTCATAAGACATCTTCCTCACTTATAGTAACTTATAGTATAGAAAGCACTACATATAAATTCCATTGGATAAATTATCCCTAAAATAAGAAACAAACTATTTTTAGCATTTGAACTCTCCAAAAATAGTTTGTCTACAGTCTGAAAGCTCTTCATTTGAAGAGCTTTTTTTATATTCGCTTCATCGAAATCGTTTCACGTATACTTTGTAAATTTTTTAGAGTTTCCTCTTGTCGCTGCAACGACAACCCTACATACAAAGTATCTAATAAGCTTAACTGTGCTAATCGTGATGAACTTGCTTCTGTGCGGAATTCAGTCTCACGTGTTGATGTATATAACGTTATATCAGCAAGTTGACTTAATGCTGATTTCTTATAGCTCGTAATCGCAATAATTTTGGCTCCTCTTGCTTTCGCTACTTCTAAAGCTTCAAGTAATCCTTTATTGCTACCAGAATGAGAAATACCAATAACAACTGAATTTTCTGAGAGTAAACCTGCTCCCATAATTTGAAAATGCGAATCAGTATGAGCGATACAAGAAATACCCGTTCTCATAAACTTATGATACGCATCCATTGCAATAATACCAGAGCCACCATTTCCATAAAACTCAATTCGACTTGCTTCTTGTAAGGCTCGTACAGCCTGCTCAAGTGCCGTTTCATTAAGCAAATGTAAAGTATCTTGCAGTCCTGTAATATGCGAATGAAAAACTTTTTTAGCAACAGTTACCATACTATCTTCTGCTGATACCTCTTCATGAATATTTTGCATCGGTGTATGTACAATTTCACGAGCTAATGTAATCTTTAAATCTTGAAAACCTTGCAAACCAAGGTGTTTACATAAGCGGAATATCGTAGCTTCGGAACTATTCGTAACTTCAGCTAATTCTGTAATAGATTTATGTACAACATCTTGTGGATGTTTCAAAATATGTTCGGCAATACTTCGCAATTTCGGTGATAAACCATTTAACGAAGCCTGAATCTTTCCAATCCCACTTCTTGTACCAGGCATAGCATATCCTCCCCTTCCATCGTAGCTTTATCCTGTAAAAACCGATTAGTTAAACTAATCATCAGTGGGGATGGTCCCCCACTGATTAGAGTTTCACTTTATTGTACCTAATTATCGAAAGAAGAAAAACCTATATTAGGGATTACTATAAATTTTAATTGCTCCTATGTATTCTGTCATACGATATAACAGAATTATTCATGCTTATGAATAATTCTCTCCATGTTTCACTGCGTATAATGCGGCTTGCGTACGATCATCCACTTCCAATTTAGCTAAAACGTTTGAAACGTGTGTTTTCACAGTTTGTTCTGTAATATGAAGTTCTGCTGCAATCTCCTTGTTGCTTCTTCCTTTCGCAATTTCGCGAAGTACCTCTTGCTCTCTTTTCGTTAACATTGAAAAAGGATTTTCTACTTCCTTCTTTACTGCAGAACGCCCCATTAATGCAGGTGTTACTTTCGGGTGAAAATTCGCATTTCCTTGATGTACTGCAATAATAGAAGCGACAAGTTGCTCAGGTTGTACTTCTTTTAATTGATAACCATCTGCTCCAGCTTCAAGTGCTGGTATAACATAATCTTGCTCTGAAAAACTACTTAATATAAGTACCTTTATTGTCTCATCATATTGCTTTAGACGTTTTGTTGCCTCAATTCCATCCATTTTCGGCATCGATACATCCATTAGTACGACATCTGGTCTTTCTTTTTGCATGAAATGTAATGCCTCTTCGCCATTTTCCGCTTCCCCAATAATTTCAAATTCTTCTCTCGTTTTCAAAAAGAATACAAGTCCTCTTCGAACGATATGATGGTCCTCAACTAGTAGCAGTTTAATCTTCAACCTTATTCTCCCCTTCAAATCGGCAATTGAATTTCTATTTTTGTACCCTTTTTCAGCTCTGTTATAATTTGAAACGATCCCTTCATTAACTGAATACGTTCCTTCATACTTTTCAGGCCAAGTGCTGATTCCCTTACTTGTTCTTGTATAAATCCTATTCCATTGTCTTCTATGTAAAAATGTAACTGGTTATTTTCTATTTTCAAAAGAATATGTACCTTTTCACACGAAGCATGCTTTTTACAATTATGTAGCGCCTCTTGGCTAATACGCCATAAAACTTCTTCTATTTCATCCCCAATTGAAACCATCCCATCAATTCGAACTTCCACTTGAACTCCTAATAACTTCCCGTAATTTTGAATTGCTTCTGCTAATCCTTTCTCCAATCCTTCAGGTCTTAATTGCCAAATTAATAGCGTCATCTCTTGTAATGCTTCTTGTGATAATTCCCCAATATAACTTAACATCTCTTGCAATTCTCTATCTTGCGTCATATTCAGAGTACCTTTCGCTGTTAGCATAATAGAAAATAACAATTGTTTTACTGAATCATGTAAATCACGTGCAAGTCGATTTCTTTCCGCTACCACTACATATTTACGTTCTTTCTCAACTAATTGAATACGTTGTATTGTCGTTCCAATTTGAAATGCAATTGATTCTAATAATGCTAACTCTTCCTCAGAAAAATGAGTCTTATGAGGTGCAGCCACATTTAGTAGACCAAATTTTTCTGATCCAGACCTAAGCGGAATTGTCGCATGATGTGTAACATCTTCTGTCTCTCCCCAATTACATTCAATTGCATCTTCTATTCGCTTACATTCAATAATATTAGTCGCTTTTTCCAATCTCCCATTCACAAAACGTTCTACACACCAACAGTTTCCTTCACACATCGGCTTCTTCTTTTGCCACGTAAGAGCCTCTGGTAAATTTTCGTCTACAAGCATGCTGTGCTTTCCACTTTTATCAATAAAGAATATCCACCCTGTTTGTAAATTCATTACTTGTAACAATGTATGCAACACTTTTTCTAACATATCCTGTAAGTTTGTTGCTTCATTTAATAATTCAGCAATTTCTTTTAATGCTTCTAAACGACGCATCTCTTTTTCTTCAAAGTTCATTCTCATCACCAACTACAATTATAACATTAAAAAATTTCTAAATTCTATAAATAAAAAAAGAACCGAATTCCTTCAGCCCTTTCTTTATATCAATCATTTTATTATTGTTATTCTATCCAATGTTGGAAGCAGAATTTTTGTTAACAAACGATTCTACTTTAGCTGTCCGATAAAGATTGTCCACCATGGATATGCTGTAAACCTTCAGTAGTAACAACCATATTCGCTGCTGGCATTTGCACTTGATTCTTATGGAACATAGACATTAATTCAAATCTTACTTGTCTAGAAGTTTCAAAATAATCTTCTGGCTTTATTAAACCTGTAATACAAAATTCATAGCCAACATATTTCAAGTTAGGATTTAAGTCTGTAACACCGACGTATTTAAATGGTTCAACAGCCTCATCCTCTACTCTATAAAGAGTTTGATTCAATTCTTCATTGCATATAACACATACTTCTTCTAACAATTCCTTCACTCTTGTTGGATCTTCCTGATAACTTACCGTGATGCGTTCAATTACACGCATCCATCCTTTATTAAAATTTTGTATCGTTCTAATCTCTCCGTGCGGGATGGTAAGTAGTTTTCCTGACCATTCACGAATTTGCATAAAACGAATACTAATCTCTTCAATAGTTCCTGAATTTGTTCCGTTAAAAGTTACAAAATCACCAACCCGAAACTCTTTGTCCGCTAATCTTGCAAAGCCTAATATAACATCTTTTAGCATCTGTTGTGCAGCAAAACCGATGACAACTCCAGCTATCCCTGCACCTGCAATAATACTTTTTATATCTACAAATTGGCTAATTAAATATATGATAAGACTGATGATAATGATATATCTAAAAATAGATCGAATTACACTTTGAATCGTCTGCTCTACCTCTTCATCAAAAAAGCTTGATTTCCTAAAAAACCAATCAATAATACGGTTTATTACAAAAGAAATAATGATTAAAACTAAAGCAAATAGTAAAAATCTTAAAAGTAAAAACTCTCTTACATAATTAAAAAATTCTTCAGTATACGTTAATAAGCTCATTTAACCACTTCCTTACTAATTAAAAAATTCATAATCGCCTAAGTTTGTTCCAGAAAAATCTATTATCCTAATCTAAAATGCCACTATCCTTACTATGTATTTTGACTCTATTACTAATTCACCTTAAACAGTATGTCTAGGTGTTCTTTTTCCTTTCCCTTTAAATATACCCTTTTTAATAACCTAAGGGGGAGCGAATCGTGAAATTTTTTTATACGTTAAAACTTTATTCATCTCATTACGATTTCAACTCATTTATTCATTAACTACGTAAAAAAAGAGCTGAATTTATCAGCTCTTTTATTCAATATTAATTGTTGTCTTACTACTTTTTTCTTCTTTCAATTTTGGCAATTCAATTGTCAGTACGCCATCTTTATAATTTGCTTTAACATTTTCTTCCTCAACTTGTTTAAAATTAAAGCGTCGAGTTACAGAACCTATAGAACGTTCTTTACGAATATATGTGCCATTCTCATTTTTTTCATCTACTTCATTATGATTCGTTGCTTGGATCGTTAATATATCTTGTTCAAAATCAACTTGAATGTTTTCTTTTTGAAAACCTGGTAAATCTGCTTTCACAGTATATTTACCAGATTGCTCATGAACATCTACTTTAAAAGTATCCATGTTCAGTGGCTTAAAGAAAGCATCTGTCATCCCTTCTAATAAAGAAGGCCCAAAATCAAAAATGCCATTTTGACGTTTTGTTATCTCTGGAAATAAATTACGCATATTTTTTCCTCCTTATTATTTATGAATGAAAGATTATCTCTTTCTGCCTTTATTATAACATTTGGTCAAAAAAGGTCAAAGTTTTTGTTTGACCTTTTTTGATGTATATTTTACAAAATAAAACAAATAAGTTATATGTCATCTCTCCCCTTATAAAGAGGAATATATTTACATAATAACGAATAGTTTATTTGCTCTTATTTTTTCTTACGGAGGTTACATACAATGGGATATATTGAAGAACTTAGAAAAGTTGTCGGATCAAGACCACTCAATCTAGCAGGAGTTGCTGTAGCTGTTTTCAATGAACATGGACAAATAAAAGAGACCTTTTTTAAAGGCCTCTTTTTTCACTTCACTTCTGCATGTAAGCATGACTTAAAATGTCCAAGTGCATATTCATGCCCTTGTGCATTAAAAGATGCAACCGCCTTTTCATAAACAACAATTTTAAACCCTTTATTATAAGCATCTACTGCTGTATGAAGAACACAAATATCAGTACAAACACCTACAAGATGAACTTCTTCTATTCCTCTTTCTCTTAGCTTCATCTCTAAATCCGTTCCAGCAAACGCACTGTATCGCGTTTTGTCCATATAATATACATTCTCTGCATTTTTATATGTTTCGTACACATCTTGTAATTCACCAAACAAATCTCTTCCACTTGTACCAGCTATATTATGAGGTGGGAATAACTTTGATTCTGGATGATATACATCATTTTCTTCATGTTTATCAATAGCAAAGACAACGTAATCTCCATTTTCAATATATTGCTTCGTTATATGTACAATTTCCTTCTCAATTTCCTGTCCTGGTTTCCCGCAAGTTAAAGCACCCTTTTCCGCTACAAAATCATATGTATAATCAATATTAATAAGAGCTCGTTTCATAACCACTATCTCTCCTTCTTCTGTTTCACAGTAAACAATAGAAAATTTGTTATTACGACATCGTATGTACTATTCGACATTTCAAATGAAATACCTACATTTTTCTTCTGAAACTTACCTTAGTCCGAGTTTATCATATAATAGATAAACAATGGTAAAACAAATAGCTCCTATTAACAAGTCATGAATTTGATAATTGAGCGTTATTTGCATAAACTCTTGTATCGTAAACCAAATTACTGCCATCATTAGGCTAATCAAAATGATACGAATACACCGATTCACGTATTCAACCTCTTTCTCTGTCATAGTAGTAACAAGTGATTACTTCCTATTTAATCGTATTAGAAAATGAAATAAGTTATTCACTCTTGCCCACTTTAGTCCAAACAAAAAAGCACACTACTTTTTGAGTAATGTACTTTTTATTCTTATTAAGACGCAGGTTTTGTCTCAAATGTTGCTTGATTAAAACTAATAACCTTTCCTTTCGGGTCATTGTTTTCATACTGAACTGCAGTAATTGTATGACTACCTGTTTCCAGCGTTTTTTCTTTTAACTGCACTGTTGTCTGCGTTGTACTAGTTACTTGATGTTTATCTGTATATATTTGATCTACAAATACGAATGTTTCTTTATCACTTTGAAAATTAGAAAGTTCTAATTCAACTTGCTGAATTAACGTATCCTTTTTGATGAATACAGTCGGTATATTGCCGTTTTCAGAAGTACCATCTGGAGTAATAACTTTTACTTTCCCTTCTCCAATTGACATTGCTCCTTCAGGAAATACAACCATATTCTCATCACTTGCGTTTACAACTTGTTCTTCCTGTTTTGATTGCGCGTCCTCTTTTTCCTGTGGAGCACCGCAACCAACTAATAACAATACAGACAATCCAGTGATTATGAATTTTTTCAAAATTCATCCCCCCTGTAACTTCATTATAATTTATTATACAAAAATAACTTTTAAATTTTGAGACTACTTTCAACACTTTCATGAACAAATAGAATCTTGCTCACGATTAATGTATCATACTTTCCTTAATAGAACATTAATTTTTTTTATGAAATAAATAGTAATTTCCTCTTATCTATCATTTTAGCCCAACATATGAATTACATACCCTCAAAAATAAAAAGACATTGTTAATTCAATGTCTTTTCTATACAGCAATTAAAAAACAAACGTTGTAATCTCATCTACTTCTTTTCTTGGAAGTTTCTTCGGTTTATCTTTCGGAAATCCGAGTGAAATAACCATATTTATTTGTTTTTCAGGCTCAACTTGTAAATATTGGCGCAGTTCATCTTGAGCTAGCAATACTGGCCCCGTCATTGGACAAGTACCAAGTCCCTTTGCATGTGCAGCTAACATTAAGTTTTGTGCCGCTAAACAGCTACTCTTAATGCCTTCTTCCTCCCAAACTGAATTTGGAACAAAAGCAATTGGATCAAATATCTTTTCACGGAACTTTGATTCATATGGTGTTGCCAAACATACGATTAATACTGGTGCCTCCGAGAAAGCTGTTGCATATGGTCCGAAAGAACGTGTAAGTAATTTCCCTGCTTTCTCTTCTCCATTTTCTGCTGCTTTTGCCGCAAGTTTATGTAATGCATCCCACGTCATTTGTTCAATTTCTTTAATCTTCTCTCGATTCATGATAACTAAGAATTCCCACGTTTGTGAATTCGTATCACTTGGTGCGTAACGAGCACAATCAATTATTTCTTTTATATCATTAGTAGATACTTCTTGATCTGTAAACTTTCTAACACTTCGTCTTCCGTGAATTACTTCTTTAAAATCTTCATAATTCATATATTAAATCCCCTTTTTACAGCGTTTTCAAAACTTGTCCTATGCTTGAATTATATCATGAAAAAAAGCCGGAAGAATACCAGCTTTTTTCTTCATGATTAATTTGTCACTTTAAACAAACGAATACTCTCTTCGTATGCAGCTTGTAGTTTTTTCGTAATTGGTCCTCTTTCACCAGCCCCGAACTGTTCATCACCAATTTGAACGACTGGGAATATTTCAAGTGGCGTCGCTGTAAAGAAGCACTCCTCAGCGTCATATACTTCTTGTAATGAAAACTCTCGTTCCTCTACATCGATATGTAACTCTTTCGCTAATGTAATTACATAGTGACGTGTAATACCATGTAAAATGAAATGATCCGCTGGATGTGTAATCAACTTATTATTCTTCACGATAAAGAAATTGGAATGACACCCTTCAGTCACAATACCATCTCGTACTAATATTGCTTCTTGATACCCTTGTTCATTTATTTTGTTTTTGATCATGATATTAGGAAGCAAATTTAAAGATTTTATATGGCAAAACTTCCACCTGATGTCCTCTTCTACTGTCACCTTAATCCCTGCCTCCATTGAAGCAACTGGTCTTGGGAACGAAACAAGATTTGCAAAATATGTCGGTTGTAAATCTGATTCATATACATGATTGCGCGGTTGTGCACCTCTTGATATTTGTAAATATACATTCCCATCTTCTTGAAATTGATTTTTTTCAATCATTTGATATAACTCTTCTACTAATTCTTCCTTCGTAAATGGTGGAATTAGTTTTATTTCTGCCATAGAGTTAAAGAATCGTTCCAAATGTAAATCTAATAAATGAGGCTTGCCATCGTATAGTCTAAATACTTCATAAATCCCATCACCAAATTGGAAGCCTCTCTCTTCTAATGCTACCATCGGCTGTTCTTCTTTCGTATTAATCATTCTCCCATTAAACAAGATCCAATCTTTATGAGGAGCTTTCATTCTTCCCCACTCCTTTATCACATGATTGATTTTATTGTACAACTTATGACACCCTGAAAGAAGGAATTTTCTGTATTTTCACAAACTAAAAATACATCACTTCGTAAAAGTGATGTATTTTATCATTTATTTAAGGAAATATTTTTCAATATCATCTAACATAAGGTTCGCAGCTTTAATACCGCCTGCTGTATTCCAGATTACCTCATCCACTTGGAATACTTTATTATTTTTAGAAGCCTGTAGTTGCTTAAAGAGTGGATCTTCTGTCCATTCCTTCGCTAACGAATTTCCTTCATTATTCTTATCTGCATCTTTATCAGACGTGAAATAGAATAAGTAGTCTCCGTCCATATTTGGAATCTGCTCTTTTGTAATTCCTTTTATCGCAAAATCATCTTTATCTTGTAATGGTGGTCGTTTAAATCCAATATCATTTAAAACAACGCCCGAGAATGAGTTTTTTTGATAAATACGAACATCACCTGGCACGAAACGAATAATAGAAACTTTAGAATTCAATTTATCGCCTAACTTCTCTTTCATTCCTTCAATGCGTTTTTTATAATCATCAAGAGCTTTTTGCCCTTCTTTTTCTTTATTTACAGCTTTTGTATAAAGTGTAAAGTTTTCTTTCCAATCACCGCGTAATGTTTCTGCATAAACAGTTGGTGCGATTTCTTTTAGCTGATCATATATTTTTTCATGACGCATTTTATTTCCGATAATTAAATCTGGCTTAAGCTTCATTACAGCCTCTAAATTAATATCACGTTCAGTTCCTACAACTTCCGTGTTTTTTAACTCTTTCGCTAAATGAGGATACCATTCATCACCAGCACGTGGTTTCGTAGTCCCCACTGGCGTTACGCCCACAGCTAGGAGAGCCTCTGCGCCTTCATTTGTTAAAACAACAACTTTTTTAGGTGTACCATTTACTGTCGTTTCACCCATTGCATGCTTTACCGTATATGAATCTTTTGCTTTCGCTGATATATTATTTTCTTTTTTCTCTTCTTTACTACATCCTGCAATTACAACCATGAGTATCATAATGCAGAACATAATTAGTTTTTTAGTATGTATCATATGTCCTCCCTAGATGAAATCGATTATCATTAACATTTAAAGATTAATGTATCTTACATACATTGTCAATGTATATCAGAAAACTTTTTTAATATATACTATTTAGATTCTATCCGCTTTTCTAATGTTTCTTTTTAAAACATAGTGCATAAGTATGAAAAAAATGTTGTTATTAAAATGCGTACCCTTGTTATACATAACAAGGATACGCATCCATATTGCACTATCATTTCAATTCCTAATATTGAGTATACTTAATATACGCTGAGTCATTATATACCCACTGATTTCCCCCAAGGTTTAACCAACCATTTTCATTTATATATACTAAATAAGATTCTGGAGAATTTAATTGGCGGATAACTGCAGATGTAGTTGATGGACCACTTCTTAAATTTACATCCATCCCTTGTATATATGCAACCCCAATCGGGCTTCCATCACTATTGCTTGTCTTTACAAAATTAATGTAAGAAGGATCATTATACACCCATTGTCCATTCCCCAAATCTAGCCATCCATTACTTTCTTGATATACAACGTAAGATTCTGGAGAATTTAATTGACGAATAACTGAGGAAGAAGTTGATGGACCATTTCTTAAATTTACATTTTTCCCAAGAACATAAGCGATTCCCTTCGTTTGAGGTGTCGGTTGTGGGTTAGGAGGTTGTGGATTTGGAGTTACTCCAAAAATAGCTGCTATTCCATTTGCATACGCTTGACTTAGATCTTCAATAAATTGTGGATTTTTTAATAAATTTGCATCAAAAGCTGTATCAATAAAAGCAGTCTCAGTTAAAATTGCATCCATTGCGGTTTCTCTTAATACCGCATAATTTTCTTTTTTTGCTCCTCGATCACGAAGACCATATTTTGTTAATACAGGATTGACAGCTGTATGCATTTTTTGTTGCTTTGCATATGCAGTGCTGCTATTGGATAACGCATTATAAATATAACTTTCAAAACCTGTACCCCCGCCGCTATTAATATGAAATGAAATAAAATAATCCGCACTGAAAGCATTAGCAATATTAGCACGTTCAGATAAAGAAATAAACACATCACTATCACGTGTCATTTTAATTGTAATTGGGTAATTTACCGTTAAAATGTCTCGAACGCGTCTAGCAATTTGAAGTGTTAAGTTTTTTTCTACTAAACCATTACCAACAGCACCAGAATCATATCCACCGTGCCCTGCGTCTATAACAAGTTTCATTTTATTGCCCCGCCCCTTTCTTGTAATATGTTTGCATTTCTACTCGTCCTATTTTATGTGAAATGTACAAATTCTGTTACAATTGCAAATAAAAAAACCGCCTTATGTAAGGCGGTTTCTATCATCTTGCTTTAACCAATTTAAAATAAATATATACGATTGATAGTGAACATAACGTATGCAAAATAAAATAAATAAAAGTGCTATTCCAACACCACTATAAAGTAAACCGAACTTTAAAAAAACATTTACAAGTGGTGGAAAGTTTATTAGATTTTGTAATGTACTAAGCATACAAAACATAATGAAAAAGACAGGGACGTATTGTAATTCATACGGCTTTTTTTTCTTAATCATTCTTTTCCGAATGATTATATGACATAATTCTGCTACTATAAAGCACCCTCCAATTAATACAAGACCAGAAGTCATCGTCATACATCCACCTGCCTTATATTTATTGTATCGCATAAATAATCATCGTTATATTTTCTTTACATACTCTTCATCTTCTGAAGTAAAACCAAAACTCTCTATGAAAGACTTCGCCTTTTCTGTTAATTTCTCTTGTAGCACTTTTATTTCTTTCACATTTCTTTGTTTCATCATTTCTTCAAATGTAAAATACGTATTTGTACCATAACCGTAACCTTGGTAATCAAAATGAATAATTAGCTGTGATAAAACAGCCCGTTCCTCTTGTACACTATAATCTATTACACCAATATATGTATCATCAACTTTCACACAGTACTGTACCTTTTTCTCACCTAAACTATGCGATTTAAACATTTCTTTAACAACGCTTTCATTTTCTACAGTAACTTTCTCAAACGTAATCATATGTTGTCCATCCTTTTACTATTATTGTATCAATAATACTTCCTATTTATGAAAAAAACCTTAAGACCGTATGCGATCTTAAGGTTTTTCTAATTAAACTAAGCTATACGCACGTTTTGTTTCTTCATGGAACTTATTCGTATCGTATTTATGCTCAACATAAATTTGGTGCCATACCATAAACGCAAGTACAGTCCAAATTTTACGGCTATAATCGCCTTTATCTGCACAATGTGCTTCCAGTAAGTTTAATACATACTGTTTGTCGATTAAATGCTCTGTCTTACTTTCGTTTATAATATTTATAGCCCAATCATGCATTTCGTCTTTTAACCAGTGACGAATTGGTACTGGGAATCCAAGTTTTTTACGATCTAATACGTGATCTGGAACGATTCCGCGTGCTGCTTCACGTAAAATAGCTTTCGTAGTTCCGTTAGCAATCTTAAATTCAGTTGGAATTTTAGATGCAACATCGAATACTTCTTTATCTAAGAACGGTACACGAAGTTCTAATGAGTTTGCCATTGTCATTTTATCAGCTTTTAATAAAATGTCACCGCGTAACCATGTGAACATGTCAATGTACTGCATTTTACTTACATCATCATAATCTTTAATCTCGTTATACAATGGTTTCGTGATATCCATATAGTTAACACTTTCATTGTAATACTTCATTAATTCAGCTTTTTCTTCTTCACGGAAGATTTTAGCATTTCCATAGTAACGCTCTTCAATTGGTGTACATCCACGCTCTAGGAAGCTCTTACCTTTAAATCCTTCTTTAAGAGCACCACTTAATGCTTTTAGAACGCTCTTACCTGGACTAGGAATGTAAGAGAACATTTTTAGTGAGTTTGGCTCACGGTAAATGTTATAACCACCAAATAGCTCGTCTGCGCCTTCACCAGAAAGAACAACTGTTACATGTTTACGTGCTTCTTTCGCAACGAAGTACAATGGTACAGCTGCTGGATCAGCTAAAGGATCATCCATATGCCAAATGATTTTTGGGAACTCATCCATAAATTCTTTCGCTGAAATGAATACGTTATGGTTTTTAACGCCTAATTTCTCAGCAGTTTCTTTCGCAACATCAACTTCACTGAAACCACGTTGCTCAAAACCAACAGAGAATGTTAAAAGATTTGGATTCATTTCTCTTGCGATAGAAGCGATGATAGATGAATCGATACCACCAGATAAGAATGAACCTACTGGTACATCACTACGCATATGCACTTTTACTGAATCATATAACACATCACGAATTGCTTGGATATGCTCCTCTTTCGTTGCACTTGAAGCGTTGAAATAAGGTTTCCAGTAGCGATGGATTTCCATCTCTTTACCGATTTCTTTTACGAAATAATGACCAGGCTCGATTTTATTAACATCAATTGTTAAAGTTTCTGGCTCTGGACCATATTGGTACGTAAAGTAATGTTGTAGTGACGTTGGATTAACGCCTTTATCTTCCATCACATGCATAATACTTTTCTTCTCAGATGCGAAGAATGTAGTATCACCTTGTTGTGCGATGTATAAAGGTTTAATACCGAAGTGATCACGTGCACCGAAAAGTTTCTTTTCTTCACGATCCCAAATCATAAATGCAAACATACCACGAAGGTAATCTACACATTTTTCTTTCATATGTGCATACAATGCAATGATAACTTCTGTATCAGATTGCGTTGCAAACGTTGCACCTTTTTCAAGTAACATTTCACGTAATTCTACATAGTTGTAAATTTCACCATTAAAAATAATTACATATCGATCATTTTCATAAGTTAGCGGCTGATGTCCTGCCTCTAAGTCAATGATGCTTAAACGGCGGAAGCCAAATTGTACATGTTCATCACGAAAATATCCTTCGTCATCTGGACCACGGTGGAAAATCATCGTGTTCATATTTTCAAATTGATGTTTTTCTGTTTCTGAAAACTCTCTAGGGTTTTCACATAAACATCCTACAAAACCACACATACTTCTTACCCTCTTTCAGTTTTCATTCTGTCTCTATACTACTATATCAACCCTATTTATACTAGCATAATCAACTGAATATGGCGACCAAAAACTATAAAAAAATCACTCCATTTCACATTTTTAACAATTTTTTATGAAAACATGAAAACTAGGCACTCACCTTTCTCCGCTTTTGTCATATGATATTGCAAATTGATTTCTAGGAGGGAATACCATGAGTGAAGAAAAAAAAGATTCTTCTCGCCCACCGGTTCGTAATTACTTAAAGCAAATTGATGATTTCTTCGAGCAAACACCTCTTCGCAATGTAATCGCTGATTTAAATCATTTTTTCCAAAAAGGAAACCGTTTATTAACATTCCCTGTAGATTTATATGAAGTTGGTGAAGAACTCGTTGTTACAGCTGAACTACCAGGTATACAAAAAGAACAAATCCAAATTGAAATACAAAGTGAATACTTAAAAGTCTCTGTAAAAGAAGAGATACTTGAAGAGGAAGAAGAACAAACATCCCATAACTATTATCGCCGAGAACGTTCCATTTCAGAAACATCAAGATTGATTAAATTGCCGTATTCAATTAATAAAAAAGCGGCAAAAGCTTCTTATCAAAACGGAGTATTAGAAATTCGGGCGCCGAAACTTCCCCAGCAACATGACATTTTATCGATAGACTAATGCAAAAAAATAAGGGTGCTATGCACCCTTATTTTCAACCCACTAATCGCTTCATATCACGTATAATGTCTTCGTATGGCGTATTACTAATGCCACTATACTTTTTCATTACTTTTCCGTTTTGATCAATTAAATAAAATGATGTACCATGCATGACCTGACCGTTCTCCGGCTTATCTACAAGTGATTGGAAATTATCTTTTGAAAACTTTGTAATATCTTCTAACGAATACCCCGTTAATAAATTCCAGTTACTAGTATCCTCTGTAAACTTTTGAATAAAAGCTTTCAGATTTTCTGGCTTATCAAGGTCTGGATCTACACTAAATGAAACAAACTGAACGTCTAATTTCTCTTCTTTTGCCATCTTTTGAAGCTTGGCCATATTTGCAGTCATTGGTGGACAAACTGTCTGACAATTTGTGAACATAAAATCTGCAACCCAAACTTTCCCTTTTAAATCTTTTGTACCAAATTGCTTTCCATCTTGATTTGTAAATTGGAAGGTTTCTAAATCCCAATTTAATGGTTTACGAAGCTTTGAACCTGATTCACTACATCCAGCAAGTACAAAGAGACAAAATACAACCATAAGACCAATTATTTTTTGATAACGCTTCATTTATAAACCTCTTTTCTCTATCCTAAATTTAAATAGGTTATGTTTATAATAACAAAAGTTAACACTACGAGAAAATTGTTTACTACATTTGTTCACGAAATCGTACGAATTTACGTATGTTACTTTTTTATTTCAAGCGAATTACTAGACAAAATATATTTTTTTACTATTCTTTCTATAAATAAAAGTGATAAAACTAATTTTTATTGTTACTTTTGTAAATACCTCTCCCTATTTTTTAACAATTCCTTAAACATTAATCCATGTTTTACACTGTATTCCTTAACAACATTTCGGTACAATACAAATACAACGATTTTAAATGAGGTGATGTTCATGGCAAAGCGCTATGAAAATATGGATAATGTTAGTACAAAAAAATCAATTCGCTCTTTTTTACGCTGGCGTAAAGAACGAAAGCAAAACAAAAAAGATTTTTCTTTCTTAGTAGAACAATCACCCGTTAAACAAAGTGCATTTTTGCAAAGTAATGTTGAAAAAACGACTATCACATGGATTGGGCATTCCACTTTTCTTATCCAAACGAATGGACTTAATATATTAACAGATCCAGTATGGGCTAATAAATTAAAGCTAGTTCCAAGACTTACAGAACCTGGACTCTCTATAGAAGCACTACCTAAAATTGATATTGTCCTTATTTCACATGGTCATTATGATCATTTAGATTTTTCAACTCTTCGTCAGTTGAATGATGATGTTCTATATCTTGTACCTATTGGATTAAAAAAATTATTTACTCGTAAGAAATTTAAACATGTAGAAGAGTATAAATGGTGGGAAAGTACGATAATTAACGAAGTTTCTTTTCACTTCGTACCCTCTCAGCACTGGACGAGAAGATTCTTATTTGATATGAATACGTCTCACTGGGGTGGATGGATTATTGATAATGAAACGACTATGGAAACCATATATTTTTGTGGTGACAGTGGCTATTTCCAAGGTTTCAAAGAAATTGGTGAACGCTTTTTAATTGATATTGCTCTTATGCCCATTGGCGCTTATGAACCAGAATGGTTTATGAAAGTATCTCATGTTTCACCTGAAGAGGCCGTGCAAGCTTATTTAGATTTAAACGCTACGCATTTTATACCAATGCATTACGGAGCTTTTGCACTCGCCGATGAAACACCTCGTGAAGCAATAACTAGACTTCGAAATAATTGGAATTTGCGCATGTTACCGTGGGAACAACTGCATGTACTCTTTTTAGGTCAAACTTTTATTTATAGTAACGCAACAAATAATAAGCAAATAAACGAAAAAATTGAAACTTTACATGTGTAACGTAATGACTGATTTTCTATATCCAACATATAATATAGAAAATCCTATAGTGAAACTTTAATTAGTGGGTTTTCTTCATCCCCACTGATTATTTGCCTTCACCAATCAAGCTTTTACGGGCAGCCCGCTACCTAACCTCTTTGCTCCAGCTAAATTTGAGGTAGAGAGTTTTACTGTCCGCAAATAGCGGGATAAAGGGTGTTTTCTATGAATGAATATTTACAGACTCGCTATATCATTAGCGGTAGTGCCTGTGTAGCTCTTCTTATTTCTTACTTTCTATTTACATAAAAAAGCTACTTGAAATATATTTTCAAGTAGCTTTTTTATTACTCTGCTAAATACATAAATCCGATTGCGCCCGGACCTGTATGAGTACTAATAATAGGCGTTGTATAGAAAATTTCTGATTGAGCAAATCCACTCACTTTTTCAACCGCCGCTTTCATACTTTCAGCTAAAGGAATTGCTTTCGCATGCGGAATTGCAACAGCTTTTACGACTTTTCCAGCCGTATCTTGCTCAAATAACTTAGCTAATGTTTTTACAATTTGGCCTTGGCTACGAACTTTCGTTACAGGATTATAAACACCGTCTTCAAGACTAGCAATTGGCTTTATATTAAGTAGCGAACCGATAAACGCTTTTCCTTTACCGATACGTCCACCCTTCACTAAGTTTTCTAATGTATCCACTACTACATATAAACGAGTATTCTTTCTTACTTCATCTACACGTTTTAAAATTTCTTCTAGTGAGCGTCCGTCATTTGCCATTTTTGCAGCTTCAATTACTTGATATGCTAAAGCATGTGTAATAAATTGAGAATCAACAACTGTTACTTTTGTATCAGTCATTGATGCAGCGCTATTTGCAGTTGCTACAGTACCGCTCATTCCACTTGTCATATGGATAGAAAGGACTTCGCTTCCATCTTCCCCTAGCTTGTCATACATTTCTACAAATGTACCCATAGCTGGTTGTGATGTTTTTGGTAATTCCTCTGATTTAATCATTTCTTCAATAAATTCGTCAGGTTGTAAATCAACGCGATCTAAATATGTTTGTCCATTTACAGAGATTGATAATGGTAAAACATGAATGTCATACTTTTCGATTACGTCTTGTGATAAATCTGCCGTTGAATCTGTTACAATTTTAATTTTTTGCATACTATACTTCTTCCCTTTCCAATACGCTCTCCTTGTTATTATACTAGTATTCCCATTGCTTTCAACAATTTGGAACGAAATTTCATCAAATTAATTATATTTTCATATCTAAAAAGAAAAAGACAGAGTTTACTAACCCTGTCCGTACTTCGTATCATGCATTTTTTTCAAGGGTATTTGTTTTATATACATTTAAATAATCATTCCACTTCAAACAATTTTGTAAATATTCACGGAAAGAATACGAAAATCTTGGGTGCTTTTGTTTTTGAATTTTTGCAATAAATAATTGAAGACGAGACTGAATTAGAAACGATAATGGATGCTGTGCCTGTAGGACAGGGATTTCGAATATTTTAATGCAATCCCCTGTTGAATGAGTGAAATAAAAACTTTTCGTAATCACAATATCAATCCTCTTTTTCATTGGATTTTTGAACTTCCTCTACTTTGCGCTGTAACACGTTGTTTAAAGTGGAGTAAAATCAGACTTATATGATTTCTGTAGTCCTTATGGCTAGAAGATTTATACTCTATTCATCTCCACCTAATTCACCTTCCCGTCCTAAATATCTCTGAGACGGGAATCTCATTATCCATCAATTGTTTAATACATTTAGTATAAGCTTATAAAAGCGCAAAGTTTGTCTAAATTTTGGAGATTCTATAATTTTTTTCTTCTATATATTGTATACGTTTATAGCTATAGTATAACAAATAAATAAAAAAGTGCCTTTATAACGAGGCACTTTTCGACTGCATTTCTTCTCTTTTCTTTTTCCTCTTACTAACAACCTTTGATAACGCAATACTTACTTCATAAATACAAATAAGCGGCACTGCAACTAAACTATGAGATAAAAAGTCTGGCGGTGATATACAAGATGCAATGATAATTAATGCTACGTAAGCATACCTTCTTATTTTTATTAAAAATTCCGCCGTAAGTATTCCAATACTAGTTAAAAACATTACAACGACTGGCAATTCAAAAATCACAGCAAATGGAACTGTTAAATTAAGTACAAAATGAAAATACTTTTCTGTCGTAAACATCGTATTAAACATTTCATTACCTATCGTAGTTAAAAAGTGAAATAGAAACGGCATTACAATAAAGTATCCAAAACATAAACCTGCAATAAATAATATAGACAATACCGGTATATACATTATTGTCATCTTTTGTTCATTTGGATGTAAACCCGGTTTTACAAATAACCAAATTTGTATAGCAGCAAAAGGAATTGTACAAACGATAGCAAATACTGTAGCAATCGAGAAAAAAATCCACAATACATCACTTGGACCGAGAACAGTTAATTTCATTGGTAAATCTTTTACAAGCCAAAAATAAATATCCTTTGTAAAAGTAAATCCAATAATTAAAAATAGTACAAAGGATAACACCGTATATATTACTCTTTTTCGAAGCTCAACAATATGTTCTACTACGCTCATTTCCCGATTTTCCATCTCGTTCACCACACTTTATTTATCCATTACAAGGAAAATACACTACATTTTTTCTTTCTTTTCCTTTTCTTGAAATGCGTCATCTGTCAATTCTTTCGTTGATTTTTTAAACTCTTTTAACGTTTCCCCTAAAGCCTTCCCGATTTCCGGCAATTTTTTAGGTCCAAATAAAATGAGTACTGCTACTAAAATTAAAATTAACCCTGGAAAGCCAATATTTGAAAACATTTCCCCATCCCCTTTATTAGTAGTTTCCTTGTCCTACTATTACATAATTTTATTTTGTCAAAAAAGTTTGAAAACGTCAACAAATCCATTGTCTTTTATCAAAAAAATTCAAAAATATAATCAATTATACAAATTTCATTTTCTATTGCTCTTGTGTATGATATGGTAAGGGAAATGACATATTATTTTATGATAGTAGAAAGGATTTGCATTATGACTGAAAAAATGACACGAATGACCCAATTTGTAAAAGAAGAAATTGCAAATGCAATTACACATGGTATCGGTGCCATTTTAAGCATCCCTGCCTTAATCATATTGATTATTCATGCTTCTAAGCACGGTACCGCATCAGCCGTAGTTGCATTTACTGTTTATGGTGTAAGCATGTTCTTACTGTACTTGTTTTCAACATTGCTACATAGCATTCATCATCCTAAAGTAGAAAAAATATTTACTATTTTAGATCATTCAGCCATTTACTTATTGATTGCTGGCACGTATACTCCTTTTCTACTTATTACACTTCGTGGCCCATTAGGATGGACGTTGCTTGCTATAATATGGACACTAGCAATCGGAGGTATCGTCTTCAAAATTTTCTTTGTACGTCGCTTTATAAAGGCTTCAACTTTATGTTACATCATTATGGGATGGCTCATAATCGTTGCTATTAAACCACTTTATGAAAATCTAACTGGACATGGTTTTTCACTACTTTTAGCAGGTGGAATTTTATATTCTGTCGGAGCTATATTCTTCCTTTGGGAAAAGCTACCTTTCAACCATGCCATATGGCACCTGTTCGTTTTAGGTGGTAGTGCGATGATGTTCTTCTGTGTACTCTTTTATGTCTTACCTACAGCATAATAAAAAAGGATTCAGCTTACTATAAGCCGAATCCTTTTTTATTACTTATGTAATTGTGAGGCAATAACTTCCTGTGTATGCTTCGTTAATTCTTTAATATCCATATTCGCATAATCTTCAGGTGTAATCGGCTTAGAAATTGTTACTGTTGCATGAGCTGGCTTCATACGATTTCCATTCGCTTCAAACATCTTATATGTACCATCTAACGTTACAGGTAAAATTGCTACACCTGACTTTACTGCCAGATGAAAACTACCAGCCTTAAACTCTCCAACTTCGCCACCCTTACTTCTCGTTCCTTCAGGGAAAATTACGATAGAATGTCCATTCTTTAATAGTTCAATTCCATCTTTAATCGCTTGAAGAGATTGACGACGATCGCTACGATCCATAAATACACAATTCATCAGTTCCATCCAAGTTGGTACAACTGGGAACTTTTTAATCTCTGCTTTTGAAACGAATCCAATTGGTTTATTTAAGTAACCTAGTAAAACAGGGATATCCATATTACTTTGGTGATTACTTACAACTAGTACTGGCTTGTCTTTCGGAACATTTTCAAGTCCTTTCACTTCTACTGCCCCTCCAGCTACACGTACCATTTTCTTACCAAACCAATTTGTCGTTTTATACACAGCATTGTCTTTTTCTTTTGGCGCCATCGTATTTACTTGTCTTTTAAGACGCCACATTCTCGGTGTAATCGCAATTACGATTAAAATTAAATAAAAGATTTTAAAAAACGTTTGAATCATACAGAACCCCCACCTATTATCATTCCGACCTTCATTATACTAGACAAACGAAGGAAAAAGAAGAAAAAAAGTCCAAACAGCAAGTGTTCGGACTTTTTAAGCATTCTATATTAGAAACGTTTTGCTAATTCACGAGCATTAGCAATTGCTGCTTCTTTAATTTCTTGTGCTTTTTCAGGGTTTGCATTCATACCTTCAACTGCAATATATTCAGTATCATTTACACCGACAAATCCTAATACAGTCTTTAAGTGATTGCGACCGAAGTCTACAGCTGCGTATGCTCCTTCAGAATATACGCCACCTGTTGCTTGAATGTGAAGCGCTTTTTTACCTTCTAATAAGCCGACTGGACCATTTTCAGTATATTTGAATGTTTTACCTGCGATTGCTACGTTATCTAAGTATGCTTTTACTACTGGTGGATAGCTAAAGTTCCACATTGGAGTTACGAATACATAACGATCTGCATTCATAAATGTTTCTAAGTTTGTGTTCATTGCTGCTACTTTTTGTTGTTGAACTTCAGTTAAAGCTTCAAAGCCTTCACCTGCTGCAAATTTACCCCAAGCAGCAAATACATCTGCATCAATTGCTGGTACTGTAGTGTTGAATAAATCAATTGTTACAACTTCGTCTTGTGGATGTTCGTTTTTATAAGCTTCGATGAAAGCTTCCCCTACTGCCATTCCGAAAGAACCTTCTGCTGAATTTGGATTTGCTGTAATAAATAGTACTTTTGTCATTGTATTCTCTCCCTTTTTTATCTTTATCTTTAATTCAAGATTTGTTTTTCAAAAGTTAATAACTTACCTTATGTAAGTATAATATAAAAAGTTTTAATCAATGTCAATAAAAAATAGCTACTTTTTTTTCGTAAGTTAATGATTTACTTTGTTTCCTTAAAATTCAGTATACAGATATTAAGAACTCTTTCATATAAAAAGGCTACCTCTACAACTTATAGAGATAGCCTACTATTACATATTATTTTTGAAATACATGTTTTACTTTTTCAGCTGGAATATTACTTCCACCTCTACCTTTTACATCTTCAATCATCATTGTAATGACCATATCTGGGGAATTTAAATCAAATGCAGCGAACCAACCTAGTTCTTTTCCTTCGGCCTCTTTTGATACTTTTAATTCCGCTGTACCTGTTTTTCCAGCAAGAGTCATGCCATCAATTTTAGCAATTTTCCCTGTACCATCTGGATCATTAATTACTTTCGTCATTGCAGTTTTTAATATATCCTGATTTCCTTTAGAAATTACATTTTCTTTCCAAGCTTTTGGTTGTTTATCTGTTTTAATAATATACGGTGACGGAATCGTTCCATCATTTACAATTGGCGCATACGTTAAAGCTAAATGAAGAGGAGTCATTAATACTTGTCCTTGTCCATATCCCGTATCTGCCATTTGAATATCATTTTTAATGCCGTCATTTGCAATTTTAGAAGCAGGGAATCCATATTCAATTGGTAGTTTCTCATCGAATCCGAATTTTTTTGCTTCACTCATAAACTTGTCTTTTCCGATTTTCAAAGCTTCTTGTGCGAAGTAAATATTATCCGAGTATTTCATCGCCTTATCAAGATCAATCGGATTTGCATCTTTCACACGCGTTACATAGTAATTACCCCAAGAAGAATCTTTTGTCCATTTTAATCCTTCAATTTTCAACTCTTCTTTTGGATCAATCGTTTTCGTTTCAAGACCAATTGCAGCTGTAATAGGTTTAAATACAGAACCTGGTACCGACAATTGTGTAAAGCGATTTGTCATTGGTTTTTTCGGATCATTATTCCAAGCTTCGCGTTGTGCCTTCGATGTCCCTCGTGCAATTATATTAGGATCATATGCTGGACTACTTACTAGTGCAATTGTTTCTCCACTTTTCGGATTAATTGCTGCACTTGAACCAGCTTCGCCCTTCATTTCATTATACGTTTTTTCTTGAACAGCACTATCAATAGTTAAAGTTACATTTTCTCCATCAACAGCATCTGTTTTTGCCAAGTTTTTAATTTCTTTTCCTTGCGCATCTTCTACAAAGACACGGCCACCTTTTTTACCGCGTAACTTTTCCTCTAATACTTGCTCTAAACCAGCTTTACCAACTGGGTCATCAGCTTGATAGCCTTTCTTTTGTAGCGTTTTTAAATCTTCAGCATTTACCTTTCCAATATAACCAGTCAGATGAGCTGCCGCTTCCCCTAACGGATATGTACGAACATTTACAGGTTTTGTTGAAACACCTGGTAAATCAATGTACGTATTTTGTGTTGCCCCTTCAGGCAAAATTCCAATTGGTACGAGATACCCTGGTTTTACCCATTTAGCAGCTAATTTTTGATCAATTTCTTCTACAGACATATTTAATAACTTCGCTACTGTTTCTTTCGTTTGCGGAGCAGTATCGCCTAACTTTTCAGGAATCAATCCGATTTCAGAAGCTTTCCCATTCGTTGCAAGACCTTTTCCATTACGATCGTATATTTCACCACGTTTTGGCTGTGTTGTCTGCATACGCACTTTACTATCTTTCGTCATGCCTGGGAAAATAAAATCAGGAGTCCAATCTATTTTCCAAGATTCTTTATCTCCATCTTTTTCTTTCACCATTTTTGCTTCATGACCAAATGTAATTTTACCACCAACTGTATCCATGCTTACTTTAAAAGGAACAGGACCTTCATCTTTTTTATCTTCTTTTACTTCCCCTGTTTCTACCTTTAAGTCTTTCACTTCGATACCAGAATAAATTTTTTCATATTTCTCAGTAAACTCTTTCTTTGAAATATCTTTTTTTGCATTTTTTGATAGTTGATCATACATATCTGCAAATTTTTGTTTATTCCACGCTTTTACATATGTATCAAACGCTTCTTGTGGTTTTTCTTCTTTACCACATCCAACTAACATGAATGTTAAGCAAAGAAAAAGAATCCCCCATATCTTTCTCAATCGATTCTCCTCCTCTTTCTATATTAGTACTTTTGAAAATTTTAGCATTTTTACATGCTACCTATCATTATAGCACTATCGAATCTCATCTATAAACTTATATTAGTGAATATAAATAAAAAGATTGATGCGAATTCTCACATCAATCTTTTTATTATTGTTGTTTCTCATATACATGGTAATAATACGTATACGGGTTTTTTTCATCCGTTAAACCTTTTTCTACAAAAATCTCTTTCCAATTTGTCATATCTATTTCTGGGAAGAATGTATCTCCTTCAAATGCATGATGGATTTTTGTTATATATAACTTGTCTACATAAGGTAAAAAGAGATCGTAAATTTGCGCTCCACCAAAAATAAAAATCTCTTCTTCATTTTTACATAGTTCGAACACTTCTTCTACAGAATGAACAACTTCACAGCCTTCAACATGATACCCTTCATTACGAGTTACAATAATATTACGTCTTCCAGGCAGTGGTCTACCAATCGCTTCATAGTTCTTTCTTCCCATAATAAGCGGGTGACCCATCGTTGTTTTCTTCACGTATTGTAATTCACTCGGTAAACGCCAAGGTAAATTATTATCTTTACCAATTACTCTATTTTCGTCCATAGCGACCATAAATGAAACAATCATTTTTTCATCTCCTCTACAATTATACTGCAACCGGTGCTTTAATTGCTGGATGCGGATCGTATCCTTCAATCGTTAAATCTTCCATTTCAAAATCGAAAACAGATTTCACATCTGGATTTAATGTAAGTTTCGGGAATGGACGTGGTTCACGTGCCAATTGCTTTTCTACTTGTTCAAAATGATTTGTATAAATGTGTGCATCACCAATTGTATGAACAAATTCTCCCACTTCAAGTCCGCATTCATGTGCAATTAAATGTGTTAGTAATGAGTAACTTGCAATGTTAAATGGAATTCCAAGGAATATGTCACCACTTCTTTGATATAACTGACAAGAAAGCTTTCCATCTGCTACATAAAACTGGAATAGCGTATGACAAGGCGGTAAGGCCATACTTGGTACATCTTCTGGATTCCATGCAGAAACGATTAAACGACGTGAGTCTGGTGTTTTTTTAATCATTTCAATTACATCTTTTAATTGATCAAGTGTCTCACCAGCTGTCGTTTTCCAAGCACGCCACTGTTTACCGTAAACGTCTCCTAAATAACCATATTTATTTGAGAACTCATCATCTTCTAAAACGTTCTTTTTAAACAATTCCATTTGCTCGTCGTACTGTACTTTAAATTCTTCATCTTGTTGTGAGCGAAGACCAAAATCAGTCATGTCAGGACCAGTATACTCATCACTTTCTACCCAGCTCTTAAAAGCCCATTCATTCCAAATGTTATTATTATGCTGCAATAAATAGCGAATATTTGTATCACCTTTCATAAACCAAAGCAGTTCACTTGCTACAAGGCGAAACGGTACTCTCTTTGTTGTTAATAAAGGAAAACCTTTACTTAGATCAAAACGCATTTGATATCCAAATACAGATACAGTGCCTGTCCCTGTACGGTCTTCTTTCTTCGTACCATGTTCCATTACATGGCGGCATAAATTTAAGTATTCATTTTCAGCATGTTTCATATGTAGGAAAACCTTCTTTCAATCGTATATGCAATTTATCATAACATGAAAAATGATAAATTTAATAATCCTAATTAATAAAATTTCTTGCGCTAATTCTTACAAAATTATTAACTTTCCGAATATAAAAAGGTTTTCATTTTCTATCACCGAAAGTATAGTGCGGTAGAACAAAATTTATATTTGGAGGTTAGAAGTATGTCTAAAATTGAAACGCCTGTTATGACTTCTTTACAAACAACGGTTGAAAAAATGATGAAGGATTTAAATGTTCCTGGTGCTGCTGTCGCTGTTATAAAAGACGGTGAAGTTATTATTTCAGAAGGTTTTGGCTATCGTAATATAGAAACAAAAGAGGCTGTTACACCGAATACTCGATTCGCAATCGGTTCCTCAACGAAAGCATTTGGCACACTTTCATTAAGCTTGTTAGCACAGCAAAAAAAGTTTAATTGGGATACCCCTATCCAGTCTTATATACCTAACTTTACTTTATCTGAACTACTTGCTAGCTCACAAGTTACAGGACGGGATTTAGCTTCTCATCGAACTGGAGTGAGTCGTCATGAGGCTCTTTGGTACAGTTCTTCCTTATCTCGAAAAGATCTCGTTGAAAAAATAAAACATTTACCACTTGATGCACCGTTCCGGACTGCATTTCTATATAACAACTTAATGTATGCAACAATTAGCTACATTGTTGAAAACATTACAAATCAAACGTGGGAGCAATACACTACAGAACATATTTTAGAACCTTTAAATATGAGACATACAAACTTCTCTGTTAACGATTCACAAACTACAGATGATTATGCTTTACCTTACATTGAAAATGACGGTGAAATAAAAGCAGTTCCATTCCGTAACATCGATACAGTTGGCGCTGCTGGGTGTATTAATTCCACAATTGAAGATATGGCAAATTGGGTACTTCTCCACTTAAATGAAGGAAAATTTGGAGATCATGAATTAATCTCCTCTGAATTATTACAACAAATGTATACACCACACAATTCAATTCCAGACCAACCGGTTTTATCACTCCCTGAATCTCCATTAAATAGTTACGGTCTTGGTTGGTTTATTAGCGCTTATCGTGGTAAAAAAGTGATTCATCATGGCGGTAATATCGATGGATTTTCAGCGCTTGTTTCATTCATACCAACAGAAAACATAGGCCTTGTCATTTTAACGAATGCTGGAGGAACATTACTTCCTACTTATCTCGCTAATCAAATTTATGACGAACTACTTGAATTAGAATCCATTGATTGGCATAAACGTGCTGTAGAAGATACTAAAAAAATGAAGGAAATGATGAAAGAAGCAACTGAATCCCTCCCTGAACAAATTAAAGGGACTACACCTTCGCACAAGTTAGAGGATTATACTGGTACTTTTGAACATCCTGCATACGGAACATTACAAGTATACAAACGAAATGATTCGTTATATGTACAATTTATGGAAATGGATATTCAATTAGGGCATCATCATTACGACATCTTCTCCGCAAAAGTTGACTTATTCCAAATGAAAATGAGCTTATTATTCGCTTATGAAATGAATGTAAGTGGTGAATTCCCATCCCTTCAGTTACATGTACCAACTACATTAAGTACTCAGCCGCTTACATTTAAGAAAATTAAATAAGTATCTTGATGGTAAAAAATAAAGGTAGGTGCGAATCACACCTACCTTTTCTATTTCATATCAATCTTATCTGGTTGAAACCAAATTGGCTTCGATAACTCAAAGTTATTATGATCCTCTAAAACTATAGTAAGACGCTCTAACATATCCTCTAACATATGCGGTGCTGCTCGTAATGTCCAGACAACTGAGGAGAAAACTGTCATGCCAACGTACACTGTGTATAATTTCCAGAACTCCTCTGGTATTTTCCTATTAAAGTATCCTTCTATTTGTCCGATTGAATACGGAATACTAATGTCCCTTGCAAACAGTGCAATTTTCACAAAATCATGAAGTGGGTCGCCCCAGTCGTAGCCATTAAAATCAACAACACCTACATATTTTCCATCCCGTACAATTATATTTTCTAAATGAAAATCATCGTGTTGAAATCGATTTGGGCGGTTCTTTAAAGATATTTCATTTTCTTCAATAAACTTTATGATTTTATCATCATTTTTTATGTTTATTCCACATGTTTTATATGCCTCTAAATATTTACTATGTTTTTTCATTGCTCTTTCATACCATGGAAGTATATTATTAGGAGCTTCATATGTATGCATTTTTGCTAAATCTTTTCCTGCCTCTATACCAATATCATATTGTTCTTTTGGTGAATACGTAGGCAATAGCTTCTTCGCATCCTCCCCTTCTAAATATGAAAAAATGCCATAGCATAAACCTTCTTCTGCCAACAAACCCATTTCAATTGGTTTTTGTGCTTGCACACTACGATTTTGCATTTCATTTAAAATTTGAAACTCTATTTTCTTTCTTTCATACTCTTTTATATCGCCTGTCCGCAATAAATATTTTTCATTATTCGTACTCGTAATTATATATTTCTTATCAGGCGAAAAACCTTTAGAAATTTCTTTAATATCCACTGCATCTTTTACTATTTGTATATTATTTTGCCATGCTGTAATTATCTTCATATCTATTCCCCTTACATTTCTGCATTTGGTGTATAGGCAACTTCTACAATAAATCCATTCGGATCGTAAAAATCAATCGTATAATAACCTTCCGAATAATGATTCATTTCAATTGGACCACGTATTACCTTCACTTTCGTACTAGAAAGAAAATCTGCTACTTCATCAACTACTTCTCTATGAATAGCTTGATAACAAATATGTCTAGGCCCTAACGTCCTTACAATTTCCTCATCTACTTCTTTAAAGTATATTTCACTTTCTCCTGTGCTATATGCTACTTCATTTAACTTTCTCCACCCAATTATGGAAAACAACTTATTATAAAAAGAAATGGATTCCTCTAAATTTGCTACCCAAAATTCAATATGATGAATGCCTGCTCGCAGTGTATTCATATTAAGAATACGCTCCTTGTACTACTTGCACAATTTCCATCGGCTTATGAACCATGTAATCTGGTGCATCTTTTTTTACTGTTTCAATAACATCATATCCCCAAGATACCCAAATTACGTTCACTCCAGCCTTTTTACACGCTGCTACGTCTCGCTGTTCATCACCGACATATAACATATCTTTCTCTGTTATTTTTTTTGATTTCAAAAATCTTTTTATCATTTTATCTTTACCAAACAAATTTTTAGAACAATACACTTCTTGAATATTTTCGATACCATTCTTGTGTAAAAACGCCCGAATATGCTCTTCTGAGTTCGATGATATGACTGCAATTCCGTAGCCTTTTTTATGTAGTTCATCTAATACTTCTTTCATCCCATGGAACAAAACGAGATTTTTTATAGCAGGCTGATATAATTTATAAAATTCCAACGCTAATATCGGTAGTTTATACAGTGGTACATTAAGTTGTTTACATCTCTCTGGCATCGTTAATTTACGTAAATGTTCAATTTCGTCTTCCTTTACTGCTTTATACCCATGTTTTTCAGCAAGTTGATTATAAATCGGTACAAATATATTTTGTGAATCTACTAATGTGCCATCAAAGTCAAAAACAATATATTTTTGCATTCCCATACTCCCTTTGCTTCTTTTTTCTAAACCTATGTTATTCAACAACATAGTTGTCTGTCCCTTCTATAAAAATAAAAAAGAACAAGATTTTCTCTTGTTCTTTTTAAGACAACCATTTCGGTGGTACATTCGTATTCCAATAAATATTTCCTAACTCATGATGTCCAGAGTATCCATCATCAAAACGGTGGTAATGGAAATTAAAATAATAACCATCTTGCGGTGGATGATCTCTTCTTACATGGAAACGCAATAAATCATTTCCAGATTTCGTATCGTAGACGTGAAAAATCTTCTCATTATTTCCACCAGCTGGTTTTTGAGAAATCGCTAATGATTGTAGTGAATCTTCTGGTACATCACTAGCAAGCTCAGCAATTGCCTCTTCAATTTTCGGTAATATTACATCTTTAAACTCATCTTCAATTACTGGACCAATTTTAGTACCAAACTTTTGCATCGACTGCTTCTCTGCTTCTTGCATTGCATAAGTAATAAAAGTATCGGTGGTTAACCTGTCATTCGTTTCTTCATATGTATAGGACGTGCTCTCCAAACTTTGTTGCCCAGCTGTGCTCGTAGGCTTGTCCGCAGCTTTGGCATTATCAAGTAATATGGAAGGAGGCGTCACTAAACCAAATGTAAACACGGTAATTAATGCGACTAAGGTTTTTCTAAACCAATTTGGCATTTATGTTCCCTCCCCTTTCACTCATTATTTTTTATATAACGGTGGTTTCTTCTATTATACAAAATGATTGTAATTTTTGCACTTTACAATTTTGTTAACGTTCACATATTTTTCACTTGAATATGAAATTGTAAGATTTCATACAATAAAAATACAACAACAATAAGGAGGCGATCAGATGACTTTAGATGTCATGTATTCCGCCGCAAGTATACTCGTTTTAGTATATTTTATTTATCAATGTGTTACAGACTAGAAAAAGAGCCGTCAATGGCTCTTTTTTAATGGTACAAATACAATCCATACAATTAATAAAATAAAAACAACGCTGCCTACCACAGCTGGCAATAAATAAAACTGTGAAAGTATAACTATTCCATATAAAAGTATTGCTGGTAGTAATAAATAACGATCTGCCTTCCATCTTAACAATAGTAATTTCCCTTCATCACAATATAAACGAAGAAACATCTTATTCGTAAATTCATTCCAATAATCACGTGCATAGCGAGAAATTGCAACTACAGCAAATACGAGAACAATAGCTGCAATCCACCTTGGAGTCATAATTATACTTGCAGTACTGATACATACAATTTGAATATAAAATATTCGTGCAGTACTTGTACGGAAAAATTCTTTCAAAAAAGATTCGACAATACGAGAATCAGCTTTTTTCCCTAAAAGTCTTTTAGAGCGCGGAAACATCCACGGTTTTTTATTCGAACTACTCGGTTTAGCCGCATGACCACCAGCTTGCATAATTCCGCTCGTCCAGCGCATGCTTTCCTCCTTTTCTTTCTCGATTTCTTTAAAAAAGAACTTTTTATAATTCATTTTCTCTTTTACTAATACACTACTTAAGAAAATTACTAGACCGATAAATAAAATTGAATACAACGGATTTTTATAAATAAAAAATAAACTAATTCCAAAAAAGGACACGCTCATAGAAAATACTATATTTTTTACAATCCATAAAACCCATCGTTTCCCCACATGTACATGAACAAATCTCGTTAACAACGACAACATAAATCGAAATATAGTAAAGAATACCCAAAATAATAGGACTTGTATTTCTGTTACTTCGATACTTTTCATCAACACCGGTAACATAATAACGACTACTATTATATTCGTTATCGCTATTCGAACAAATGTGTACATCATGCCATACTGGACTAATTTTCGCATATGTGTTGCATACGAAATTAAAAATAAACTATCCGCTTGCTCAAAAAATGAACGAACTCCTCTTGGATATGTTACTAGATAAAATGCGAGTAATCCTAATCCGAAATAAATCGTCTCTTCCGTTGATAATTCATTTATCCATAGCGATCGATAATAGATTCCCATAAATATAAGTGCTGGAATAATAATATATAATGCGACTGTCCAATCTGTTACCGAATATATAGACTTCCATTTCCGCTGGAGTTCATGGCGTAATCTCTTATAAAATTGTTGTTTAATCATGTTGTTCACGCCTTACAATTACATCAAAGCAGTCTAATAATGAACTACCCGGCATTTCCGCTAATATTTGAATAGATTCTAAATGTCCATCTGCGACTAATGTACCTTGTGAAATGAGTAAAAATCTTTCACAAATTTTTTCAGCAGTATCTAATACGTGCGTACAAAGTAAAATTCCTGCCCCGCGCTCTTTTTCTTTATATAAATAATTTAAAAACTCTTTCGTAGCTACTGGATCTAAACCGATAAAAGGTTCGTCAATGATATAAAAATCTGGCTCAGTTAAAAACGCCAATATTAGCATAGATTTTTGTTTCATGCCTTTTGAAAACTTTGATAAATACTCATGTTTATGCTTATTCATTCGAAAAGTATGTAATAATTGTTCCGCTCGTTCTTCTCAACTTCCCATTTCACTTCCACGAGCTGCCATTAATAATTCAATATGTTCCCAGAGCGTCAAGTAATCATAGTATGTTGGATGTTCTGGTACGTATGCATACGGATTTTTCTTTTCACCGAATGATATTTCACCGTCCATATTTACAAGTAATCCGAGTATCGTTTTAATCGTCGTACTTTTCCCAGCACCATTTGCTCCAATAAGAGCAACTAGTTCACCTTTTTCGATAGAAAAAGCTATATCATGAATTGTTTTTTCGCCTATTTCATATCCAGCTGAGCGGATATTTACTTTTAACATGCATTCCCCTTCTTTCCATTTCCAATACAATCAAGGAAAAGAATAACATATAACTATCTGTATATCATTATAAAATATTTATTTTCATAGCAGGAAAAAACATTTTTTAACAGAATATTAAATGTTTGATTACATTTTATTGGAGTTGATAATATGTCTTTTCAAATTCGTGAAGCAACGATAGATGATATAGACGCACTTTGTTCTTTAACGAAAGAATTAAAAGGTTCCTCTATTTCCTATGAAGATATGAACAACCGCCTACAATTCGTACAAATGAGTCCGTTTGATTTTTTATATGTTTACGAGGAAGAAGAAGCTATATTTGGATTACTTGGATTTCGTATACGTGAAAATTTAGAAGATGTAACACGTTATGGAGAGATTTCAATTATTAGCGTTGATTCTAACATACGACGGAAAGGCATTGGACAAGTTTTGATGGATTATGCCGAGCAATTAGCAAAGAAACATAATTGCATTGGCACATGGCTAGTTAGTGGAACAAAAAGAGTAGAAGCTCATCCTTTTTACAAAAAATTAGGTTATGAAGTAAATGGCTACCGATTTGTAAAATATTTTTAAACTACTTTATAAAGTGAAGGGACTATAACTATGACAAACATTAAAGCAATTTTCATTGATCGTGACGGTACAATTGGTGGTGACACTACAATACATTATCCAGGATCCTTTACATTATTTCCATTCACAAAAACATCCTTGCAAAAACTAAAAGCTAAAAATATAAAAATTTTCTCTTTCACAAATCAACCCGGTATCGCAGATGGAATAGCAACTGTAGCCGATTTTGTACAAGAATTAGAAGGCTTCGGTTTTGATGATATTTATGTATGTCCTCATAAACACGGTGATGGTTGTGAATGCCGTAAACCAAGTACAGGCATGCTGCTTAAAGCAGCAAAAAAACATGGACTTAATTTAACACAATGTGCTGTAGTTGGTGATCGTTGGACTGATATTGTTGCAGGAGCAAAAGTAAATGCGACTACGATTCTAGTCCGAACAGGCGCTGGGTATGATGCTTTGCATACGTACCGAGACAAATGGGCACATATTGAACCAAACTACATTGCAGATAACTTTGAAGATGCAACAAACTGGGTTTTAAATCAACTATAATACAAATGAAAATTTTGATTCACCCGAAATAATTTAAAACATAGTTAAAATAGCCTTTTTGGCAAATAATTGTATTCCACAAAACAGATCACCTCAAAAGGTAGCAAGTTCCCTTTTGATACGCAAACATTGCAATTCAAATTATATTTTTTATTAGTAACAGCAATTAACGTAAAGAAGGAATAGCTTAGTGGCTATCCCTTCTTTATTGACTTCTATTATTTACATTTGTTATCTGTTTTTATTGAGTATTCTCATCGTTTTTATACTCCAAAATATCCCCTGGCTGACACTCCAAAGCTTTACATATCGCTTCTAATGTTGAAAAACGAACCGCTTTTGCTTTCCCATTTTTCAAAATAGAAAGATTCGCCATCGTAATTCCAACCTTCTCCGAAAGCTCCGTTACACTCATTTTTCGTTTTGCTAACATGACGTCAATATTAATAATGATTGTCATATCCGCCACCTCAGACCGTCAAATCATTTTCTGATTTTATGTGAATTGCTTCTTGTAGAAGTCGTTGGAGGATAGCAGCAAAAACGGCGATAACGAGCGAAGCAAAAACGATAATGAGTCCCACTAACCCAATAGGAGGGTCCATTTTTTTCGCTATAAAATAAAAAAGTGGCAAACTTAATACATACAAACCACTGATTGTAATTGCACAGCGCTTTATATTCTTTAACGCCTTTACTGATAATTCCGAGAACGCTGTGTTCTCATCAATGTACTGTAAAAGATTGAAAGCCTGATAAAGAGCAACATAAAAAGGCACAGCTGCTCCATACATCACAATGAAAACAAGATATTTCATCGGAGCAATATTAGGATACAAATTTGCTGCGAAATTCGCCATTTCCGGCACTAAAAATATGCATAAAGCAAGTACTGAAATTCCAGCAAGAAAAATAATTACTTTTAAGAACGTTGTTGAACTTCGTTTAAGATTCATTTACAATACCTCACTTATTTAATGGCAACATAATTTTATCACAACGTTTATCGCTTAACAATAAATAAATATCGTTTTCATTAATGTATTTTTTAATTTAGGCAAAAATAAAAAAGAATTTCTCATTACAAAGAAATTCTTTTTCTTGAAAATGCCTCTTTCAACTTAATTTTTTAAAACGTTAATTCGTAATGGAAATAACGATTATCTCTCAAATAGCCATTTTCAGCGTATAATCGTTGTGCTGATAAATTATCAATCTCTGTTTGCAATTTTACACCTTTTGCTCCATTTTCTAATGCGTATTCTTTAGCAGCTTCTAATAATTTTTTACCTGTTCCGGCTCCACGCTTCGCCGCTTGTACAAATAAATCATTTAAAATCCATAATTCTTTCATTGAAATAGAAGAAAATGATGGATATAGTTGCGTGAACCCAATATATTCGTCGTCTTCAACTGCTATGAAAATAACGGACTCTTTTTTCTCAATTCGATTTCGTAAAAATACTTTTGCCCCTTCTAAATCAGAATCTTGCCTATAAAACATGCGATAGTTATTAAAAACTGATGCTAGTCCATCTAAATCTGCAATTGTTGCCTCATATATTCTCATTTTACTCCATTCCCCTTCCAATACTGTCTCATTATATCCGTTGCCCATTTAGGCTGGTGTATTTCTTCTGTCGGCATAAACTCTTTCATTATTGGTTTTATATCCAATATAGGAGTGCCATCAATAGCATCTAATCCCTCAACAATAATTGATTTACCTTCTCTTTTGATCATCTTTACAATTGTTACACCTATGCGATTTGGGCGATTTTTCCCGCGCTGTGCAAAAATACCTACTTCAGGATAATCCTTATTATTTCTAGGATGTCTAGCAAAATACTGAATTTGCTCGTCAGTTACTTTATGAAAATAAAAAACAACTTCAATATGAGAAAAATCTTCAACCCCTTGTATACTCTCTTCTGCATACATTTCAGTTAAAGTTATACGAGATCTTACTTCTCCCCACTCATCATCTTTTATTTCCTTTCTTTCATTATGTACAAATGCGATTGGTTGAACTGAAAACATACGCATTCCCCCTTAAATGTAACCACTTACATTATAAAATATTTTCTGAATGTTTTCCAGATATACGAATAAAGTTTACATAATATAATTATACTCTATCTAGAGCTACCTTGACTGCTTCAATTGCATGTATATGAGTTGTATCAAATATCGGGACAGATACGTTTTCTTGCTTTATTAATAACCCTATTTCTGTACAACCTAATATGATTCCCTGTGCTCCTTTTTGCACTAACTCTTCGATGACTCTTTTATAATATTCTCTAGATTGAGATACTATTTTTCCTAAACATAATTCTGTATATATTACTTTATTTATTTCTTTTCTATTTTTTTCTGATGGTACTATTACTTTTATATTATTTTCTTCTATACGTGACTTATAGAAATCTTGCTCCATTGTATATTTAGTTCCAAGCAGACCAACCTTTTGAATGTCTTTTCTTTTAATTTCTTTTGCAGTTGCATCAGCAATATGTAAGACTGGAATATCAATTTTCGCCTTTATTTTTCCAACTACCTTATGCATTGTATTTGTACAAATGATTATAAAGTCTGCTCCCCCCTTTTGTAATGAATATGCCGCATTCCCTAGAATTTCTCCAGCACCATCCCAATCTCCGCTAGACTGACATCGTTCAATCTCTTCAAAATCCACACTATTAATCAAACATTTTGCTGAATGTAGCCCTCCTAATCTCTCTTTTATTTCTTCATTAATAATTCGATAATATTCAGAAGTTGATTCCCAACTCATACCACCTATAAGACCTATCGTTTTCATATAAAACACCTACCTAAACTATTTTTATAAAACTAATAACAATGTTTTATTATGTATATTATACATAATAAAACAAGACTTTAAGTTTGGAATATAAGGTCTTGTTTTAACGGAATAATAAAGAATAATTCTACTTTCATTTCCAAGGAAATTTTTATAGAATATTCTGAAATTAACAATCTGATGTTTTTATAAATTCTTTATACTTATAATTAAAACACTCTCGATACAACTCTTTGATTTCATCATATGATGGAACACGTGGGTTATTAGCTGGGCTACCACTTTCAATTGCATCTGATGCCATTTTAGAAATAGCATTTTCAAATTCAATTTCATCGATTCCGTATTCTTTTAAATTTGGAATACGAAGATCAAAGCAAAGTTTTTTTATTTCACCAAGTGTGTAGTCTGCTACTTCCTCATCAGAATTCGAATACAAATCCTTATTTAAACTACGTCCAATTTTTGCTAACCTTTTCATTGCACTTGTTTTTGTAAACTCTAACACTGTAGGTAATAGTATGGCATTTGATATTCCATGCGGTACATGAAATAATGCTCCCACTGGCCTTGACATTCCATGAACTAATGTAACTGATGCATTAGAAAATGCAATTCCAGCTTGTAAGGAAGCAATCATCATCGCTTCTCTTGCCTCCATATTACGTCCATCTTCATATGCTATACGTAAATATTTCATAATACTTTCAATAGCTGAAAGAGCAAGTACATCTGTAAGTGGTTGTGAAACTTTAGAAATATACGCTTCAATCGCATGACATAACGCATCTATTCCTGTTGCTGCCGTAATTTGTGGTGGTAACGAACTTGTCAAAACTGGATCTATAATTGCTACTTTCGGTATAAAACTAGGATGCTTCATCATCATTTTTACATCTGTTTTTTTATTCGTAATTACTGCTACACTTGTAACTTCCGATCCAGTACCAGAAGTTGTTGGAATTGCAATAAGTGGTAGTGGATTATTTTCTATTTTAATATCCTTTTGGACATAATCCTCAACTTCTCCACCATTTGTATATAAAACCGCTACCGCTTTCGCAGCATCAATACAACTTCCACCACCAATACCGATAATAAAATCGTACTTTTCCTCTTTACAAAGAGATAACGCTTCTAATACGTGTATATTTGTAGGCTCAGCATCCACTTTATTATATGTACTAACAGTAATACCTTTCTTATTTAATTGTTGCATACACTTTTCAACATATCCTAATTTTTCCATAATTGTATCAGTAACTATAAAAGCTCTTTTCCCTAACTTTTTTGATTGTTCTCCCAGTTTTTCAAGCGAATTCCTTCCATATAATACCGACTTTGGCATACGAAACTCAGAAACCTCTTGCAAGTCCCCCACCCCTTCTTATCCTAATTAATATTTTATAACATAAATTATCGATTTGATGAATCTTTACGATTCAAATTTTTTAATAGAGTCCTGTTAAAGTATAGAATGCGATAACTAAAAATACAGCAACCGTTTTCAAAATTGTAATAGCAAATATATCTTTATATGACTGTTTATGTGTTAATCCTGTTACTGTAAGAATAGTAATAATAGCCCCGTTATGTGGTAGTGTATCCATTCCTCCTGATGCCATTGATACGATACGGTGCATAACTTCTAATGGAATATCAAATTGATTGGCCGCTGCAATAAATTTATCTCCCATTGCACTTAATACTATTCCCATTCCTCCTGATGCCGAGCCTGTAATTCCAGCTAAAATATTCGTCGTTACTGCACCATTCACTAACGGATTTGTGAAAGTAGCAGAGATGCCATCTCTCATAATTGAGAAACCTGGAAGTGCTGCAATGACACCACCGAATCCAAACTCAGCTCCTGTATTCATCGTTGCAAGTAGCGCTCCACCAATACTTGTATTCAATCCAGCTTGGAAACCTGTTACTACTCGCTTCCAATATAATAATAACGTTGTTAAGATCCCTATAATAAGTGCCAATTCTACAGACCAAATTCCTACTACTGCACTTAATTCTACTTTCCCAAATGCTTTCATACCAATTGTAGAAAAATCAAAACCGCTTGGATACCACTTCGGTATCATAATAGTAAACACTTTATTCATTACACCTACTAAAATAAGTGGTATAAATGCAATAAGTTGTTGCGCTCTTGTGATTTCAATGTTATTAATTAATGGCATATTTTTTTGTTCTACTTGCAAAGATGCTGCCATTTCAGTATTTCCATCATTAAAACCAAAGTATCCTTCACCTGCCGCTTTTGCCTTCTTACGTCTACTCTCTAAATATAGTAAACCTAATGTAAGAACAAAAATTGCTCCTACAATCCCAAGTATCGGTGCAGCATAAATATCCGTTTTAAAAAATGTTGTAGGTATTACGTTTTGAATTTGTGGTGATCCAGGTAACGCATCCATTGTAAACGTTACTGCTCCAAGAACAATCGTTCCAGGGATTAAACGCTTTGGAATATTAGCTTGTCGAAACAACTTAGCTGCGAACGGATAAACAGCAAACACTACTACATACACACTAACACCACTATACGTTAAAATAGCCCCCATTAATACAATCGCTAATATAGTACGTTTTTCACCAACTAACTCAATAATCGTTTTTGCGATAGAATCTGCAATTCCTGACATTTCCACTACTTTCCCAAATATTGCTCCTAATAAAAACACAGGAAAATATAATTTTATAAATCCAACCATTTTCTCCATAAAGATATTAGAAAAGAAAGGTAATACATAACTAGGTTCTGTCAAAAATACTGCAAATAATGCAAATATCGGCGCGAATAAAATAACAGAAAAACCTCTGTATGCTACGAACATAAGTAAACTTAGTGCTAATAATATAATAACTAACTCCAATTTTACCCCTCCATTAAACAGAATATTCTAAATTTTATTGATAAATTTCTACTAACCTTTTAATTCTGACATCCCTCCTCTTATTCATACAAATTTTTATGCTAAAAATGTCTAATTATAATTATTCGATTACATATGAAAAATCCCTTTAAACAGAAACGAATTCATCGTCATACGTTATAAAGGGATTGCTAGAATCTATATTTACTGCTTTATTAAATTTTTCTCTACACAAAAATGATACAGTTCTTCAACATCTTTCACTATGTAGGTCGCACTAACTTCAGTCAGTTCTTTTTCACAGCCATAGCCATATAAAACACCAATTGAAGCAATTCCATTCTGATTTGCACCTATTATATCGTGCTTTCTATCACCAATCATTATCATTTCTTCTTTATTTAGTTCTTCATTTGTTTGTAAAATATGAGCAATTATTTCTTCTTTTTTTATTCTCGTACCATCTAAATTACTTCCAATGATGTCTTCGAAATAATTCGTTAATTGAAAATGCCCTATAACTTGTTTCGCAAATACAGTGGGCTTTGAAGTTGCTACGAATATGCGATTCCCTGAACTTTTTAATTGTTGCAAGAGCTTCAGAATCCCCTCGTATACATTATTTTCAAACAATCCACGCTGCTTTAAATACTCACGGAAGTAAAAAACAGCACGTTCAACCTCTCCTTCACTCATATTATATCTCTCTATGAATGATTGCTGAATAGGAGGACCTATAAATGAATCTAACTCACTTATATGTACTTCTTCAATTCCTACTTTTTTTAATGCATATAAAACCGAGTTTACAATCCCTTCTTTCGGATCCGTTAAAGTTCCATCTAAATCAAATAGAAATGTTTTATACATGCTTCATTCCTCCACTTAATTTGCTGTATAAATAAGTGCTAACATCTCTTCCACTTCTCCCTATTATACTATCATTATCTATTTTTTCGAAAAATCAATTTCCATATGTCACATACTTTCAGTTACAAAATACGATAGATATGATACAGTAAAAAAGTTACAATTATTTTAATAGAAACTGGTGAAACAAATGTCAATTACGTTAATTTTTATAATGGCTTTCACAATTGTGATCCACGCAGTTGAAACAAGCTCTTATAGTATTCGATTAGCTGGAGTACGTTTAAAGAAGATTGCAGTTGCCCTGTCTGTTGTAGGAATGGTGTTACTTATTTCAAGAACATCAAACTTACTACAAGCCTTTTTAATCGGTGGTATTGTCGATGAAGCAAAACTAGATTCTTCTATTAATTTAGAGCATATTATACGACTCGTACTATTATCGGCTTCTATCGGTACATTAATCGCGATCATTCTTTATCCAACTTTGACAAAATTATTTGGATATGTCATTCAAAACTTTGAAACAGACGGTTCTTTCATTCGAATGATGAAAACGAATAACATTCAAAAATTAAAGTACACAAAAAAATATGTCCGTTTTCCAAAGTTAGAAATGATTCATAGACTGCGTATCGGTGGTATTCCAAAGCGTATTATGCTTATTAACATGTTTGCTACTGCTATTTATACAGCAGGGGTACTTTCAGCCCTTTACGCTTCTTTTTTAAATCCAGATTATGCAACAAATGCAAGTACAGCTTCTGGCCTTGTAAATGGTTTCGCCACTATTTTATTAACTGTATTACTCGATCCACGCATTGCTCTTTTAACAGAACGTGCTCTACAATCAGAAAGCGGTGCTGAATCTATGAGTAAAATGTATGGTTGGCTAATGATTTCTAGACTTCTCGGCACATTATTAGCACAACTGCTATTTGTACCAGGTGCTTACTGGATTTTATGGATTATTGAACTGATGCATTAATTTACTAGAAAGGTGAATTTATCAGTGAAGATTAAAACAGAGAAAGATATAATTCGCTTAATAGAAAACGACGAATGGATGATGAATGTATTACAAATGGCAAAATCACTAGAGCTACCTGATTGGTGGATTTGTGCCGGATTTGTTCGTTCTAAAATTTGGGATACTTTACATGACTATGAAGCTAAAACGGCTATGCCTGATGTTGATGTGATTTATTATGATAGTCTACATCAAGATGAGATATACGAACAATCATTAGAAACGAAATTAATGAATATTGATGCTACTATCCCTTGGTCTGTAAAAAATCAAGCTCGTATGCATGTAGTGAATAATATGCCACCATATTCTTCTTCTGTTAATGCTATTTCTAAATTCCCTGAAACAGCAACGGCTTTAGGAGTTACACTTGATGAACTAAACAACGTTATCTTAACAGCCCCATGTGGTATTGAAGATGTCCTTTCTTTACAAGTGAGACCAACAGCTCATTTTCTTGAATCAAAAGAACGATTACATATGTACAAAAACAGAGTTATAAAAAAGAATTGGCAAAGTAAGTGGCCTAACATCACAATCACATATCCAGAAATTTAGAAAGGGTGCCTCTCATTTATAGAAGCACCCTTTTCTTCATTTCAAAAAATGTATGACTGTTTCTGCAAATCTATCTGCTTCCTCATAATGAGGTGAATGACCGCTCTCTTCAAATACGATATACTTGCCGTTTCGGGCATCTTTATTAAATGTTTTAATTTGTTCTTCACACGTTACTACATCATGTTTTCCTACTATTAATAACATCAGATTTTGTACATCTTTTATTTTTGATAATAATGATGTATGACATGCTCCCTCTAATTTTAATCTATCAAAGTGAATTTTGGATCGATTTGAAAATATTTCCCACTCTTCATCCCTGTATAAACTCTCATCTGTCCTATCTTCCTTATTATTGTAAATCTCCATTCTTTTTTCTTCTAATTCAGCGCTTAATCTTATATAAGCTTCTAACAACTCTTCTGAACTAGCATCGCTAGATGAATAAGCAAAGCACTCTTTTGCTACTTCTTCTTTTCCATACTTTTTTAATAAATGCTCTGTCTTTTGCAACAAAGCTCTACTTGTTAATGCAAAATCAAAAGTTGGTCCTTCAAATATTATTTTCTCTATTGAACTTGGATATATCGACGCATAAAGCAATGCTACATATCCACCGAAAGAATGTCCAATTATAGACCACTTCTCAATTTGTAATACTTTTTTTAATTCCTCACAGTCTTCAATCAAATCATTTAATCCAAAAGCTTCGTCTTCAGTAATTTCTTCTGAGCGACAAACACCTCTTTGATCTATCATAATTACATATAGAGAACCTTTTAAACGTTCCGCTTGATGAAATGAAAAATCATAACAACTCTCTCCTGGTCCACCATGCAAGTATAAGACTGGCTTATTTTTAGGATTTCCATGTGTTTCAACGTATAGCTTTTTCCCTCTAATATTCATATACTCTCCTGTTTCTATCAAATTCGCCATAAACATCCCCATCTTCTTTTTTACTGAATATTATAACATTTAATATTAAATAATCCCTATTACATTTAAGAAGACGATAATTATTGCAAGTGGTGCTACAAATCGAAGTAAAAATGCCCAACAAGTAAATACTTTCGTTCCATAATTTCCACCTACAAAAAACTCCGCTTCTAGTACCTTCTTCTCCATTTTGAATGAAACGAAAATACTAATAAATAGTGCACCAAGCGGCATTAATATATTACTAGATAAAAAGTCTACTGCATCAAAAATATTCTTTCCGAAAATCGTAATATCACTCCATACTCCAAATGATAACGCTGATGGTATACCTACTAAGAAAATGCCGAAACCGATCAGCCATGATAATTTTGTTCTCCTTTCTTGTTCACCATTTGCTAATGCTGAAACAACAGTTTCTAGTAGAGAAAATGCTGATGTTAATGTCGCAAATGTAAATAGTGCAAGAAATACTGTTAAGAAAAACCCACCAAATGGAATTTGACTAAATACAGATGGTAATACGATAAATAGTAATCCAGGTCCTTCTGTTGGCTCCATTCCTAATGAAAATACGGCTGGAAAAATAGCAAGACCTGCAAATAATGAAACAAATAAATTTAATCCAACAATTGTTATTGCTGATTTTGGTAAACTTTCTTTTTTATTTAAATAGGAACTATACGTAACCATAATTGAAATCCCGATACTAATTGCAAAGAATGATTGCCCCATTGCGAACAAAATACTTTCCGAAGTAATCTTTGAGAAATCTGGTTGTAAGAAAAACTTCACACCTTTCATTGCATCATCAAGTGTTAACGAACGAATAATAAGAGCGACAAATAAAACGAACAATGCTGGCAACATATATTTACTTGCTTTTTCAATTCCGTTTTGTACACCCTTTGATACAACCCATATCGTAATGAACATAAAAGCGAAATGTCCCATAATAGCCCAAGCAGGATTCCCAATTGTTTCAGTAAATAATGTGCCGTAATTTTGTCCTGGCGTAATCAGTTGTCCAGTTATTCCTCTGAATAAATAAATTAATACCCATCCACCTACAACACTATAAAATGAAAGTAGTATAAAACACGTTCCAACACCAAGGCGTCCAATCCAATGCCATCCTGTATTTGGTGCGATGCTTTTAAATGCTCCAACTGCTTGTTTCTGCGTACTGCGTCCAATCATAAATTCAGCTATAAGTAGCGGTAGTCCAATTAAAACAGTAAATAATATAAATATTAAAAAGAACGCTCCTCCCCCACTCTTCCCAGCGATATAAGGGAACTTCCATATCGCACCAAGTCCAATTGCTGATCCGGCTGCCGCCATTATAAAACCTAATTTCGAAGTCCATTGCTCCGTCTGTTTCATCTCATTTTCCTCCTAATTAAATCTTTTTATATAAATAAATAAATTTTATAAACCTATTCAAATAAACCCTCCATTTCTTCTTCCATATAATAAAAAAATGGCCTAGCATCTCTATATAAAGAGACGCTAAGCCATTTACTTAACGCGGTACCACCCTTATTGATTCCATTATGAATCCACCTTAGTAGTAATCGTTTGATTACAAACCTAATATCGAAGGTTAACCGTTAAGATTTACTAAGAATGTGATTCCGTTCCACCTTACTGCTCCTAGGCGAGTTCAGGATGTCATTTGACTATGTCACACCAACCCATAGCTCTCTGTACAAATACATGACCTTACTACTCCTATTCAACACATTGTAATATTTAGAATATATTTTCTTTTGAAATTAATATGAAGTATATCGGTTATATTTGTAACTGTCAAGGGGTATATTGATTTTTTGTCGAAATGGTTCATATTGATAACTCACTTTTACTAAGCTTATTAGCAAAAGAAAGGGTCTATATTTTCATCTTTTCAAACGAACTAAAAAAAATCTTCGCGATAATCGCAAAGATTCTTTTTATGGTATAAGACGAGTACAATCTCTCGGAAAAGCACTAGCCTCTCGTACATTTGTTAATTCTAATAGTTTATATACAATCCTTTCTAACCCAATTCCGAAACCTCCATGTGGTGGACAACCATATCGGAATGTATTTAAATAAGATTGAAATTTCTCTGGATGTAATCCTTTTTCTTTAAACGAAGCGAGTAACAATTCATAATTATGAATTCGCTGTGCCCCTGACGTTATTTCTAGCCCTTTATATAATAAGTCGAATGAATCAGTAATAGCTGGATTCTCTTTATTTTGCATCGTATACATCGGTCTCGCTTCTTTCGGATAATGTGTAATGAAAACAAATTCACTATTATATGTTTCCTTTACATATTTCCCTAGTAACTTTTCACCTTCTGTATCTAAATCCCCTACAGGAGATTCTTTACGATACTTACTTTTCAAAATTTCTTGTGCTTCTAACAATGTAATTTTAGGTATTTCAGTAATAACAGGTACTTCTATTTGTAATAGTTGTAGTTCTATTTCACATTTTTTCGCTACTTGTTGAAACATATATCGTAAAACATCCGTTTCTAGTTGCATCACTTCATAAAAATCATGAATAAAACCAAGTTCTACGTCTAACGATATATATTCATTCAAATGACGGGAAGAATTATGATGTTCCGCTCTATATACAGGTGCAATTTCAAAAACTCGTTCTAACCCACCTGCCACCATCATTTGCTTATAAAACTGTGGTGATTGTGCTAAATAAGCTTCTTTTTGGAAGTATGGAAGCTTAAAAACATTTGCTCCTCCTTCTGCCCCTTGCGAAACAATTTTCGGCGTAAAGATCCGTGTGAAATCGTTCTCTATAAGAAATTCACTAAAGCTCTGAACGAGTGTAGATTTCACTTTAAAAATCGCTGCGGTTCGCTCATGCCTTAATGATATTACTCGCTCATTAAGTAGTTGATCTAAGCCAACTTGTAACTTCTTTTTATTTATTTCAAATGGAAGTGGCTCTGCACCGTTTATTACTTTCACTTCATGAGCAAGTACTTCAACACCCAATTCTGTTTTCGATGTCTCGACTATCTCACCGATTACATGGACAACACTTTCTACATCAACTTTATATCCGGCCAATTCATTTTCTAATACACATTGAATTACTCCTGTTCTGTCCCGTAATAATAAAAAACTAACATTTCCAAGGTGCCGAATTTTTTTTACCCATCCTTGAAGTAATACAACCTTTCCACTTTGCTTTGTACATTCTTTTGTGAGTGAACGCTTCATTATTGAATCCATTATTTTTCCCTCCAGTAATTTTATATTTATTTACGTTATTGTTGTCATCGTCATCATCCACGGTCACTCACCCCCTTTCAAAGAATACAAAAATCCGCCCCTATAAATAGGGACGGATTTTTTCCGCGGTACCACCCAAATTGTCATATTGACCATCTTAGCCCTGATAACGGTAGGTACCGTTTGCTTTTACTAATAATCACGTTCAAAGCAACACTCACAGGTGTCTTTCCATCATGCGGTATCGCAACCTTCCCAGCAATCGGCTGCTCTCTGTAGACCTTTGCACCATGTACTTTTCCTGATCATCACTTTTTATATTTACAGAGTATTCTAACTCCTCACCTTATAAAACGCAAGCTTTTTTTGAAACATTCTGGTTTTATAACTCCTAACTTCTTCTAAAGTGTGAAAAGTTAATTTTGTAATACATATTCTTATGTATCGAATTCGAAATTACACCTCTAACATTTTTCCATTTTTTACATAAAACCCAATTCATTTACGCATATTAATAAAAAATTTTAAAGCGAGGTGTGTATATGCAAAAAGCAATTAGTTTCTTTCTCCTATTGTTTTGCCTAATTGTAGTAAACGAAACATACGCCTATTCACCAAAATCTTTACCAATCTCTCAAAACTCTGATCAATGGCAAGTGAATATTGATAAACCGAAAAAAACAAACAAGAATATGCTTCAAGCTAAAAAAGATGAATTTCAAACATATCATTTTTCAGTAAAGAATGTCGGGAATAGTGAAGTATATAATGTAAACGTCGAAGTATTCCGCAACGAACCAAATAAGAAAACGAAATATGAACTCTTTTCCCTAAAGGAAAGTCGTTTGGCAAGTGGAAAAACTGGATTTGAACACGCTAATTTACCTGTTGCTACAAAAGCGGATGAGGTTGATGTAATTATTACATGGCAAGAACACCCTTTCCGCTCCATGAGAAATGGTCAAAAAGTTGAGTCTAGAAAATTTAAAGAGCATTTTGTTTTTAAAGAAGCTAAAAAATAAATGGGATACGGATATATTCACACTATCATTGATATAGCTTTATTTACTAGTACCAGTTCGTAAGCAAATTAAAAAGTCGTGGCTTATAAACGCCACGACTTTTTATATTAATTCGTACTAATGCCTCTCGCTGCCCAAATGCGATCAATATCAGCAGCATGTTGTCCGCCATATAAAAGAGCATCCGCTTGCTTAATCGCTTTCGCTCCATCACTGAATTTAGAGTTTGGTGTTAATGACCAGTGTGATTGTAAAATGATTTTTGTTGCTACATCACGGCCAAAAGCTTGTGCCATTTCGTATTGGCCTTGAGCCCAAATTTCACCATCATCATGCACTTCATTCGTTATATCTTTCGGATATACTTTATTATTATCTAATCGGCGTAAGCATGTTGGATCTGAACTAGAATAAGCTGTCGCATCCCATTCTCCAACACATGCTTTACCATATCCAGTAGTCGATACTGCATCTTCATATGTAGCACCTAAGAAGTCCCCAAATCCTTCTCCCATCGCTCCACCTTCTGCTGAACTACCAAAGCCAGGAACTTGGTTATCTTGAATCGAATGCCCATATTCATGTGCGATAATACCAGCATCTTCTGCATCATCAACACCGCCAGTACCGAAAGTCAAAGCTTTTGTTGATGGAGAATAGAATGAGTTATCATCAGTTGTACCATTAACATTCACTTTTATCGAACGGTTATTAATATTTTTAAAACCTAGACTTTGAATGTAACGTTGCAATGTGTCGATATGATAGTACGACATAACATCTTCAAAGCTATCATTTGCGCGTGTATAGTTAAATTGTAAATTCGTAGATTTTGTTTTCGCTTTTGAAGAAATCGTTACATATTCTCCAATTAAAAATCCTGTTCCATCTAAACCTTTTAACGTAACAGTTTTCAGTTGGTTCGTTAGAGCTGTTGAATCTGCATCGTTATTATCTTTTAAGCCTACTTTACTACCGCTAGATACGACTGGGTTAGGTAAAAATACTTTTCCTGACCCTTCAGCTTTTCGGTTTATATCAACCTTTTTAATTAACTTTCCATTTTCTGCATCAATAAATGTTTCCCATGCACCAAATGGATTATTAGAATGAACTACAACTTTATATACTGGACGAGCAATTCCTTCTTCAACAATATATCCGAACTCTTTATCTGTAGGAGCCCATAAATTTTGCTCACTTGCTTCTCCAACATACGCCATTGATTTTTGTATTGCATCTTTTTCACTAATTTTTGTCGTTACTTCCTTCACACCTGTAACAGGCTGATAATCAGAAACAGCGAGTACTCCCTTTCCCTCTCCGTTAAGCGTAACTGTTATTTGTTTTGAAAATACAGGTGCACCATTAACAACTTGTTGGAACCTAACATATGAAGCTACTGACGTTTCTGTTGTAGAAATATATTGCAAGTCTGAAAGGTCTGTTTTCAATCCATACTGCGCAGCATTTTCTTTTAAATATTCAGTTGCTTTTTTCTGTGGCGAATAAGCTTCTAACTTTACTTGCTGTTGTTTTTCCAATGCCGAAACCGTAGAAATTGTCCCCATTACTAACGGCACAGTCATTGCCATTGCCACCATTTTTTTATTAAACATAGAACCACTCCCCCTAATAAAGTAGCTCAACCTTATCCCATTACCACTAGGCAATCATTCCCCGCAAAACGGATGGATAAAAATTGAATCTACGAGTAATTCTCTATGAACACTTCTATTACCTTTCCATTTAGGGTAAGTGAAATTTTCTCAATATTTATGTGTAAAATGAACACAATACTTTAGAAATATATTTCTAAAGTATTTCCATAACTCTTAACCTTTTTAAATTACTTTGTAAAAAACAGGATATTTTTTTACCTAACGGTAGGTTGAAAAAAATATTTATGAATGATACGATTTATATAACCTTTTTGTAGGAGGCTTTATTATGAGCAAAAGTGAAGAAACACTCTCTTCAATTATGGAAGCAAGCTATCGACTGTTTGCCGGACATGGCATTACTAAAACGACCTATTCTATGATTGCTGAAGAAGTCGGAATTGCTAAACCGTCCATTTATTATTACTTTAAATCTAAAGATGCATTAATCGAATGTATTTTCACAGAATTATGTGCTGCGATGCAGTTTTCTTCCTTCTTCCATACAGGAGAGTTTACGAAAGAAAATTTTATTGAGAAATGCATTGAAATTGGATTCAAAATAATTGATGAACAGCAGAACGATCCTTATTTTAATCGTGTGTTGCAAGAATATGTATTACTGTCTTCAAGAAATGATATGTACAAAGATCGATTACTAACTGTGCAAACAGAATATTTACAAGGATTTGAATCACTCCTTACAAAAGCAAATGAGCTTCAATTAATTGAAAATAAAAATCTAGTTTCAAAAGCTCATATGTTAGCATTAGTGCTTGATAATGTCGGGAATTTTATGATGTTACATGTGGATATAGATTATAAACAAATATGGATGGAAGCTGTAAACAGCATTTTTGAAAGAAGGGATTGAATTGAATACTAAAAAACGAATTATCGGCTTAGATTTTGCTAGAGCTTTGGCGATGTTTGGTATGCTGCTTGTTAATTTTATGGTTATAACTGGTGCTGAAGGAAATGGCCCCTCATTTTTAATAACTTTTATGTCACTTTTTGAAGGTAGAGCTTCTGCCTTGTTTGTTATACTTGCTGGAATTGGCATATCTTTAATGACTAGATCCTCCGTTGCTAGCAATGAAAAAACAAAAATTTCTAATAGCCGAAAAATCATCTGGAAACGGGCACTATTCTTATTTATTTTAGGATTACTTTTATACTTAATGGAGTGGACTGGGGATATATTACACTACTACGGTGTTTACCTTTTCGCTGCTGCATTACTCATTACAGTACAAAAAAAAACATTGCTCTTGTTATCTATTATTATACTACTCTTGGCACAATCTCTTCAGCTTACTTTCAATGCTTTCGAAGGTTGGGGAGGCCCTACTCCATTTATAAACTATGTAGACTTCTGGACAGTAAACGGTTTTCTTCGCAATCTATTCTTTAATGGTTATCACCCTTTTTTCCCTTGGTTTTCGTTCTTCTTAATCGGTATGATAATTGGCAGATTAGATCTTTATAATAAAAAGATTAGAGATAGGTTGCTCTTGCTCGGTATAACATTCACCGTACTGATAGAACTTTTATCAAAAGGGCTCACGTACTACTTCATTCCACACATTGGCAAAGAAGCTGCTACATTTTTGTTTAATACAGGACCCATTTTACCAAATCTATTATATATTTTATCTGCTACAGGATCCGCTATTACTATATTAATACTTTGCCTCTATATCACTGAAAAATATGAAAAAAATTGGTTTGTTACTTCCATTATACAAACAGGTCAATTAACATTAACTCATTATGTAAGTCATGTATTTATCGGAATTGGGACATTAATTCTATTCAATAGAATGGAACATCAAACACTACTTTTCGTTTTATTATTTGCTACTGCATTTTTCATTTTCAGTATTCTGTTTAGCGTATTATGGAGAAAGAATTTTTCTAGAGGACCTATCGAATGGATTATGAGGAAATTAACTAGTTAATTTCCCTTCATACAAAAAAGGAAGTTGGAATCATTCCAACTTCCTTTTTTCTTTAATTAGCTGCACTTAATTTAATTCTAAGTTTTGTTTCACCTAAAGAAAGTTCATCATCTTCGTTCGTTAAGTGACCAAATGTAAATTGTTTAACGAGTAAGTTTTCTTCCAATAAATCTTTATGGTTCGTTAACGTTCGCTGTAGTTCTTCTTCTGTATCAAGAATAATATCGACTCGTAAATTAACTGGTAAATTCAACTGTTTACGGTATTCTTGAACCGCACGAATGAATTCACGCGCTACTCCTTCTTGTAACAATTCTTTCGTTACATTCGTATCTAACATAACTGTATATTGTCCGTTAGTCGTATTAGAGAATCCTGATTTTGCAACTTTCTCAACTAACACATCTTCAGCAGTTACAACTACTTCTCCTTCTGGTGTTGCTTCGTAAACTGCTCTTCCTGTTGATACAAAGTTTTGTACTTCTTCTTGTGATAATTGTTTTAGCCAACCATTCACTGCATTCACATTTTTACCGAATTTTGGCCCCGCTGTTTTAAAATTAAGCTTCAATTGATATGATGTGTATTTTGTTTCATCGAGTTCAACATGGAACGCTTTTACATTTAACTCATCCATAACGATATCACGATAAGATTCCCAATCCATATCATTCTCGTTATGCTCAAGTAATACAAGCTCTGCTAGCGGCTGTTTTACTTTTAAAGAATGCTGATTACGGTTACTTCTTCCAAGTTCAACAACTTGTAAAACAGCATCCATTTCCGCTTCTAATTTTGGTTGAAGTAGTGATTCATTTACAACTGGATAATCGGCTAAATGAACGCTGCTTCCTTCTAAATTTAGATGAATGTCTTCCGCGACAAACGGTGTAAATGGTGCAATTAATTTACTAATTGTTACAAGCACTTCATGAAGTGTCTCATACGCAGCTGCTTTCTCAGCGTTCATACCAGATTCCCAGAAACGATTACGTGAGCGTCTTACATACCAGTTACTCACTTCATCTACAAGTGCTGCAATTTCACGAGCTGCATTCGTAAATTGATAATCATCAAGTGCAGTTCTCACTTTTTTCGTTGTACTATGCAATCTTGATAATACCCATTCGTCTAATTTCGTAAGCTTTACATCATACGTTTCTTTCGGATTATACTCATCTAAATTTGCATATAAAACGTAGAAGCTATACACATTGACTAATGTATCTACAAATTTAGATTTCGCTTCCAGTACTGTTCTTTCAGAAAAACGCTTCGCATTCCACGGGGCACTATCAACAAGTAAAGCCCATCTTAGCGCATCTGCACCAAATTTATCTACTAAATCAACTGGATCTAGTGCATTTCCTTTGCTTTTAGACATTTTCTGCCCTTCTTCATCTAAAACATGCCCTAGTGATAACACTCGTTTATACGGTACTTTTCCTGTATATAGTGCTGATACTGCTAATAAACTATAAAACCAGCCGCGTGTTTGATCAATTCCTTCTGCAATAACATCCGCTGGAAACTGCTCTTCAAATAACTCTTTATTTTCAAATGGGTAATGATATTGTGCAAATGGCATAGAACCACTATCAAACCAAACATCAATCACTTCTGGTGTACGATTCATTGTGCCTCCGCATTTCCCGCAGCACACTTGCACTTCATCTACATAAGGCTTATGCAATTCCAAATCTTCTGGTGTTTCTTTCGTACTATTCTTTCTTAATTCGGCAATGCTTTTCGGTGCGAACTGATGATCACAACTTTCACATTCCCATACATTCAATGGCGTTCCCCAATATCTATTTCGGCTAATATTCCAATCTACCATATTTTCTAAAAACTTACCAAAACGTCCATGTTTCATATGATCCGGATACCAAGTAACAGAATCATTATTTTGTAAAAATGTATCTTTAATTGCAGTTGTTCGGATTAACCAACTTTCTCCTGCATAATAAAGTAGTGGTGAATCACAACGCCAGCAATGCGGATAGCTATGTTCATATTTTTCTTTATGATACAGTAAACCTTCCTTCGCTAAATAACGAACGATATCCACGTCACAATCTTTTACAAATTTCCCTTTCAAAAATGGTACTGCCTCTGTATACTCACCTTTTTCATCTACAACGTGCAAGAATGACAATCCTTCACTTTGAACAACTCTATAATCGTCCTCTCCATATGCTGGAGCAATATGAACAAGTCCTGTACCACTATCTCCCGTTACAAAATCTGCTGCAATAACGCGGTAACCATTTGTAACTTCTTTCATCGGAAATGGCGCTGTATAAGATGTGTTTAATAATTCTTCGCCTTTATGAACAGATAATACTTCATAATTCTCTTTTAATACTTCTTGTACACGTTCTTTTGCAACAATGTATACATGACTTTCTTGTTTTGCTTTAACGTATTCCATATTTGGATGGACAGCAAGCGCAACGTTTGCTGGAAGTGTCCAAGGTGTTGTGGTCCAACCTAAGAAATACTCATTTTCACTATCTTTCACTTTAAACTTCACAGTTGCACTTAAATCTTTTACTGTTTTATACCCTTGTGCAACCTCATGTGAGCTCAATGAGGTTTGGCAGCTTGGGCAGTATGGTGAAACTCTATGTCCTTTATATAACAATCCTTTTTCATGGATTGTCCCCAAAATATGCCATACACTTTCGATATATGGATTCTTTAAAGTTACATATGGATCATCCATATCTACCCAATAACCAATACTTTCAGTGAATTCGCGCCACTGCTTCTCATATGTGAAAACACTCTCTTTACACTTTTGAATAAATGGTTCAATGCCATATTCTTCGATCTCATGTTTACCAGAAATACCAAGTTGCTTCTCAACGCCTAATTCTACAGGTAAACCATGTGTATCCCATCCTGCTTTTCTTAACACTTTATAACCAGCCATCGTTTTATATCTTGCTACTAAGTCTTTAATTGTTCGTCCAAGTGCATGACCTACATGCGGTAGTCCGTTCGCCGTTGGTGGTCCTTCATAAAATACGAAAGACTGTGCGCCTTCTCGATTCTGAATTGATTGTTCGAAAATATTTTGTTCGTTCCACTGTTTGCGAATTCGCATTTCTCTTCCTACAGCTGATTCTTTTACATCTACTTTTTCCATATACAATCACTCCTTTGAATATTTTAAAGCACACAAAAAACCCGTCCCTATAAAGTAGGGACGGGTTTACCCGCGATACCACCCTAATTCTATTAGCTTTTTCACTAATAGCACTTAGCAACGTACTATCATACGTGTTCTTTGTAACGGTAGACATCCGTCCGGGCTTACTTACTTTCAGCCTCGGCTCCTCGGAGATGATTTTCAAATAACGTCTGCACACCGGCTTTCAGCAATATACCGGCTCTCTGGAGAACAGCTCACTATTTTACTCTTTCTCGTCTTCAGATTTGTATACTTTGTTAAAAGTTATTTTATGCCATTTAGCAACTAATTGTCAACTAATTCAAAATATATCCTTATCTTTTTTCCCTATTCTTATACAATTACTTTTCAAATTCTCGCAATGCTGCTAAATTTTCATCATCCTCAATAAGTTCAGCAAAGAATCCCGATTCATCCTCACGAAGGACAAATTCAAGCTCTTCCTTCGCCTCTTCATTTCTATTTAACTGCGCTAAATAACAAGCACGATCATATCTTGCTAACAAATCACTCGCGTCAATTATTAATACTTCATTTGTTATTTTTTCTGCCTGTATCGTTTGGCCGGCACCATGATATGAAGATGCTAAAGAAAGAAGAATTGCTGTTTCATTTGGATGATGTATAGAAGCATTTTCTAATACATGAATTGCCTCTTCAAACCTTTCTTGACTTTGATATATTTCTCCTAAAGCAAGAAATGCTCTACTTACAAACGGTGTTTGCTCTGTTAATTGTAAGATAATCTTTTCTGCTTTTCTTTCTTCCCCTGCTTTAAAGAATACTTGTGCTTGCAGAAGAAGAGTATCATAATCATCTGGTAGTTCTCGAACCATTTGTTTCGTTAATTCCAAAGCATCTCTTAACATATCTTCTTCCTCGCACTCAACGAAAAGATTTACAAGTTGCTTCGCTACGTCATAATCCCATTTATTTTCTAGTGACGTGTGCAGAATCTCTATTGCTTCTTTATCCATCTCTACATTCTCATAAAATAGCGCAAATCGCTGTGCTGCCATACTATTTTTCGGATTTAACTTTAAAGAGATTTCATATAAATCAATTATCATAGTAACCATTGAAATTTCTTTCGCACGATTTTTCATACGATAAAAAGCTCTCGTAATGATAGATCGTTTTGGCTGTTCATGCAGCTGGCGTTCAATCCATATTTCCGTAACCGCAGCTGCAGCATACATGAATGCTGTACTCCTTTCTGCTTTTTTCACCTTTAACGTATGAAGAAAATCTCGTATGTTAGACAATTTTTTATGTTGCTCTACTGCTTTTACATAAACATCAAATATACGTTCATTATCAAAATCTTTTTGTATTACTTTCATTGCAACTTCAATTGCTTTTACATTTCTTTTTTTCACTAATACTTTTGCATAATGATATAGAACTTCTATATGCTCACCATCTAATTGTAGTGCGTATTCAACCTGTGCTTGTTCTTTATCTATTTCATTCATCGCTCCGTACACATATGCAATCGCATCTAAACGCCATATTTCAGGTACTTCGTCCGCTAATTGTTCTAGTTCAGTCAGCAATTCTTCCTGAAGATTCATATCTACTGAAAGCTGTGCTAAATATTCCATATTAATATGCAACGGCTCTTCTTTCATCGCCTGAACCATATGACTTTGTTCTTTAGAACGGTTTTCTTCTTTTTCGTATATTTCCGCAAGCTGTAAATGTACACCTACGAAATTCCCATCAAGCTCTAAACATGTTTCATACGCTTGTTTTGCTTCCGTCAATTGCCCTAATGCCATAAGTGTTTCACCAATTCGGTAATACGGTAATGCCGTTTCCATTTGTTCTATCGCCTTATTATATCTTTTCATCGCTTGGCCGTACTGTCCAATAGATTCATATAAAATACCTGCATAACAACCGTACTCACTTACTTCATTTCTTTCTTTGTGTAACGTTCTTAAAAATGCTATACCTCGTTGTACAAATTCCGTTCCTTTAATTCGATTCACATATTCATCTAACGCACTTGCTACATTATAATCACTTTTCTTTATACCACTTTCTAACTTAGATAGTGCTACTTTAAACCCTTCTTCATTTCCACCAAGTTCAATTTCAGCATCCCATAAAACCATTCCTGCATTCATGAGGAAATCTTGGCTCTTTTCAATTTGCTTCTCAAGACCAAGTATATATTCTTTTGCTTCCTTATATTGTTCTCTTGCCATATAAACTTGTGTAAGTCCGAAGTGAGAATAAACATCCTCATCATTTTCTTCTAAAGCACGCTTATACAATACTTCTGCTTCTTCCAAGCTATCATTTTGAAAATGATAATCACCTAATTTTACGTAAAGAGGTGCTTTATCATCACAATTCTCAATACCGTTTAATAAAATTTCTTTCGCACTTTCCTCATCCTTCAAATCAGATTCGTATATTTCCGAAAGTTTCGTATAAATGTAAGGTGCATTACTATCCAAATGAATCGCTACTTTAAGCCCTTTTATTGCTAAATATAATTTCCCTAGTTGATGTGCACATCTCGCTCGTTCATACCATACATGCGCTTCATATTTGTACTCTTTTAACAAGTCATTAAAGATTTCATATGCTTCTTCATATCTTTCTAAATCTATTAATATTAAACCGTGATTTGTTAAAGTGTACCTTTCAGGACTACGCTCTAACGCAACTTGAGAGTATTGCAATGCTTTTTCAGATTGATCAATATACATATAGGATAAAGCGAGAAAACTCCAAGCAATAGGCTGATCTGCGTCTAATTGTAACGATAAACGAAAGCTTGAAATCGCTTCTAGATAACTTTCCTGTTCAAACGCATATCTTCCGTTTATTAAATGATATAAAGCACGATTATTTTTCTTCTCAACGCTTGTCAGCATTTGCTCCGCTTTCTCTACTTCTTGAAGACGAATAAAACATTGTGCACCATGCAATTTAACAAAGTCCGAGTTCGGAAACTTTTCCATTAACTTATCGATACAATATAAAATAAATTTTTTATCTACTTCAACATCTAAGTGCTTTATCGTATATAACCACGTATTTGGATTATCACTCGTTTCTTTTAAAAATTGTACTAAGTTACTAATTCCCTCTTTGTCATGTTCATCTAAATGATCCGTAAGAGAAAAAATAGATTTAAAGTAACGATTTTCTTCCTCACTTAGAAACGCTAGTTGCTCCTTCTTTTCTTTCGGAACAAACGTGATTGCTAAACAGCCTGTATAACGATATTTTTCTTGTAATTTACTATATTCCACAAGAACTGGTTCTATAAAGTTTGGATCTTGAACATAGAAAGCTTGCAATGTATCATCATATCCAGATAGAACTTGTACGTGTGAAGCATGCTCAATATCTATACTTAATAAAACAGGAATTCCTTCGTCAATCAGTCTCTTATAATTCTCTTCATTCCCTTTAAAATAACGATATTCATAACCTAATTCTTCTAAATAAGAAACAGTATCTGAAAACTTCGAACCTGTCATATCAAAAATAAACTCTGCTATTTCATCTTGTGTACGTTTCTCTCCCCATATACGCAACATCATCTCTAAACTTGTCGGAACACAATAATTATCCTTTTGTACAATAGGAACTATCGGCAAGTGAACCTTTTTTCCATCCGGATTTTTTTCTAAATTATGATATAAAGATTCTTTTAAACTCTTTTCTTCTTTTAATAGTTTTTGTAAATCTGCAAATTTATTCATTTTGTACAGTGCTTCTGCACGTAAATGTACAAAGTAAGTATTATAGGCATGATACGGCAGCTGAGTATTTATGTTATCTATTACCGCTAACATCTCTTCATATCGCTCTAAATCTAATAAATACTTTATCTTCTCAAAATGAAAATATGGTACTTGTGGGAATTTTACAATTGCATCATCGATTAACTGTATCGCGCGTTTTTGTTCTCCTTTATTCGCATACAATTGTGATAATAAATAGGTAGATAACTCTTCACAATCTTCATGCTGCATGCCAGCAATAAATTGTTCTTCCGCTTTCTCCCATTCACCTGTATGCATATAAACGTAGCCCCATTTATCAAACACTGCGCGTGCACTGTACTCCTCTGCTTTTTGCATATACATTAACGCTTCTTCGTTTCGTTTCATTTCTAAAAGACATCGTACTAACGTAAAATATGTTTTCGCTAAAAAATCTGCATCTATTTCTTCTTTATTACTCTCTTCTAAAGTTTCTTTTAACAGCTGCTCTGCTTCAAGAATTTTCCGCTCATCAATTAACTCATCACAATATAAAGAGAGCGTTCTCATATTTGGGAATTTTTTATAAGCGTAACGAATGAGGAATGAACTGTATTGGTGCATAAGCCCTTCATCAGTAAGACGAATTAATATATCGAACTCCTTATGCGAAGGAATATTGGCAAGCCAATTCTTCACATAGGATAAAGTATTCGTTTCTTTTATATATGCAATTTCATTATTTATTTCCTGTAATCCATCTACAAATCTCTTGTCTTTTAAACAAGTTTCTAACTGCTTAAAATCTAGCATGCATTCACCTCGAATTTATATTTATACTGCTACTTGCTTAGATTTTACACACCATATAGTATGTATTCAACTAAAATCTCTTATAATGGATGGTATTAATTAATATTATTCAAATTTATAACAAAATATAGTAAAAATGATTGTCTTTCTCTGTATTTTGTTTGATTATATAGAATAACGTAACATGTGTATCCTATCTTTTGTTAGTTAAAAACAGTACATGAAATTATATCGGCGATAATTTAAATATATCGGCGATTATACGGTGAATATCGATTTACCAACAAAAAATGACATTTTTCTCATTCATTAAATTTCAACTCTACAAAAACACTGTAATGATCACTAGGAAACACACCAGTTGAAGTTAGTACCGAATCCCCAAATATAGATACGTTTTCAATCGTAGGAAATTCAAATGCGGCATTTTCTTGTATCATGACCCAATCATATCTTTTTTCTTGCTTTACATCACCTTTTAAATTCGGATTCTTTCTATAATCTAAAGTTGGTTGAGCTATCATGTTCTCTTCGATTTCTTTAAACTGAGCTACATCTATCCAATGCTTCCGAATTAAGTATTGATGCACCATTGAATATGGATCATCATTAAAATCACCACATAATAATTCGTAATCACTTACTTTATTTGTAATCCAATTATTCACGGCATTCATTTGTTCTTGTCTTTTTCTATTAGATTTCCAATTTAAATGAACATTCGTAACTCCTAAATTGCAACCTTTATATGTAAACATGATTCGAATAGCACAATAATTTGATTCATCTATATCAGTTTCCCAAATTGCTTCTTCATCTATAATAGGTATTTTACTTAAAAAGGCTAATCCTTCATCTGGAGAATCAGGGTACTCCTTAAATATACAAAACTAAAGTTCTCTATAGAATAGTCGTATTCCTACACTTTTCTTAAAATTTCAAAGCAAAAAGCTAGTGTATTTTTAATAATACACTAGCTTTTTATTTGGAAGAAAAATTTAACAAGTACAATCACAATCAAAACAATCCGTACAGTCTAAATCGTCACAATCTGCTTTTCTCTTTCTTTTGTTTCTTTTAAGATAATAATACAGTAGCCCAAACAATAGTATACAAATAACAAAAGCTATTATTGCTTCTGTATAGTTATTTTGAGTCATAAAACCAATTCCACTTCCGCCTGAAATAAAAATTAGAATTAAGTAAATCCAGAACATCTATGTAAATACCTCCATTACTATATATCTTAAGATAATATCCATATAACACTAGAGGAAATGAATAATCCCATACCATTACCGCTTAATACACCAGTAGTTATTCTTAGCAAATTTGAGCTATTTCTCCATTTCCACTTTTGGGTGAACCCATCGATAAGTAACGGAATTTGAGCGAAAAATGATAGTATGATTGCCAAAAGAAATGAAGGTGTCATATAAAAATAAATTGGAAACATTAAAATACCAATAAGCATGCCTGTACAACGTGCACATAAAGGTATGTACTTTTGTAGTTTAAAAAAACTTCTATCTAATCTTCTATGACAAGGAATTTGTAAAATAAAAGTTCGAATCAATATGAATCACCCTCTCTAAAAAGATTTTAATTGATTTTGCAAAAAAAATATATATCCAATAAAAAAACAAACCAGGTTTATACTAGACCCAGTTTGTCAGTTTACTACTATGTTACATCTCCTCAGGTGCCTCCACCCCAAGTAAACGTAATCCTTCTTTTAATACAACCGTCACAGCATAAACCAATGCGATTCTGCTGTCTTTTTCTTTGCTCTCTTCTAATATACGAACATTACCGTAATATTTATTGAATGATTGTGCTACATCTAATATATATTTCGAAATAATCGATGGCTCATTTTTATTGAAAGCTGCTTCAATTATTTGCGGGAATTTATTTAGTAATTTTACGACACTCCAGCTATGATCGTCTTTTAAAGCAAATGTACATGTTTCAAATTCTACACTTTCTTTTCTTAAAATAGAACAAGCACGTGCATGTGTGTACTGTACGTACGGGCCTGTTTCTCCTTCAAATTTCAGCATGTTTTCTAATGAGAATTCAATATTGTGCATACGCTCATTTTTTAAATCGTGGAAGATGACTGCACCAACACCGACTTGCTTTGCCACTACTTCTTTTTGTTTTAAGTTTGGATTTTTCTCTTCAATATTTTGTTTTGCAAGTTCGATTGCTTCTTCGAGTACTTCTTCAAGTAAAATAACTCTTCCTTTACGTGTCGACATTTTCTTACCATCTTTTAAAATGAAGCCAAACGGTACGTGTTCCATACCATCAACCCAAGTATAGCCAAGTTTTTTTAATACGGTGAAAAATTGATTGAAATGTAAGCTTTGTTCTGGACCAACAACATATAGCGCTTTATCAAACCCATAAGTGTTTTGACGATATAAAGCTGCCGTTAAGTCACGCGTTGCATAAATCGTCGCACCATCTGATTTTCTAATTAAGCAAGGCGGCATTCCTTCTTCTTCTAAATTAACGACTAATGCACCTTCTGATTCTTCAAGCAACTCATGTTCTTCTAAAATCCCAATAAAATCTTCCATTAAATTATTATAAAATGCTTCTCCCTGAAAATTAGTAAATTCTACGCCGAGAAGTTCATAAATGCGAGAAAATTCTTTAAGGGACTCATGACGGAACCAATTCCAAAGTTCTACCGCTTCTTCATCACCTTCTTCTAGTTTCTTAAACCAAGCACGTCCTTCTTCTTCTAGTTCTTCGTCGTCTTTTACCTCTTCATGGAATTGGACATATAACTTAAATAGCTCACGTATTGGATCTTCTTTAACAACTGCTTCATTTCCCCATTTTTTATAAGCCGTAATTAACTTTCCAAACTGTGTTCCCCAATCTCCTATATAATTAATCCCTACAACTTCATAGCCACATTTTTCAGCGATATGTTTCAGCGAATTTCCTATCATTGTAGAACGTAAATGCCCCATCGAAAAAGGTTTCGCGATATTAGGAGAGGAATAATCAATTACTACTGTTTTTTCACAGCCAAAGTGGTTTTGACCGAACTCTTCTTTCTCCGCTAAAACTGTTTTTAATACTGCATCACTTACAGTTTCACGATTGAAAAATACATTTACATAAGGACCAACGGCTTCTACTTTCGTAAAAAACGGATCATTGAATTTCTCAGCAACTTCCTTTGCGATAAGAGCTGGTGCTTTTTTATATTGCTTCGCTAATGAAAAGCATGGGAACGCTGCATCTCCAAATTCATCTTGTTTCGGTGTTTCAATTAAATCTAAAATTTGTTTTTGCGTTAATTCATTCGTGAAAATATTAGATAAACTTTCCGCAAACTGCATTTTATAATCCATGATACAACCTCCTTATTTTTTAAAACACAAAAAACTCGTCTCTAAAAAAGAGACGAGTTTTAACCCGTGGTACCACCCTTGTTGTTCGTTACGAACCACTTTCCCGTTTATAACGAGGACAGGGGGCCTCGGCTTTCTCTACTATTCGTTCAAGAAGCATCTCCGAAGTGCGCTTCATCTTTTTCTTCCGTACTAGGCTCACACCATCCCTAGCTCGCTTTCCTTCTAAAAAAGACTACTCTCTTCATCACAGACAGTATATTTAATTAATTATTGCTTATTATACATCTTTTCAAACAATTAGCAAGGGTCAATTACACCAAAGTGAAACTTAGCACTTTTTCTTTTGTATACATAAAAATTGTGTTTTTCAAATCTAGAACTACGAAAATGATCTTTTAAAACGACACGTTTTCTCGCCACTCGTTTTGCCTCCGCAATTGTTTCGTCAGTAATATCATGATACAAAGCGAAGTGTTTTAATCCTTTAATTCCATCGGATTCTATGACAGTTTCTTCAAACATCGGATCAAGGTAAACGACATCGTAACTATTGTCTTCACATTGCGCTAAAAATGAAAAATGCTCCGTTTGCTTTACTTGGATTCTTTGCATTGCTTCATCAATTTCAGAAACAGATGAAGACCATGTTTTCAAACCATTTTCCATAATATAAGCCATATACTCATTGCCTTCAAGTCCTGTTACTTTTCCGCTTTCCCCAACAACATAACTAGCTACAATACTATCTGATGCCATCCCGAGCGTACAATCTAACACTGTCATTCCGCTCTCTAATTTAGCAGCTTGTACAAACGGATCGTGTTCTCCACGCATTAACCTTTTCACACGAAACATCGCTGAGTTCGGATGAAAGAAAAACGATTCTTCCGTACCTTTTGGATAAATAGCTAATCGGTTCTTCCCTACGACAAGCACATCTTGTTCATACTGCTCATGTAGCTTATGTACCGGTATGTCATTACGTTTAACGAAAGAAGCATTTAATTCTGCTGCTACCTCGTTTGCATAATCTGTCATTTCTTTATTCGTTCTTCCTGCTGTTGTTACGATCATTGTTTCACCTCTATATAAAGAAAAGAGGGAGATTTACTCTCCCCCTTCTTTAGCAATTCTTTTCGAAAGCTTGTTCTAAGTTCGTAATAATTTCGTCCATAGTTGCACCTTCAATTTCATGACGGTGAATGAAGTGAACAACTTCTTTTCCTTTTAATAATGCCATAGATGGTGAAGATGGAGGAATTTCTCCGAAGTATTCACGCATTTTTGCAGTAGCATCTTTATCTTGACCTGCGAATACAGTTACAAGATGATCAGGTTGTTTTTCAGCACGAACAACCGCTTGACCTGCTGATGGACGTGCTAAACCAGCTGCACAACCACAAACAGAGTTTACAACTACTAAAGTTGTACCTGATGTATTTTCCATAAATTCTGTTACAGCTTCTTCTGTAGTTAACTCTTCAAACCCAGAACGCACTAACTCTTGGCGCATTGGGATTACCATTTGGCGCATGTATTCTTCATAGGCATTTGACATCTTGTAATCTCTCCTTCAACTTTCATTCCAAATTCATCATATCACGCTCTATTAATAGGTGCAAAAGAAAGATAACGATGATTTCATTTTTTTGTAGGGATTTCACAAACCCCACCGCGGCAATGTCCCACTGGAACAAGTTTTCTATTATTAGCGATATAATCGTATACTTTACTTCCAAAACCAAGTACGATAGATAGCTTTATAAAAGGAACTGCAAACCAATAAGATGGAACGGCCTTTGCTAATACATCTATGCTCTGAATACCATCATACCACTTATTATTTTTAAAAATATACAGTCTTTGTTCCATCTTACTTTGTAGTTCTTGAGAAAGCTCATACTTCTCAACTACATCTTCATTTCGAAATGAAACAAATTTCATCTTACCCTTTTTATCTAATTTTTTCGTACGTTCTGCAACGGCCGTACACATCGGACACCAACTATCATAGAAAACAATCATACATTATTCCCCTTTACGTGACTCCGTCATTTGTTTCCATACAGAACCTTTTGCTTCTTCTCCGCCTTCAATACGCTCTAATGCTAGACGTGCTTGCATCGCTACTTCAAACTCTGGATCATCTTGCGCTGCTTTTAATGCTGGAATCGCACTTTCATCTCCAAGTTCAAATAAGAACATCGCTGCACGCCAGCGTACTAATTTACTTGGATCTTTCAGAGATTTAATCATAACGAACATCGCTGCCGGATCACCTACATCTGATAAACAATCTCCTGCAGTACGGCGAACACTTACAGAGCGATCTAACAACGCTTTATATAATAACGGTAATACTTCATCACCTTTTACCATACCTAAATACGCTGTTGCTAAGCGGCGTATTGAAACTTTTTCATCATCTAACGCCATCTTCAACACTGGAATATCTTCTTCAGTAGGATCCATTTGTTCTAATGCTGCAAAACGGTTTTTCCAGTCAGAATCTTTCATCATCTCTTCTGTTACTTTATATGGCTCACGCTTTTGAATCGTTACTTCAACAGCACCCGCTTGATTTAATAATTCTTTAACCGTTTCATTTACACGTTCTTCTGAATAAGCAGCAACAATCTCTTCCACTACTTCTTTCCCAATTTCTTCAAAATTACCGTAACGTGTACTTTGTTCTACCCATTTACGCTCTTTTACAACGTTTGGTGCAGACATTTGCACTTTCATAATTGATTCTTTAAAACGATCTGGTAAACCAACACGTTCTTCCGTCGTTCCATCTGTTAACTTTACTTGCATTGGAATTGTAAAGAACATTTGAACAAACACTTTCACTTCTCCAAAATGAGCAAGTTGTTGTTCTTCACTTTCTTCCAATACTTCTTCGCCGAAAACAGCACGAACTTGTTGTAATAAAACTTTCCAGTCATACTTCGCATTTCGCTCCACTGCTAAAAAGTCGGCTACATGATATACACCTTTAATGCCTTCAATTTTCAAAATTTCTTGCACTTGCATTGGTGCTTGTTCTTTATTTTCATTTGTATAATTATTACGTGCTCCTGATGGTAATACTTCATTCAAAATAACTTTCATTGTATTTGGACTTGGCGTCGGTTCAATTGCTTTAATCTTCACGTAAAAAACTCTCCTTTATTGCATGTTCTTAGCTGTATTGTAACATGTTATCACTCTATACTCCTACTCGGATGCTTAATTTTACTACTTTCTTCCCGCTACCATACTATTTCATTCTTTTTATATTTTAAATTAGGAACGGGATTTTAAAAGCTTTCGTTTCCGATGATTTTTATTTTTTATCCATTAAATTTATTAAAATACTTTCCACAATTTTTTCCGAAGCTATTACTTAAAATCACCTTTTATTACAATGCCCCCTCCCGCCTTCTCTCCAAAAAGGTAATACTCTCAATCACAACTTCAGTTCTATATATTCTCTTGCCTTGTTCATCATCGTAATTACTAGTCTGAATACGCCCTGTAATCCCAACGAGCGACCCCTTCTTACAATATTCAGTTACATTCTCAGCCGATTTGCGCCAAACGACACAATTAATAAAATCGACTTGTTGTTCACCTAAACTATTTCGAAATCCTCTATTCACCGCAACACATATTCGTGCATAAGCGACGCCTTGTTTTGTGTAGTATAATTCTGGCTCCTTTGTCAATCTACCGATTAATACAACTCGATTCATCATAAGTTATACCACCTCACATGTTTTTCTTCATTGTAAGGAGAAATGTTTGAATGGTAAAAAGCACAAAATGATATATCCGTAAGTAAAAAGTATTATTTTAGACCTTACAAAACAAAAAAAGAAACCATACATAGTTCAAACATGTATGGTTTCAAAATTTATTACACTTCAGTACAAGATATGTAATATCCTCCGCGAGCCATCTTTATTTCAGCACGGTACATTGCATTTTCTAAGTAGAAAGTAATCGGTTTAACTTTACTCTCAAATTTTAGTCTTTCATTGCATTCAGTTGCATATCCTTCAATCGCTGAAGTAATAACTTTTGATGATGGATACGTTAAAGCTTCATCTAGTTCTATGAAAAAACTTTTAGAAAATAGTTTTTTCATAATCCCCTTCTTCTCTTTCATCATATTCCATCTCCTTCACTTCAAGTTGCTATCATCCATATTATACCATACATTCAATATATCTTTGAAAATAAAAAAATCCTGCATTTTTCATGCAGGATTTTTTTATTAGTCATTTTTCGTAAAGTACGAAACGAAACGAAGAATTTCTAAGTATAACCATACTAATGTAAGCATTAATCCCATCGCAGTATACCACTCCATATATTTCGGAGCTTGACTACGTACACCATTTTCGATTAAATCGAAATCTAGTAATAAGTTTAATGCAGCAACTACAATAACAACTGCACTAATAATAATACCGATTGTACCACCTTGGTGAATGTATGGAACAGTTACACCAAACATATTTAGTAGAAATACGACTAAATACATAACCATAATTCCAAGTGTTGCTGCCATCACGCCTGTACGGAATTTATCCGTTACTTTTACTACGCGTGTTGCATATAACACTAACATTGCAAATAGAATTGAGATTGTTAGTAATACAGCATTTAAAACGATAGAATCGCCAAATTTCATTGTATAAACTGCTGAAATACTTCCTAACACAACCCCTTCTACCGCTGCATAGATTGGTGCACCAAAAGGTGAAATACGCGGGAAGAACATAGACGCAAATGCGATGATTGCCGCAACGATTAAAGCACCAATTAATACTGGCATCTTCATCGTCCCCTGCATCATCTGTATGTATGAATAGACAGACGTTGCAAGTAGCAAGATAAGCATAATGAACGTTTTGCCTACTGTTCCGCCAATCGTCATCGCAGAAGCACTTGCTCCCTCTTTACGGAATGCCTCTTTTTTCAACATTGGATTAGATGTTCTCATTTTTTCCCTCCTAAAATAGGTTCTACCAATAGTGTAAAGTTTTTCTCTTTACTTTTCAATATATGCAGCTTGTTTTTATTTTAATCCTTCAACGATGTCTGATAGTTCACTCCATCTTTCCATCTTTTTTTCTAGCTCTTCTTCTGTTTTCTGCTGTGCTTCAGATAATTCTTGTGCCTTTGTGAAGTCAGATCCAACTTTCGCAAGTTCTTCTCCAATTGACTCAATTTTCTCTTCAAGTTCGGCAATTGTATCTTCAATCGTTTCCCATTCACGCTGTTCATTGTATGAAAGTTTACGTTTACGTTGTTGTTTTGGAGCTTCTTCTACAACTTTTTTCTCTTTTTGAACTTCCGCTTTCTCCATAAGTTCTCTCGTTTTTTCCATTTCTAAATAATCTGTATAACTACCTAGAAACTCACGCACTTCGCCTCCGCCAGTAAAGATGAACAGTTCATCTACTACTTTATCTAAGAAGTAACGGTCATGCGATACAGTTAAAACGACACCTGGGAAATCTTCTAAATAATCTTCTAGTACTGTTAATGTTTGTGTATCTAGATCGTTCGTAGGTTCATCAAGTAAAAGTACGTTTGGTTCTCCCATTAAAATACGTAATAAATATAAACGTCTTCTTTCACCACCAGATAGTTTACCAAGTGGTGTACCATGTGAATGCGTCGGGAATAAGAAACGTTCTAACATTTGAGATGCACCAATTACTTTTCCATCTGTCGTATGAATAACTTCTGCAATCTCTTTAATGTATTCAATCATACGCTGATTTAAATTCATCTCTTCATTTTCTTGCGTATAATAAGCAACTTTTACAGTTTGTCCTACTTCCACTTCACCACTATCAGGAGATAACTTACCTGCAAGCATATTTAATAGGGAAGATTTCCCACTTCCATTCGCCCCAATAATTCCGATACGATCACCCGGTTTCACAATATGATTAAAATTATGTAATACCGTCTTATCGCCAAATTTTTTCGTTACATCTTTTAACTCAAGTACTTTCTTTCCTAGACGACTTCCGCTTAGTGCAATATCAACTGACTGTTTTGCAGCTGGTCCTTCTTGTGCCTTTAGCTCATCAAAACGCTGAATACGCGCCTTTTGTTTCGTAGAACGGGCTTTTGCACCACGACGAATCCAAGCAAGTTCACGACGATATAAATTTTGGCGTTTCGATTCTTGTGCCAATTCTTGCTCTTCACGAAGTGCTTTCGCTTCTAAAAATGTACTATAGTTTCCTTCGTAGCTATATAGTTTACCATTATCTAATTCAAAAATACGATTCGTCACACGATCTAAGAAATAACGATCATGGGTTACAAGTAATACCGAACCTGTATATCTCGCTAAATATTCTTCTAACCATTCAACTGTCTCATGGTCAAGATGGTTCGTAGGCTCGTCTAAAATTAATAAATCCGGTGTTTCAATAAAACATTGTGCCATTGCAATACGTTTTTTCTGTCCACCAGATAAATTCCCAACAATTGCAGTGAAGTCCGTAATTCCTAATTTCGTTAAAAGAGACTTCGCATTTGCATTTGCTTCCCATGCACTCATTGCATCCATACGTTGCTGCACTGCAAATAATTGTTCCTGTACTTTTTCATTACTTGGATCTTTTTCAATATTTAATAGTGCTTTTTCATAATCACGAAGAAGACGAATTAAAGGTGTATCACCATGGAACACTTGCTCTAATACTGTCAGTTTTTCATCAAACTCTGGTTGCTGTGATAAATAACTAATTGTATACCCACGTGAATGCGTCATATCACCTGTATCAGGAGCTTCTAATCCTGCAATAATTTTTAATAATGTCGATTTACCAGTTCCGTTTACACCAATAATTCCGACACGTTGTCCTTCTGTAATACTACATGATAATCCATCAAATAACGGCTTTTCTCCATATGATTTTGATAAGTTCTCCACAGTTAACATTTTCATATTTGTGCATTCCACTCTTTCATAAATTGTTCAATAAACTGTTCCATATAACGATGACGAATTTCAGCCTCTTGTTTTGCTGCATTCGTATTCATTAAATCTTTTAATTTCAAAAGTTTTTCATAAAAATGATTTAAAGATGGATCATTATTTTTTCTATACTCTTCTTTCGTCATTTCTTCACGCGGCGGAATAGTTGGGTCATACATTAATCTCCCTTTCGCCCCACCATATGCAAATGTACGAGCAATTCCTATTGCACCAAGAGCATCTAAACGATCCGCATCTTGAACAATTTTCCCTTCAAGTGACTCTACTGTGCCGCCATGGCCACCTTTATAAGACATATTGGCGATGATATGAAGAATATGTTTACTTTCCTCTTCTTCAACACGTAGCTCTTCTAACCAATCAGAAACTTTTTTCATTCCTGCTTCTTCACTTTCATTTAGCTTTTCATCTGCCACATCGTGAAGTAATGCTGCCATTTCAATTATAAAACGATTTCCACCTTCTTGCTCAGATAAAGAAATCGCCATTTTATGTACACGTTCAATATGATACCAATCATGCCCACTCGCATCTTTTTCTAAAATATGTTTTACAAAAGTAATTGTTTTTTGAATTTTTTCTTGTTTTGTCATTTTATCTTCACCCAGTTACTTATTGTAACACGCCCGCATTTTTTCATCACATATTTTCTTGTCCGCCCATACACTAGGTGGTAGGCATCATCATGAAGGAGGAATAAACATGTTCTATAATAATCAACCGCCTTATCCAAGGCAACCATTGTATCCTCAACAACAAGAACAGAGATACACAGAACAATACGAAGAACAAGAGTTACAACAGCAAGAGCAACAATATGACGAAAACCCATATGCAACAACGCAAAACCAAGAAACTGAATTTCAACAAAATCCATATGACACACGTCCAAATTATGAATATCCTCAAAATCCATATGCAGCACCACAAAATCAAGAACAGCGATATCCTCAAAATCCATATGTAATACCACAAAACCAAGAACAACAATATCAACAAAATCCATATGTAGCACCGCAAAACCAAGAACAACAATATCAACAAAATCCATATGCAGCACCACAAAACCCATACACAACTCAACCACAACAACCGCAATATCAACAACAAATGTATCAACCAAACTACGACGCACGTGTCTCACCACCTAAACCACCAACAATAGATCCAACTCAGCCACAAATTTTACCGCCCGGACCAACACTAGACATTACACAACCACAAATCTTACCACCTGGACCAATTACTGAACCAACACAACAACAAATTCAACAAGTTGTCGGTACACAGTTTTTACCTTTCAAGAAACCTGTACTAGATTTCGTAAAACCATGGGTAGATTACGGTTTAAATGAAGCAAAACATACATCACACGAACACGCATTAACAGAAGTTGCTGCAATTATGTTTTTAGTTGGTAAAGGCTTCAATCCGACGATTGCTCATTATATCGTTGAATCTTGGGAGAAGAATGAACAATTTTAGAATTGTTTATTTGATAAAATACAAAAACACAAAAGTGCCAAACCCCTTATAAAACAAGGGTTTTGGCACTTTTTAATATCCAGAATAAATTTTATTGAAATAATTGTTTTTATAGATTTTCATACTTTTTTATATAGTACGTGAACAAAATGTGAGCAAAATGTGCGCAAATATATGAATCACATTTTGCTGTTGGTGCACTGGTTATTTAAACCAATTCTCAATTATGAGATTTATATGAAAAGCCAACACTTTTTCCCGTTGGCACCCGGACAGTTTCATGATATCCAGCCACGACACTTATGCACCGTGGCTTTATATATAAAATCAATTAAGCTTTTCGTCTTTTTCTTCCTTTTCTCCGTCCATTCCGACCAAGTAACGTTTTGATAAAGGAGCTACGCTATCCCCACAGTATTCTTTTTTCAAAGAACAATTAACTGTAGAAATATCGTACCGCCGATTCCAATGTAAAAAGGCACCTGATTAAGTGCCCTAAATAGTGCCCCGAACAGTACTCCTAAAATTCCATCACTTTTTAAATCATGCCAAGCGCTGTAGCAAAGTTGATGATACCTGATTTACGTTTTCTATAAAACTTACCTGGTTTCATTGCAAGGATAGTATAAATGTAATCATCATTTAATTCTTTGATACTCATATACTTCATTATATAACCCTCCCACTTCTCAATCCTTACATATGTAAGACTAAAATTTAAAATATTATATATATATGCCTTTATATGTGTATGAAATTAGTTCTGTATCCCATATAGGTTGGAAACCTTCATTTTCTTATGCCTATTAATGTGTAATTTACTAGCAGTGATCATTTAACTTAACACAATTACACTACATTTTCATAGTATATTTAATCATTTTCACCAGACATAAAGTATAAAAACAATTAAAGAAAAGAGACTGTCTTCAAAAGTTAATCTGAGGATACTTTTTTGACAATCTCTTTTCTTATATCAAAATTTTCAACTACAAAACTTACAAGTGATTATACAAATGTTATACCTGCACTTGCGAAGCCTGTAATAGCAGTAGCTATATCAAAACCTGGTGTAGTCGATGAAACAACAAGTAATATCTTATCTTGTGGAGCGACCGCAATTGCTTGTGCGCTAATACCACTTGAGGTATTACCGATAGCAATAAGACCACTAAATGCTGGTGTTAATAGTAACGGTGTACCTACTGGAGTAAAAGTATTACTTGCTGCTGGTGCGCTGTACAACTGCATTTGAATTTGTATGCTTCCTATCGATAAAGCAACCGCTACAGTTACACTAAAGAATCCTGCTAACGAAGTAATTGTACCTGCGCGAGGAGCTACAAATGCGAAATCAAATACTGGAGGTACAGGGCCTATAGTAATCGGGCCACCAGGTGGGACAATTACAGGGAAGAATGAACTTCCAAATCCAAGAAGTGCTCCTGTATTTGCTAATCCACCTAAAACAGTTGCTAACGCTACTGGCCCACCTGATGCAAACGGAATAACTGCTCCAGCTCCCGTTGCTCCTGTTAGGCCTGTTGGACCTGTTAGACCTGTTGGACCTGTTGGACCTGTTGCTCCTGTTGGACCTGTTGGACCTGTTGGACCTGTTGGACCTGTTGGACCTGTTAGACCTGTTAGACCTGTTGGACCTGTTAGACCTGTTAGACCTGTTGGACCTGTTGGACCTGTTGGACCTGTTGGACCTGTTGGACCTGTTGGGCCTGTTGGACCTGTTGCTCCCGTTCCTGTTGCTCCTGTTGGACCTGTCGCTCCCGTTGGGCCTGTTGGACCTGTTGGACCTGTTGGACCTGTTGCCCCTGGAGTAGCATTGATTAATTGAATTAATAAATTAAAAAGAACTTGTAAAGTTGCAGGATCGACATTTGAGTCGCAGGATACAGGGATAAGATCTAAAGCGAAGAAGAATTGTGCAAGGGCGCTATAAAATTGTTGCAATAATGTTGACAATTGTCCTAAATTAGGTGCTGGAGATTGTAATAAAACTATAATACTTTGAGTTAATTGTTTCAAAAAATTAACTTCTGGGGAAGGTAGTAAGGAATTTAAGAAAATTAAAAATTGATTAAATAAATTGAGTAACGCTAATCTGTTTGCATCACTTGGATTTGCAAAAAATGCTGAAATAGCTGATACTAATGAGTTTAGTAAAGTAATTAATTGACTTAATTGTTCCCTAGTTATAGGAACTGACTGTGGATTTTTACAACAATCTGCTGAAAAAACAATCGGATTGCAGTTATTATGATCAAAACAATCATTATGTTTCATTTATTTCCTCCTTATTTAATAATTTTGAGAGAATATTCTTATACTAAGAAACACTCAATTGTAATGGTGTTGAATATTTTTAAATATCCATTTTTCTTAGAATAAAAATAGTTACTAATAATTAAACTATAAAAATTCAGTTTAATTACATTCACAACTCACATAATATAAGTATACGCATCTATTTATCTAGTGCTTAGATTAATTCCCTAATGAAAAAGCGTATTTTTAAAGGAATACGTTATTACTCCTATCAACGTGTTTATTTTGTCAATAAACGAAAAGGCATATTAATTTATAAGTTCAATAATTCCATTCTAGAGTAATACCAAATGAAGTTTTTTGAAAAACTTTAATCTTCACAACCTAGTTGTTTATATCATGAGTTTCTAATAATACATTTCATTTTCCATTAAGAGCTAATCATTTTGCTTTTGCTGACTAATTATTTCTTTGTAACAACTTATACTCATCTTACATACATTATCTTGAATCCTTACTTGTTAAACCATTTAATTGTTCATGACTCACAAACATCAACAATATATAAATGGTGTACTGATTCATAAAAGAGTACCCTATAATGGTGCTCTTTTTTATTTTTTGTAACAACTTACACTCATCTTACATACATTATCTTGAATCCTTACTTGTTAAACCATTTAATTGTTCATGACTCACAAACATCAACAATATATAAATGGTGTACTGATTCATAGAAGAGTACTATATAATGGTGCTCTTCTTTATTTTTTTATAACGATTTATACTCATCTTACATACATTATCTTGAATCCTTACTTGTTAAACCATTTAATTGTTCATGACTCACAAACATTAACAATATATGAATGGTGTACTGATTCATAAAAGAGTACCCTATAATGAACTGCACCTCCAATTGTTAGACTGTGTCTAACAATTGGAGGTGCAGTTTTTCTATGGCTAAATTTACAGCTGATGAAAAAATACAAATCGTTCTACGTTATTTGAACGGAAATGAAAGTTATCGAGAAATGGGTAGATCGCTCGGTATAAGTGACACAATCATTTTGAATTGGGTAAACCAATATAAACAGAATGGTCTGGAAGCTTTTCTAAAACGATGTACAAATTACACACAACAATTTAAACTAGACGTACTAAACTTTATGATTGAAAACGGTATGTCCTTATTTGAGACGGCAGCTATCTTTAATATTCCTGCCCCTTCAACGATTTCTGTTTGGAAAAAACAGCTCGAAACACAAGGAATTGATGCCTGCAGTGACCCCTGTCAAGTAGACAGGATTTAAAAAGCGCAACTAAGTAACCTGAGTTCTATATTTATATGGACTCAGATTATTTAATTTCTTTTGAAATCTTTGATGCCTAATTGATTCATCAATCTTTGTATGCGCTTATGCTTCAAATGAAGGTTATAGGTGACTTTCAGTCACACTTGCACTCCTCTATATCCATAAATCCCTCTTAGTTTTTTATGACACTTCAATATCTTTTTCTTGGTTTTAGCGTCCTCTAGTTGTTTTTCAGAAGGCACTAAGTGCCGCTTTGTCCGCTTATATACCCACTTCTAGTTACACCAGCGATGGCACATAATAGGCTAATCGTATACCCCTTTTCTAACATCTCAAGTATAGCTTCAAACTTTCTCGTTTTGGATATAGCTTACATACCTCCTTTTACATCCCTAAGAGCTTTTTTAACATTTCATTCTCGGCTTCTAATCGTTTAATCTTAGCTTCTGGATCTTTTGGTTTTGTTCTTCCTATACCTGGCCCTTTCGCTTTTCCACGTTTTTCTTCTAGTCCTTTGATACCTTCAGCTTCAAAGTATTTCACCCAACGACTTACAACCGAGTGATGAATACCTAATTCTTTCGCAATGTTTTTATAGCTCATGCCTTCTTTTAAGTATAAATCTATAGCTTTTTTCTTAAATTCTACATCGTAAGTGACTCTAATTTTCCCCATAAAAAAATCCCCTCCATAGTAAACAGGTTAATGCGCTTTCTTTTTCCTGTCTACTATAAGGGGATCATATCAAGATCTCGTCCTCTTTTTGTTTTAGATATGCTCACCATGATCAATATAAGTATCGCCGTATTCGTATGCCGGCGCAGGTGGTCTACCATGATCAGCTTGTGATGTAAAAGATTCTGTAAAACTTCCAATAGTTAAAACAGCAGCAAAACTAAAAAATCCCATTAGTAATTTTTTCATTTTAACGCACTTCCCTTCTGAAGTAATTCTTTAGCATCATAAGATATATTAAAATATTGGCTTGCTTTCTCATGATTCCCTTCTTGATAAAGTTTTTTCGCTAAAATTCCAGAGTACACTTCAATAAAACTAAAATGAACAAAATCCCAATAATTCTTTTTAACAACCCCCTCCATATATGGTTAATATATCCAAGTATACTATGTTGTTATATGTTTGTGTATAAAATTCGTAATTTTTGTAAAAAAAGAGTGTTTAATGCGGAAAAATAAAAGAAATAGCGTTTATGTTGATTGCTTTAGTGGTAATCATTGTAATAGGATTTGATATTAGGAATCTAGATGATCAAAAAGACATTCTCATGTTTGTTATCTATACTATTCCTATAATGCTATTACTGCTGTATGCGAAAAAATTTAAATACATTAAACCAAATTTGTTTTTAACCTTAATTTTTTTAACTTTAGGATTATGGAGTTTATTAACATTCTATGTATTACATGATTTAGTAATATTGATATCAATAATTTTAGGAATGGGGATTACATTGTTAGTTATTTTTTTCTACAGAATAGCAAAAAATAGTTAAGTAACCTGTATTCTTAAATATAGTTAAAAAAAGAGCTCTTTCATGACTTGAAGAGTTCTTTTTAATATCAATAATATACACTGAATATTCAGTATATATTATATCAAGTTTTTAAAAATTTATATATCTAAAGGCGTGTTAAAATAAATGGAAATAATAAACATTGTCACTCTAAGAGGAGGTTGTTGTATGGAGGTTCAGGCACAAACAAATGAACAAATCATGCAAATGCTGAATGAATGGTACATTGAAATTCGCGCTAGACGCTTAAGAAATGCACATCTATTAAAAACTGAAATTGATAAAAAAATAAAAAATATGGAAGAAGATCAAAACTTACTTTTATACTACTCTCTATTAGATTTTCGTCATCAATATTTAGTTGATAGTTTAAGTATTGGAAAAGATAGTTTCAACAAAATCGAATCTTTTAATATTCCAACAGATGATTCTCTTATATACTACTATTACTTTTTTAAGGCGATGCATTCGACGATAGTCGGAAATTACAACTTAGCTAAAATTTACTATGATAAGGCTGAAATAAAACTAAGAGAAATACCAGATCAGTTAGAGCATGCGGAGTTTTATTTCAAACTCGCTACATTTAACTGTCACCATCAGCAGTATATACCTGCATTTCAACAAGTGTCCAAAGCAGAAGAAATCTTCTCTAAATATAACGGATACGAACTAAATATAGGATATTGCAATAACGTATCTGGTCTTATCTGTACACATTTAAATGAATTTGAAACAGCCGAGGAATTTTTTATGTCTGCAATGAATATATTTCAAAAACAAAAAGAAGAACAGGCTATCTTATATGTGCGTCACAATTTAGGGTTTATGTACGCAAACCAAAAGCTATCAGACTTAGCTATTCGTCACCTTTCAGAAGTCATTAAAGAATTACCAAATGATTATAAGGCTATATTGATTGCAGCATGTGAACATGAAAAAATTGGGGAAAAAGAAAAAGCATTAGAGTTGTTTGAGAAAGGCTTGAAAATTAGTACAGATCTGAAAAATGAAGAATATGAACATCACTTTAAAATTTCACAAGCAATAGCAAAAGGTGTATGTGCGGAAGAATTAGAAAAAATTGTATTAGCAGGTAATGTATATTTTGAACGAGAAAATATATATGAGTATGTAAAGGAATATAATGAAAAATTAGCACTAACATTCTATCGGGAAAATAATCATGTGAAGTCAAGTGAGTATTTTTATTTATGTTCTATAATGAAAGGAAAAAATCATTTAGGGGGGCAATAAAATGAAAAAAACAATTCTTTATTCGTTAGGAATATTAACTGCTTTTACCTTAATCTTAGGAAATGCAAATACCCCAAAAGAAACACAAGTATCCTCTGAAGAAGTTGTACAATACTCGCACGGTCATACAGGTGGTTAATTTAATTAGTTTAAAATATATACAAAAAGTGCCTACTCATGATAGAGTAGGCCTCTTTTACTTCACATAAACATAGGCTTCATTTGCAGTTACATAGTATGTTGTTCCTTTACTATTGTGCACTTTGTATTGCGGTGAACCATTAACAGATACTTTAGCATCAATCGTAAATCCAAGCCCTTCATCTACGGTTCCTGCTACATCTTTATCAGACCAAGAAGCAGAATCATAGAAACGAAGGTCGTCCACTTTAGATACAACACGTTTTCCTACTACAGAACTTGAAGTAGTAGTTTGTTCCCCTTGATATTTAATGTAGGATGGGTTGTTATAAATCCATTGGTTACCACCAAGATTTAACCAATCCCCTTGTTTTCCCCATACTTGATATGCTTCTCCTTTATTTAATTGACGGATAACTCCATGATTTGTTGATGGTCCACTTCTTAGGTTTACGTTAAATCCATCAATATAAACTACTCCTGTTTCGCCTACAACGTTTTGAGATGGCTCTTGTGGTTTTGGTTTAACTGTAACTGTTGCGCCTTCATACGCCTTTTGTACGTCCGCTCTGAATTGTGATTCTGATACACCATGACTGCGAAGGTAATCAATCGGATCTTCGTGGTCAGTTCCACCTAATTTGTAAGTAATATCTTTATGTGTCCATAAACCTTTGCTTGGATGAATCCCTCTATCTTTTAAAATCTTAGCTAATAGTTTTACATAACGCTCGTAAGAAGATTTAAATTTATCTGGGCTGCTAGTTTCAGAAAGTTCTACGTGAACAAATCTTTTATTTGCATATGGTCCAGCACCGTAAGCCACATATTTTGTATCGGCAATTTGGACTGTTTCGTTCCAATCTACAGCATAATGTACAAATGCATTTCTCCATGTTCTAGCTTCATAATTTCGAATGTTAATTGCTGGTGCTTCTGGCGTTGCAGTACTATGTGCAACAACGCCCTCATAAGCGCCCACACCGTAGCGATATGCTTGTTTCGGTAAGTCTTGGATAATTAGTACTCTATCAGCAAAAGAAGCCGTAGCAAACGAAAATATGAGTAATAGAGTCATAAATAACGAGCTAAATAGTTTAATTGGTTTTTTCATTGTGTATTTTCCCCTTTTTGCCAAACAAAAAGAGCACCGTCTTTTGACAATGCTCTCCTTATGTAAGGCGTGTATGTTTTTATTTGGTAGTATGTTTTTCTTTTCGTGCATCACTTCTTTGTATCTTTGCTTGAATTTCAGATGCTACACTTTCTAATAACCATGCAGGAATCCATTTTTCCCAGCCAATTCGTGCACAGTTTGCTGCGAAACTATTAAAAATGTGGTAACTCAATCCACCGACTACCATGAAGAAAAAGAAATCAGGTAGTTTAAGAGCAATATCAAATAAATGTGCAAGAGCTGGTAATGATAAAAGCACCACGGTTCTCGTGATGCCCTCAATTCCATATTGTGATGAGTATGTTCCATCTAGCTTTGAAGCTTTACTACCAGTAATCCAGTCAAGCATGATAATCCAGCAATAGATCGATATCCAAATTAAGTTCGCTTTACCGTATAACAAATTAATTATTGTTCCTAATCCGCCGCCTATAGCACCACCTACTTTAAATTGAGTACTTGTAATAACATCGCTTATATTCAATGCCTTGATGAGTTCGTGAATTCTTTCCAAGTTCTCACCTCCTTTCAAATTTTGGCCAAAATAAAAAGCCTACTGTTGTACGCTTAGAATTTACGTATTTAGTCTCTTCCAAGAATGCTCTAATGGTTCTTGACGAGGGTAGTTCACCTCTTGTTTTGAATCATTATTTACTATTAAATCCTCACAAAAAATCATTCCGTTTCGTTTTAGAGACTTTCTACTTCCAATAAAAAAAATATCATCAATAATTTTTCCGGTTCTTTGAACTGAATTTCTCTTTAATGATAGGAGTTCAGGATCAAAAATAATACCTTTAAAGACAGTAATGGTAATCACCTCATTCAATACGAAATGCTAATGGAGCAGGTAAGGAACCATAACTACCACTTGCATTTACGTATTTGTATTTTTGTATGTTCCCATTCACTTCAACTTCTAATATATCGCCACTTACTATACTTGCATCTGAAGTCCGATATATTCCTTCCAATTTCCCACGCACACCATAACTATCTGATAAAATATAAAACGGAGATAGTAGAAAGGTATTATCGATATTTGGATTTAATCCTGTAGGTATTTGCAACCAAGTACTACGATATGATTGGGAGATATTTGTCTCATTAGATCCTTTTGGACGATTAAAAGTAAGCCCGGTGTAAGGGGTTGAATAATTTCCACTCCAAGCACTAGCGTACCAAACTAAAGCGCGTGTATATGGTTCATGTTTTTCTTCTAACATCAATTCTCCTAGTACCCCAATGTATGTAACTGCAGGAGCTAATCTTGTGCTTGCAGGTGGAATTGTGCAAGTTATAATTTTTTCCTTATCAACGAATAGATAGAATTCAATCTCAGTATCTATAGCGATTTTAGGGCCATTTGAAGTAACACCATCAGAGTAATTCCTTCCACGGAACCAACTAGTCGGCCAAGATTGATCCGGAGTAGTCCCACGACCTTTCTCTTTATCATATCCATAACAAAATTTAAAGAAAGCATCAGAATATAGCGTTGATCTCACATCAAAATCTAATTTTTGTGAGCTGTCCTCCATGTTTCTTCCGTCATATGGTATAAGTTCGATATAGATATTTTTTTTACCATCATTTCCGTTCGAATACATGACATAGACATCATTTGAAGTTGGTTTTCCTTCATTTAGTTGTTTCCAGCCAACACGTAACATCTCGTCAATAACCAGATTAAATATATTCTTTTTTAACGGTGTGAATCTTTTGAAGATATGTTCTGTCATAGAGGACACTCCTTTATTGTAAACTTACTGCTTTAATGATTATTGTAAATAAAGCTGGTTCATTTCCTTTGTTTTCAATAAAAACATGAGCAGCACTTGTTGTATCTTTATCTTCGCAAGGGATTGCTAATATATCGTAAGCTTTCTTCTCTTGATTACTCTTATATATTTGTAGTCCGTTTTGTTTCTTATCAAAAATCGAAATAATAGATTCAACATCTTTATCGTTTGTTACATGAATAGTTCGAATATCAAATTTGTTGTATTCCATATTCATTGAAAGGTATTGAGTTTGTCCGTTTTGCACGAGTATTTGTTCAGATTTTTCGATAAGTACGGGTGATGAACTATCACCTACAGTTCCTTTGTAACGATTGATTTTCATTTCAGTACCCATGTAAACACCTCAATCATGTTGCAATTTAATGTTAAATAAAATAGGTTCAAACCCAATGTAGTTTAAATCTTTAGTTACCAGTACCCAAAACTCCCTAGAACTATTTGCGCTTAATGTATTTATTGAAATTTGTTTTACCCAAGCTAAGCTATCTAACGAAATATTTGCCCACGTATATCCCACCTTTTCCATATATTGCTCAATAGAAATTTTGAGATTATGAACAGCTACAGAATTTTCATTTTGGACCATCATTTTAATGATTCTTTTTCCCTCAATCATATTTCCTAAATTAGTTGGATCAGTATCGTTTAATTCTTTAGAGTCCATTATGATTTTTAAAGGAGAACCCATATTATAGATGTCACCGCCATAAAATAGGGTTTTCTTTTCTGCTATAAGGCTATTTTGTTCATCGTAAACTTCAATAGTTCCTTGGAACTCTAAAGATGGTAGGTTTATATCTATACCGGTATTTAATTTGCCCACTTGATTAATAGATAGTGTGGTGCCATTTTCATCTCTTAAAATTACTCTGTTATTTGGGAACAGTTGCCTTAACTTTAATTTGTGGCCACTCGTGATAATGATGCGATCAATATCTAGCGGCTTGTATGGATCTGCGACACCTTTCTTTAATACAACACCGATTTTAGTCGCTTCTAATTTGTCGCTATCTGCATAATCAAAGGTAGCATCTACCTTGCTATAAAAGTCCCATTGTTCACCAGTAGAAGTAGCAAGCCATTCTCTGTGTTCTTTAGAACTATTAATAGAATGAGATTCAAGAAATTCTATTTTATTATCAGCGTTTTGATATATAATCAATCCGCCCTTATCCCCTTCAACATCAGGAGTATAATCAGCAATGACTTGTATTGCTATATCTCCTTCCGGTTTGTTGATTAGTAACATTACATCTTTATCTGCTGTATGATTCAATCTTATAAAGCCTTTTCTTGCAGCGATACTAAATGAATCCGAAGGTGATATAATCCATTCCGGGTTTATAGAATCGAAATCATCTACGAAGATTTTTCCACTTTGTTTTTTGTATAAAGAAACTCCTTTTGTTATTTGGGTGGGATCAAAATAATCAATGGCATATAAAAAAGTATACTTCCCTGTATATCCCATACTTGTCCTTATTGTCACGGTATGCTCTTTGTTTTCTAATTTTAGGTTTTCATAAACAACTGTAAATGGTGGAGTTTTAGAAAAAATTTTTACATATCGCTCTTCACTACCGTCAATTTTAATAACTAAATATTCACTAAGTGGAATTGTGTCGTGTCCAGCCATAATCCGAAGACCTGTACCAAAGAATGTAAAAGATAACTCTGGAGAAGGTACTGCAGCAGTTGCATAAAATGCATTTCCACCCTCTGCTTGATAGTCAGCTCCTACGGAAAACCATCCTGTATTACCAGTAAGATTTACCCCTTTAAAGAAACTACCAACATTAGCAGGTTTACAATATTTTCTTACCCAACCACTTTCCGGATATATTAAATTTGTTCCTATGTCCATTTCTTCCTCCTTATCTTGTCTTCTTCCAATTAGAATTTGTCCACCAAGAAGAGCGGCTATGACGTAACCATAATTTCGGTTCTTCTTTTTGAACTTTTCTGTTTTCATCAACTTCAATTATTTCAGTAGGGTAAATATTATTAACAAGAAACTCATCAAATTGTATACACTCTGTATCAATGAATTTATTAATAATAAATGACTCGCTTTCAATAATTACAGTATCTACTCCAAGAATCTTCTCAAATTGTTCAGCTTCCTCCACAACGGTTTCTATATTAGTTTCTCTATCAAATGTATTATCTTTTATTTCATCAGCTACAAATTGACGAGAGACATCAAATACATCTTGCTCATGGATTAAGGATTGCTTTGCAGGTGTGTCAGCTGCATCATAATCATTAGCAATTTGTGAATCTAATTCTAATACAGGTCTTTTAAAATCTATTATTCCGGACACATCCGTCATGATATTTGGTGTGCAACGCTCCATATCAATGCTATCAACAATTTCAGAAGTTATAGTAACTTTGGAACGATCCATTATATCGGACAACACCGTCGTTGCTTGTAACTCCCGTTTAACCCTTGCAAATAAAACATAATCGGGTAAATAAATAGGTAATCCCATACCTTCAAATAAATCCATTTCTTCATTTTGGGCTTCTAATTCGATAACACTTCTTTCTGCTGTAGAGGATTCTCCCTCTATAACATCAATTTGTTTGTTTTCTCGTGTGCTCAATTCATCTGTTGTAATATATGAAAGGATATTTTGTGATTTCCTATTAAACTCCCGTGATTCAATGGAATCTGCTATTACTTCTGGCACTACTTTGTGGGCATTAGTTTCATTGTCTAATATGGTATGGATCAGTTCTTTTTCACGAGTAGCATTATCAAATTCAATAATGTTTTCTGCGATAAGATCCCAAGTTAAAACAAAATCACCTGCAGTATCGACCACATCAATAGCAAGTTCACGGCCCTTATTATCCATCGATTCCAATACTTCGATAGAATCCCCAGTTAATTCATTTGTAACTCGAATTGATTGTGTTTCATCTTCAATTTCACTTTCGTGACATGAGTGAATTTTATTTGCCTGTTCATATCGTGCAGAGGATGCTATTACTTCATTTTGAGTTCTTTTTGAATCTTCCATATCAAAGGTTTCTAGTTCCAAAGATAAGTTTTTTCGTATAAATGTTTCGTCTGTTGGAACTGCTGCTATTGTTTCTATATGTTCTCTTTCAGCTAATTCAAATGATATTGAACCTCCATCAACTTGAATAATATTTCTATCTGCAGTATTAAATTTTGTATAATCTGCTTTTAATTCTCTTTGGATTCTTGCAAATAAATCATAATCAGGTAAATAAACAGGTATTCCTAGATCGTTAAATAAATCATATTCTTCATAAGAAGCAGCCACTTCATGAATACATCTATCCGCCATTTCTAAAGGATGTGTTGTTATTGCAGTTAACTCTTTAATTACAATCTCACCTGTGCCATTCTCAAATATATTAGACTGCAGTTCTTTTTCTTTTCGGTCTGCCAATATACTTTCGTAGAATTCTTCTCCATACAATACACGAGCTACTTTCACCCATTCGGGAAGTTCTTCTACTTCTGTAGCAAACTCACGAATTTTCTTATGAAGAAGCTCTTCTTCTATGACTTCATTCATTTCATATTCGTCTGTAGTTCTAGACATAATAGATTCATTTACGATTGTTATTTCATGCGTATCAAATGGTTTATCTGCAAGTTCTTCTTTCACATGGCCCATATCAAAAATACAGCTGCGTTGCTGCGCTGACTCATCAGCTGTAATATCTATTGCAAAGCATCTTGATTGTGTGAGGTTTTCCATTTCAGAAATATCTATATTAACGTTACGATCTATATCAAAAGCATTTAACGTTGTAATACTTGCTTCAACTTCAATGTCCCTGGAAGCCTGGTTAATTACATCAGAGAAGACACCTTTAATTTTGTTTACTCTTGTTGCGAATACACCTGCATTATCCTCTTTAACAGCCTTAAATCTTGAATTAGGTGGCATACTTACAGGAAACTCATGCACGTTTTCACCGAAAGGATTAGCAATTGAAATAGAAACACAATAAGTCTTTTCATACGAAAGACTTGGACTAACAGAAACTATATGATTCTTTTCATTTATAAATAAAGAAGGGGCAGCAATCGAGTAATTTTTCTCGTTCATCTTTTGCCTTCCCCCTTTCTTGTTTAAATATCTTCTTTATAGATTGCTAGGCCAATTGGATTGAAAGGCGAAAACTTACTTGTGAATGGAGAAACTGCTGTTGTTGGTAGTGTGTAGCGATATAATTGCGCCATTTGATAATTAGCTAGAATTTCACCACCAGGGTATTCCTTAAAAGTTACAGTTTTATCTTCCGGATTATAATCGTAATCCGTTTTAGGAACTTCCTTACAATCCATGAATAGATTTAATGTATTTTCTTTTGGTTTGTGCTCTAAATGGAATATCTTTTTAGTTCCATCGCCTTTACCAATCACTTCATCTGTTACAGTTTTTTCAATTTCAAGCTCATCTGCTTGTTGAATATTTTTTGGATGTACTGCGTATACATCGTCAAGTTTTCCTACATATCCATCATTAGGATGTACAATGTAAATTTGTGATAAATGGTATTTACCGCTATACATAGAAGGATTAAATCGCCCCTGGCCACTATCAATATCAGCATTATGGGTAATAAATGCAAGGTAATGCTGCTGATACATAGATCCAGTTAATGATTGAGACAAAACAGGCGTTAGGTTTCCACCGGATGTGTTTTCACCATAGTCCATATTTGCATTACCAATTTTTTTGGTAGAATTGTTGAATTCTTCCCCAGAACGGCAGCCGCCCATAATAATTAAATTCTTTTGCGGTTTGTTATCAAATGTATACATTCTTCCAATGTACAATGGAACAAACAAAGCTCTTACAGGGCTTGGTGTTGGATCAATTCGCATAAACATTACGACACGATCTTTATGAGCGTTACCATACATGTAAACAACAGAATCACGTTTCCAATCTTTTGTAAATCTTTGCTCCGGTGTCAAACTTAGGACTGTATATGGAGAAGCATTCACAAAATTGATGGATGTAAAGATTTCAGCTAGGACTTTAGATGTACTTTGTACGTCAAATGAAGTCTTTGCGGGTAGGATTTCTGTTACATCACTACCATTACTAGATTCTAGTAAACGTGTACCCGCGATTTTTATGTTGTCTGCACTTGCAGGAGCAACTTTGAAAATAATTGTATCGCCTGTAAATGTATAGTTATTTGCATCTAAAATTGTTCCGTTTTTGTATACTCCAAAACGAATTTCATCAAAATCTGGGTATGGTAATTTAAATACTGTTTTTGTACCATTCCCATTTCCTAAATCTGCATCTGGATCACTTATTTTAACTTCCTTCTCAATAAAGTAACGTGTATAAGTGAAGAAAATAATATCATTTGTTGGTTCATAGGCGTCATTAGCTAAACGATATTCCCCCGTAACTCTGGCTCCTTTTGCTACTGGTGTATTAAATTTAATTAATCCTGTTCTACCATCCACTGTATATGTGTTTTTTTCTTGATAGATACTATTTATATAAACAGATAAGGAACTAGCAATGATTGGAGAAGTAGGAATAATGAAGTCTGTTTTCTTTCCATCTCCCGTTCCGAAATCCCCTAATCGCGATTCAGTGGCTACATATCTTGAATCTGCGAAATCAGAATCAGCAGTATCGTATGCAACTGCAAAACCAAATCTTCTACGCTCCAAATCACTTCCAGCGGATTCGAATAATCGCACATCTATGAATTTGCTGGTTTCTCTTCGGATACGGAAAAATAGATCACGTTTCCATCCGTGATCTACAAATAGCTTTTCTAATTCAGTAGGTAAGGTTTGTAAATTTACAATTTTATCGAACCACATTTATATTCATCCCCTATATAGTTTTCTCGAAAATACCTAATCCTGCTGGACGATATGCAGTAGCTGGCATCTTTGTAATTGGTGAAATTGCATCCACGGTAAAGAATCTGTAGATGTCGTGTGTATCTGGACATGTATTTTTTCTAACTTTTAATTTATCTCCATTTAGCAATCCTAACGGGGAGAGAAGTACAACATACGGCATATAACCACGTACCCCTTCATCTGGATGTACAATATAAGCCCTAGATGTATGAACTCTTCCGCTATATAAAGATGGATTGAATTGATACTTATATTCGTCATTATCATGGCTTTGCCATGCTGTAGGATATTGGCCACCATTAGCACCTGTCCGATCAGGTGGCATAATATTACTTGGTATATTCCATGCAATATAATGCGCTTGGTACCTTGCGCCAAAACGGGAACGTTTAATAATTACGTTATCAATGCCGTTACCTGGTGATTTAGGGTATTTCTTTGTGCGTGGCATATAGTTCGATACGTCCCTAAATGGCGTGTTACTTTCAAAATTAAAGCTGTGAGATGAGTTTTCTCCACCTTCATCGTAAGCAGTTCCAGCCCAAAGAGCATCTGCTATGGTGTCGTCATTTCCATAGCTTTCTAAGCGTCCCATGTATACTGGGGTTACAGGGACAGTATTATTTTCAAATGCTGGCGTTTTATCTGCTTGTATTAGTAGGACAACTCTATTTTTATCAACTTGTCCTGTAATACGAACTAAAGAATCTGGCCACCAATTTGTATCAGCGTCTATATTTAGCAATTTAGGGTTTCTCAAAGTAGATTTAACCCAAGGCGACATCATCAAATCAGGCTTATCTGTATAGTCATAAACGGTATATGTATAAGGTCTTCCGTTGTTTATTTCTGTTTTTTCTGTAGCTATCACTTCGGCCAATTCTACATCTAGAATGGATTGGAACTCTTTCTTGTCTTCTGCTCCCATAATAATTACACTATCCTCTTGATAACTTGGAAGTTTTTCAATCATATATAAATACATACATGAACGATCTTTATATTGTGGGTTGTTTTCTAAGTATGTTTTAAATGCAGTTTTACCATCAGGCTTAGAAAAATCAATGTCTAATTGAGACTTTGCGGTCCACTTCCAAGCTTGAACAATTCCGTATAAACCACCATCGTTGTTTTTTAAAATTACATGCTTTGCAGCCCAATAATTATGAACAGGATCGTCTGATTTCGTAGCTTTATAAATAACCTTGTAAAAGCCACTTACTTTCTTCCATCCATTTCCAATAATGGTATTTATTAACTCCATATGGAATTCTGCTTCTGATACTATTTTTTCAATATATGCCATAGGTTTCACGCTCCTAATCTCTTAATAGTTGATAATTCAGCTTTACTACTTTGGATGTTCCGGTTATATTGTGGTATTCGAACTTTAATAAAGCGTTAGCCGGAATAGGTCTAATAATAGAAAAATTGAATCCTTCTGGTACGTCTTTTACATAAACATTTTTAAATATTTGTTTTCCATCGATAAATAGATTCCAATAATCACGATCACTATAATTTGATGCAGCTATAGAGAATGCAATTAACTCTGTATCGAATGGTAATGAGAATTCATCTTTCTTAACAGCATCATCTATTCCGATTCTTCTACCTTCTATATACGGTTCCGTTTTTGTAGGGAAATAAGGAGCGTCAAATCTACCGCCCGCCATATATGTAACAGCAAAACTCATGATACCCCTCCTTTATGATAAAAAATGCAATTCAAACCATACTGTTTTATCAAGGATGCCTTGATTTTTAAATGAAAATTGAACCGTACTTCCTGCTGCTAAAGATTTATAAACCATAAAGTGCATACCTTCGGGAATATCCTTGGTATATATGTTTTTACAAATCGTTTTACCGTTCACAATTAAGCTCCATTTATCATCTAATTCATATATAGATGCACTTACACTTATTGCATACAGCTCCATATCTGCAGGTACAGTATATGTAGTTTCATTTGTTTGGAATGAAAAAGAATCCATAATGAATCCAGGTATGAATGGTTCTGTTTTAGTTGGATGAAAAGGCGGATCTAATCGACCACCGGCTAAATAGGTTGTTTCAAACAAGAATAATCACCCTTTTTCGTGTATTAAAAAATTCCCGTGCATCATCACGATACATCGGGAATTGGTAAATCAGACAGCATACCGTTACCTTTGTTTAGAAGGCGCGGTTGCACACGTTCTAGCTGTTTTTGTGCATTGTATATTAATTGTAACTCCATCTCTTTTCCAGTTACTTTATGAGAGACAAGGACCTTTTCTAGCATACCTTGTGCGTTGAAAACCAAATCATAGTGTAGGTATTTATCGCCATCGACTGCAGATAGGCGGGCACCGTCACGAATAAGCGTATATCCTTCGGTCATGCCTTCTTTAAATACATCATTTGGATCATTCCCAGGCATTGGTTTACCACCGTTATAAATTTGCCTATCGATTAATCCCTTCATCAAATACATGATTGGATCATATAAGTTTTTTTGCATTATCATAGAATCACCCCTAGTTCACTCTCGTAACAGACCAAGTTTTTGCTGGTCGTTGGATATAATAGTGATCTTTGTCTTGATTTACCCGAGGAAATGATAAATCTGGTAAGGAACCATAATCGAACAAGATGTTGTTCTGTGTATCCAGTACTTGCAACCGTCCTGTAAGAATCCCCTTAGGATTTCGAACTGCTTCAAATACAATAATATTCACACCATATTCAAGTGGAATATCAACATATGTTGGATTGTTTCGGATGAAATAGTTTTCCGCGACTAATTTATCATTACAGTAAATATTTAATAAGTCGCCATCCTCTACATCCCAATCCCAAAGCTTTAATCTTAATGTATCTACATTTACTGTAATACCAGTTATATCTGTATATGGAGCAGGTTCATAACCATAGTTAACAGTTAAATCTAAAGTTTGATAGAATCCATCATCTGCAGAAATCATTGTATTAATTCCTTTAACAAAGTAATTCCACTGTTGGCCAGAATCTCTATTGTAAACAGAAATAACATCAAACAATTGAATCCTTGGATCACCAATTACTGCGACTGTAAGTGTTCTGAACTTCTGGATTGCTTTTAAATGATATGCTGCAGCAACCGCTCTTCTTGCAAAGAACGTTGTCGCCCAAGGAACCTCTACCATTTCCTCCCGTAAATCACCTTGCGATACGTTTTTTAATAGAAACGAATTAAGAAATCCGTTTGCGTAATCACCGCATTTAACAACAATACTGTTACTTATGTCCTGGTCAGTTAGCTGCATATCTAAAGAGATAAGATTTTCCCCTTCTCTAAAACTAAATTTTGCAGGTTCGTTAATTGCATAGTCTGGCATCTTCATAAATGTACAACTTCCGTCTGGTTCGTGTTTGATGTAGTGGAATGTTGTATCTATAATATCGCGTACAATTTCATCCCATTTTTGAAATCTCTTTCCGGTTGCTCCTTCAACAATCCAACTTTGATTGGTACCAGGAATATTTACTCTGCTACCATGCAATGTAACTCCGGCTTTTTCAAAAAAGAATTTCACCACATCATAAACATTACCGGTTGGTGCTACGATCTCATCTGATCCTGGTGTTGGGATAACTGATTTGTGTAAAACCTTTTTATATGATGTTGTACAGGTTACAGAGATTGTCCCATTTTCGGCATTTACCTTCACATCAGATACAAAACCATGTATATACGGTAAAGCTTCTTCACCGTATCCGATAGACACCTTAAATTCAGTCTGCGGATATAGCTGGTTTGTATTTGTTACTTCACTGTTATAAAACCATTCTTGAATAGAAGAGAACTTACCATACCAGTTGTCAGGAGCCATTTGACCGTATTCATTCGCAAAGGTAATAGTAAATGTACTAGCAAACTGGTCTGCGTTCTCCTGTACGTCTAGGCCTGTTACACGATGTTGTATTTGGACGTAAGAAGAAGAGTCTCTCTTTTTCATATAAACAATTAAATTAGGAGAGTTATTCCCCACTTGGAAATAGCTCCCCAACATTCTAATTAAAGAAATAGATCCTTCTCTCACATTCCATCAACTCCTACTCCTGCTTGTGACATAGATATTAATTTACATTTTGCTATGACCAACGTTCCTTTTCGTATTGCATCTACTTCATTCGGCGGTATTATACCCCCATAGGTACCGTAATCGCCAGTAATAATATGGGGGCGGTATATTTCCCTCATGAAATCACGCCAATAACTGATATCGTTAAATAAAATATTGAATTCTACTTCGCATCCTTTATTCCCGTTACTTTGGAAACGGGGATAACCATGCATAATATTATAGTTTTTTAATCCGTCTAATGATTTAGGCATTTTTGTTTGCTCAATCATTGCGATGTTTGGGACGAATCCAAAAGCGTAATAATGAACGTCACGTATATAAGCTACATCTGCACCGCCATAACCGCTTGTTGTGAATTCAATTGTTTGTGGTCCTGCACCAACAAAAATTTCTCTGGATTCCCAGGCATAGGCACCTCTTGCTCTAAATTTTTCAATACCATTTACCCGAACAATAAAGTATTTATCCGGTAACATACCATCAGAACCAATAGGAACTTGGGACATAAAAGAGAAGTTATATGTCCCTGGCCATGAAAAATCAATGGTATATCGTATTGTGTCTTTTAACTCTGCAGCCTTTCCTAAGAGATGGTATGAACCACCTCTTCTATGCAATGTTTTTAATATACTCATACATTTCGCACCGCCATTCCCATTAGATCATCAGCAACTACGTTTTGTAGAAGCTTTCTCATTTTTACAAAGTCATCTGCAGATTGTAGTTTTTCAACAGAGACTTTAAATGTAGCATTTTGAATTGAAACGCCTTTATCTGTTTTCTTCTCAACGTGGGTTTGTCCAGCAAATGGATGTGCAGTTTTCCCGATTAGATCTGCAGAACGTGCGCCCATTTGTCCGATTTGAGTAGATACATCAGTTACTAGTTTCATTGGTTTAGGTGGAACAACAGCTTTATTTAGTAGTTCAGAAGCTCTGTCTACTGCAGGAATCATTTTTTCCATCCCTACACCTAGACCTTCTGTAATAAATCCACCAAATTCCATCATTAGGCGTGAAGGACTTCGAATACCAAAGAACTTTTTAACTGCTTTTGGAATTCCACTTACTACACCTTTCGCTTTATCAGCTACCCATCCGGCCATTCCAGCCATCCCTTCACCAATACCAGCGATAATATCTTTTCCCCAGTTAACTGCATCTTTTGCTACATTTTTTACTATAGAACCAACTTTACTGAATACATCTTTTACAGTATCTACAACCCCTGTAAATGCACCAGTGATTGCTTTCTTTATAGTTTTAAAGTTACTAACAATAAATTCTTTTATACCGCCCACAACATCAGTTATCGTGTTATATAATTTGTTGAAATTAGTAATTACAAACCCAACAAATTCACGAACTGCATTAATGATTGTAAACTTTATAAAATTCCAAGCCGCTTGAATCACATTTTTAATTGTGTTCATAACGCTAGAAATTGTATCTTTAATAGATTCCCAAGAAGATTTCACAAAATCTTTTAAGAACTTTAATACTGTAGTAAAGGTTGATTTAATTGCGTCCCAGGCTTTCTTTACAATTTCCTTAATCGTATTAAAAATACTGGATATTGTATTTTTCATTTTTTCGAATTCGGTTTTTACGTACTGCTTTATTAGTGCTAAAGCCATAGAGAAAATTCTTTTAATAGCATTCCATCCAGTAGAGAAAATTTTTTTCCAGGTGTTAACTGCCTTTTGGACACTATTCTTAATGAATTTCCATGTGCCTTCTACAATCTTTTTCAAACCGCTTAATGCTAGATTGAAAACAAATTTAATAGCGTTCCATCCAAATTCGAAAATGTTTTTCCAAATTTTAATGTTGTATTCAATTCTTTGTTTTATATATTTCCAAGCTTCCTCTAAGACTTTACCCAAAAATGATGAAGCAGATTTGAAAAGTTTTTTTGTACCATTCCAAAATCCAGAGAAAAACTTACCTAAGCCATTCCATGCCTTTTTTGCACCTTTTACGGTTGCGTCCCAAGCTTTAGAACAGACATCGCCAATCCATTTAACTGCTTTCTTGGTGTATTTTACGATGTCATCCCAGTTTTTATAAATTAGATATACTAATCCTACAATTGCTAGTATGGCAATCGTCCAGGGATTCATCAGTAAGGTCATCATGGATCTGCCCAACAGCGCTAGAGCTTTCCCAATTCCACCAAACATACCGATAAGTTTAGGGCCGACTTTAAGAATACCTGTAAATAATAATGGCACTTTAGTAAGTATTGGTACTAGGAATCTTAATGAACCAACAAATGCACCTACTCCACTTGTCATAAAGCCCATCATGGCAACTAATGGACCTAATACAGCAACCATACCTAAAATTGCTACAACACCAATTTGAATTGGCTTAGGCATAGAACTAAATGCTTTTGCAGCAACTTCTACTGCTTTAATAATTGGAGGAAGTGCCACTTCTGCAATATCTAAAATAGCTTGTCCTAATGGTTCTAAAGATGCCATTGTAGTACGCATTAACTTTTGCCAACGAACACCAAAAGCTTCTTGCTGCGTCTTCTGCATTTTTCCCATTGTGCCCTCGACATCGCCTAACGCACCATTTGCATTATTAAGACCTAAGACAGCTTGAGCACCCATGTCTTCCCATTTTGTACCGAATACAGCAACACCAAGTTGGTTTGCTTTTACTTTATCGTCCATCTTACTTAAATCACCTAAGACGGCATTAAACACATCTGCAGAAGTTCCTTTACCTTTGTTAAAGTTATCCCAGACCTTTTGTGTTTGGGGTGACATTTCAGCAAAGGCATCAGATACACCTTTAGAACCATCCTGTACCCGAATACCGAACTCTTTTACAAGGTCGTTAATGTAATCGAGATTATAACTGCCATCACGAGTACCGTTTGCCATAATGGTAAACATCTCGTTAGCAGAGAAGCCGGCTTGTTTGTACAATGGTGCATATTCGGCCACATTATCAAACATTTCATTTGAATAGTTCAAACCTTCTTGTCCACCAGCAGCAAATAAATCAAATGCTTCTTTGGAAGAAATACCAAACTGATTCATTAACTGCCCTGCACCACGAGTTACTTCATTGATATCAGAATCAAATGTTTTACCCAATGTCATAGCGCTTTTTGTAGCTTCTTCTAATTCTTCGTGAGGAACGCCTTTCATATTCTGATACACTTTTATAAGAGACTGATCCACTTCTTCAATACTTTGGCCAAATCCATCTTTCCAAGTTTCTTTTGCGATTTTACCAAGGTTTTCAGCACCTTTTTCAGTAAGACCTAAAGAAGATTGGATGTTTCTTTGAGAAGTATCGAAATCAGAAGCCACTTTTACAGCTGCAGCACCGATACCAGCTAAAGGTAAGGAAACACCCGTTGTCATGTTTGTACCAACATCTTTCATTTTGTTACCTACATGACTAATTGATTCCCCTGCCTTTTGAAATTTATCATGCATTCCATTTGCAGTCTTTTGTACTCGATCTTCGAATTGTTGTAAATCTTTATAAGCGCCTTCTGCTTTAATACCAATCGTTCCGAACAGTTGGAACATTTCAGCTAACATTTACGCACCCCCTTTCACGGGGCCGATAACCATTTTATTCTGCATCTTCATCGTCTTCGTCTTCTTGGAAGTGGGCCATAATCTGCTCAACATGCGCTTCACATTCTTCTTTCGTCCATACTTCACCCATTTCATAAGACAATTCTTTATCGCCCTGGTTGTCAGTGAGACCAAAGGCTTGAAGATAATCATTGAAAGTAGTACCTTCTTCAAGCTGACGAGTTTGAAAGCCAATGAACGCCATCTTCTTCCACTCATTTAGCTCTTCTTGTTGTTCCTCTTTTGCTATGAAAGAAAATAAGTCCATTAAACGCGAATACGGTATAGATAAGACATAATCATCTGTCCATCCATACCGTTTCTGTATTTTATCGAAAGCACGTAACATATTTTGTTCGGCTTGCTCTAAATATTCATCTGTATTTTCGTCTACGCCAGGATTGGAGCCGCTGCTGATTTGCTCCATTTCTCGCTCTGAATTTTCACGAGTCCCTTGACCTGGTTGAAAAAAGTCATTAAGTCTTCACTTTCTAATAAGCCCTGTATAACAGCGACCATTGCTTCTGGAGGGAATTGACGAAACTCTGCAGCTTCTACCTTTAATAAACTTGCAAAGAACTCTGTGAAATCATCCTCACAAGCAGGAATCATCGTTAAAACACGGAAAGCGAATTCTAACCCTTTTTGTTGCTGTTTCTCTTTAAGTGCAGCTAAATACGCTTGTTTCTCATCTTCCGGAAGAGAATCTGCTGCTTTTGTTAGTTCATCCATTTCTTGCTTATCCTTTCCGAAATCAGCGAAGTTGGCCATCGCGCTGCGTCCAACCTTCGAAATAATCTTAGCGAATCGCCAAACGTCTGTTACATTTAATCGTCGCATTGTTACTTTTTCGCCTAAGATTGTAATTTCTGTACCTGTATTCATCATTTTTTCTAATATAGAAGTCATTTTGTCCGCTCCTTTTTTTGTATTCAGCTCGTTTTATGCAATAGAAAACCGACTACCATTTATGCGGTAGCCGGTGCTTTTTGTACTGTTGCTTTCTTTTTCTTTGGTAAATAGATCTCGTATGGTGGTGTAGTTGGTGCAGTTTCACTATAATGACCGATAAATTTACACTTCAAACCAACCGTTCCTTTACCGTCTTTTAAATCCACCTCAATAGAAGAAACAACCATTGCATTACGAATTACGAATATAACAGGTGATTCACTACCCGAAATCATACCAATTAATGCGATATCATGGTAATTCGAATCTGGAATATCATTTGAAGGCTTCATAATATCGTAATCTGGTTCAGTTGTACTATCTACCGTCATCCCAGGTAAAGCTAACTGCAGGTTTTCTTTTGTGAACTCTACTAATGTAAGTTCTACATGCGGTTCATCTTTTAATAACCACTTACCGCGCACCATTTTACCTAGTACACCATCAATATCTGCATCATAATACTCACGATCAAATCCCACTTTAGTTCCGCCTGTAGTCGCTCCTACAAGTTCACCTAATTCTTTTACACTTTTAAATCCTTTGTACATGACACCAGGACCGATAACAAAATTATCAGTGGTCCCTTCACGGACACCATTAATTAATTTCCAGCTCATTTGTCCTACCCCCTAATACAAGTCCGTTCGCATGGTTCGGACAAGAAATTTTACATTTATATGAATGATAGATGGGTCTTCATCTGGTACAGGGATACTACCTGCGCGATGTATAGAAATTATCCCATCATCTTTTAAACCGACTTCTCTATCTAGTAACTTCTCAATACGTGTAGCAATTGCATTTGCCTTATCATAATCCCCGTTATCACAATACACATCAAAATTAAGAATCATTCGGTCTATAATTTCAACGTCATCCGGATTATTTGCTTCAATTCTTATAACTGCATAAGGCATGTTCATATCATCTTGTGCGGTTTGGAATGTAAGAGCAGGGCCTTTGTCCTCGCCTTCACCATATTCTGATAGATTAGCTTTTATTATTTCATCGTTCTCTACAAGCATTCTAATAGCTGCAATAGCATTAGACATCTATTACCCTCCCATCATTCTTTTAAGTTCTCTACGTTCTTTTTCAAACGATTTTAATAGGAATGGACGGGCTTCCATATGACTTGTACCAGTTTCAAGCCATATTGCTTTTTTTCAAATCGCTCCCTACTGCACCCAATACCTCTGATTGAGACCGTTTAACATTGTATTTAATTGAATTTAACAAGTCACCGGTACGAACAGCAGGTGCTTCACCTGGTTTAGAAGCAGTATATTTCCGACTCGTATGAGGTATTTTGTATTGTTTACCACTACGGCTACCTGTGAGATTCTTCTTAACTTGATTTTGTAAATGAATAGATGCTGCTGTAACTTTTTCAACACACATAGCATTAATATGCGTCTTTACTTGCTCCATATTGCTTGAGTACTCAATTTCTACTGAATTCGCCATATAGAATCATACCTTTTCACAATAAATTTCAATGTGATGATTCATAAATGCAGGATTACGTGGTTCGCCTTTTACCTCAAACATATAATCAACGCCTAATTCTTCACTTTTGAAATGGATACGATCATTAGGCTTAATTTTGTAGGAAGCAGGTGCATATATCTTAAAGGTTGTATCGAAATTTTGTTTATCACGCTTAAACCTCTCATTATCAGCAGCAGAATTAGTAGTTACACGACAAGTCATATTCTCATAAACGTCTTCATCTACTTCTGCATAATTACCTGAGGATTGTTTATTTTTCATTTTTCGTTTTACTACTACCTCATGAATATATAAATCATCCATATCTCCATCATCGAAGTACGTATTCATGTAGCCATCACCGGCTTAACTCTTGCTCTAAAGCCTTTTAAACCATTGAGTATCTTATTGTTTGTAGCTGGTTCATCTAGCGTTTCTGGGCTAATCTGGTACGAATAATCCCCTATACTCTCCGATGTCTTCATACCTTTTCGTTGTAAGTTAGCACGAACTACTGCAGAAACAACCAAATCAATAATGCATTTCTTCATAAGTACCTGCAGATCATCATATTCTTGTATCTTATATTCGAATTCATACAATTGATTTTCGGATAAACCATAAACATTACGGCCATTTACAGTAATAGAATTGGTCATATCTTGTTTCGAACTAACATGAGTGACTTTTGCTATAGATTCAGCAGGAAAAGAAAGCCAGGCTAATTTACTTGTTTGGATGATTTCTTTCATTGGATTCTCCGGCTTAATTCTTAAATACTTCTTAGCAATAACCGCATAGTAATCTATTAGTTCTTGAATTACTGTATCAGGCATCTTCTGTACATTTACGCGGTCTTTAATGTCCTGTACGGTAATAATCATTATGTTTCTTTCTCCTTCTTATCGACTTCTTTTACAAGTTCAAAATGTCCAGTACTTACAAGGTAATCAGCTTTATCATTTGCAACTGTTTCTTCTTGGCCATTCTTAAACTTTTGTCCATAAGCGGTGTAAGTACCACCGTATCGCAGCGTAACTACTTTCATAATTAACACCCCTTTCACGAATGTAAACTATTGAATAAAAGTTTACATTCGTATTGTTGGTTTTATTGGTTACATCTCGTTTTCCATTAAAAACAAGAAAATATTAAAAAAGTATACATTCAAAACCCCAATAACAAAGGGTTTATTTCCATAAAAAATACGCCTGGATATTAAGCTCCAAACGTATCCGGAATATTTGTTAGGATTGCTACTGCATCCATTTCTTGAATTACAGCATCGTCATCAAAGTGAATTACATAGAATCGTTTATCTTCCATGATTGCACTTTCACCCTCGGTTGTTTTACGGACACGAGTCTCGTATGTATTAACCGCAATAAAGTTTCGTGGATCAGCAAGCATGATTACATCATCGGTTAAAGATGGAACAGTAACAATGCCATATCCCATTGGTTTATTAACTTGGTCACCAGCTCCAAGTAATGCAGCATCACCAGCGCCTGTAGAACGGTTTGTTAAATACTCAATCCATTTCTCTCTACGGTTCGGTGACATAATCCAACGTAGATTGCTATTTTTATATTTATTTGGCATTGCACCAGATAAAGCAAAAATAGAACCTTTACCAAATCCATTCGCTGCTACCGCTTCGCCTGTACCAGTTACTAATTTAGCGTGGTCAACAATATGAGATTCTGACGATTTTTTAATTTTCTTTAACCAACCATCATTGATCGATAAGAACGGATCAGAAGATTCAGTGTCTCCATTCCAATGCAAGTCCTCTAAATCAATACCTAATTGAGTTGACATAAGAGTCATTACAGTATCCTCGAAACCTTCACCTTCAATGTTTTCACGAAGAGTTTCTTCTGTAATTTCCCAAGGTAAGCGCATAGCCTTTGTATGGTACTCAATTTTAGAAGTCTTAACACCAGCACGGTATTCATCATCTTTGTTTTCTGTTTTCTTACGCAGAATACGTCCGCCAATTGCAATTTTGTCTAACTCACCTTGCTTCGCTTTACGCATTTCTTTTCGGTGTAACTGCGAGAATGGTGTTGAATCAAATGCCATTCGGAAGAATTCCTTGCTCTGCTCGGGATTTAGTAATCCGCTAGAAAGGGAACCTGTTGAAATAGTTTTTTCGATTTTTGATAAACGTTTCATTAAATCTTGATTGTTCATTGTGCTCATATTAATAATTCCTCCTTATATTACAAGTTAAGATTTGCGAATACAGATTTTTTAATTGGTTGTTTTCCTGGTGTGAACTCTTCATCTGGATCTAAACCTTTACGGATAGAAGCAGCATTTTCGATATTTTCAAGCCGCTTTGTAATTGGTTCTAATGCTTTTTGAATAACTGCTGCAGCTTTTTCTTCCTCTGTTTGCTCTTCTGGCGTCGGTTCTACCTCTTCACCATTCACCTGTTTTTCAATCTTTTCTAACTTAGTAGCTAGTGGTTCTACTGCTTGTTTAACAATTTCTGCAATATCTTCTGCTTTCATTTCATCTTCCTCCTGTGGTGAAGCAGCTTCTTTTATTTCAGTAATTAAAGCTAATGCTTCATCTAATTTTGTATGATTCTTTTGGGATAATACTTTCCCCGCTTTTTTAATACTTTCTAAAACGATGCTTTCTGCTTGTACACTGCCTTCTGATTTCGCAATGGTATAACCACCTTTAATAGAAGAAAGTATGTCCTTCATATCATCAAGAGCAGCCGTCATTCGGTCGATATCGGGGTTACTTTCCCAAATCTCCCAATAGAACACATCTTCGAACAAATTAAAAACGGCACGTAAATCGCGGTTCTGTCTTTCGTCTAAAAAACGATCTTTTACTTCTCCTTTTTTAATATCGTGTTTTTCACCTTTGAAGAAACCGACCATTTTACGAATAATACCTTTCTCTTCATGAGTAAGATCATCTGCTTTCGTGATTTCTACACGTTCACCAAATCCACCCATTGAAAAGCCAGTTACATCACCCTTTTTAATTTCTTCCCAGGTGTCTGTATCATCAACACGAACAGTCATAAGCCATGTTCCTGCTTTTACTTCTTGTTCGCCTACTGTCATATCACTTTTAGCAATCCAGTTTTCAACAACCGTCCCTTTACCAGCAATTTCATCATGTTGTTTATCGATGTGTTGGTAATTTTCCATAAAGGTATATGCAGCCTTTTCAATTTCCTCTGCGGTCATTGTGTCCCCGTGTGAATCCTCTACATCCGGTTCGTATACCACGCCTGTAACCAGCTGCTTCTCTTCCTCTGTTTTAAGGATTGGAACTTGCTTTGATATATTTGGTTGTTTATCAGTTGCACTCTTCATAATGGCGAATTGACGACCATTTGCACCTTTTGTAACCAATGAAATATAACTAATCTCGGCGTTTTTTAGTTCGTATGCCATTGTTTTACCTCCTTCCCTATAAATATTGGGGTTCCACTGTCAAAACGCATGCAGCCAATTTAAAGCCGTATACGTTTTGACGATGAAACCCCAATCAAATAGGTGTATTTTATTACTCTTCTGAAATCATTGTGCAGCGACAATGCGGATGAGCCGGCGGACACATCTTTCCATTACTAAATAGATCATCAATATCTACCGTTTCCCCATGTAAACCACCACATTCTTTACAAACACGCTCATCATTTCCTGTAAGCCATGTTTTCTTGTTTCTATTTGCGCCCTTATAAGCAATTAAATTGCCGTAATTCATTGCATATGTAGTTTCTGTACGTGCAATCATCATTGCTCTGTAGTTACTTGCTTCTGACATTACATCTGCAATAGAAACACTTAATGCATCGACCCCCATTCCCTCACTAAGATTCTTTAACATTGTTTCTCTTAATCTATCTTTAGTAGTTTCATGGATTCCCTTTGCTAATTCAAAAGCGTAAGTAGCTACCCATTTTGCAGCAACGTCACCAATTGGATCTAATACCATCCAGGGTAAACCGTTAGAAGCTATAGTACTCTGTACAAACTCTGTTACATCATCCTGTAGTGTGTCCGTGACTTCATCGACAAACATTTGTCGTTCCTCATCCCAATCAACACTATCCAGAAATTCATCAACTTCTGCTTCTGTAATTACAAAATCAATCTCTTCATCTGCTTTATTAATACGAATTACGGGAAGCAGGTTTAAAAGCCGTTTTCCCTGCTCAGAAAAAAATCAGCTACCTTCTTTTGCATAGCTTTCTCTATTTCTTCATGCTTTTCCCTAAATGCATTAATAGCAATTAAGTTATCTTGCTCATTATCTGCAGCTTTTGCAATTGGTTCTATTTGAGAAACGGATGGACCACCTTCAAAGAATGTATCTCCATCTGCTACAGGTTCGTAACCTACTACTTTACGAGATTCATTCCGTGTTAATATACGTTTCTCATAACCATCTGCCGCATATTGCATATCAGCTTCACGATCATCTGTATCAATTTCGTTTAATTTGAAATACCAATCTAATCCACCGAGTATTTCAGAAAATACACGAAATAATTGATAGTTTAATCGATGTTCTAATATTCCTTGTCCAGGCTCAATAATAGAACGCTTGTACATCTCGTTCATTTCTTTAGCGGTTGTTTGTCCTAATGAGCCTGTCATAGCCCAGCCGATACGATAAGGCGGCACACGATGAGCCACACATATCTCCATTGCGCTATCCTGCTTATATAAACGAAAACTGCCTTCTTTTACATCTGGACTAACTTTTTCTAATCTAGCTTTTGCCCCTGGCGGTACGGGGACAACGGCCAATTTATGATGTTCTCCTTTTGTTTCTGCAGAGAAAAATGCTTTTAGTTCATTTTCCGTTCCATCATCTATTTCATCAACACCCTCAAGAAATAGCAAAGCATCCGGAATTGTCTTTCCTGTAAAGAAGTTAATATTGTAATCTCTCACCGCTTGAGAACCTACTATTGAGCCGATAGAACTAACATAATTAGGTATCCCATAATAAGAAGAACGCGAACCGAATTTACGAATAACAATTACTTCTCCAGCTTTTTCTGTTCCGCTTTCTGCAACATCCTCTGCATTTATCGCCCTACCATCAGCAAGACAGAAATCATCGGGATAATTGAACTTTTTAAACCATCGTTCTTTGTTATTTACAATTTGAGCAAATCGGACTTTATCCTTATGAGCACGAACCGTATGCGCCGGAATATGGTACAGTTCCGATGGTTCGTTTTTTTGATTCCGAACAACTTCGATAATCCCCCAGCCAACAGTTTCATAATCATCCCATACAGCTCTAAGAATTTCTGAGCTCGTCATTTCTGGATTACAATTCCGCATAAATTCTTTTAACCTTTTATATTGCTTCTGATTCGCTTCTTTCACTTCTTCAAAAGGAGCAAAATCGAAACCAACACCTGCAATATCATCGACTTTTGCGCTAATACAAGCAGAATGGATTGGATTACTTTCCTTTATTTCCAACAGCACCGACATATCATAAGGTGGTTTAACCAACCCTTTATCGCCATATATTTGCGCGAATGGATCTACAGTCATTTGCTTACTGTTGTCTTCCCTATTTTTTGGGTCATCTACTGCTTTATTAATACCAAATACTTTTACATTCTTAATGGTTTTCTTGTTGCTCATACCGTTTGTGTGTCCTCCTTTCTTCTATTAATAGAGATCAAAAGAAATAGCCGAACAATAAATGTCCGACTACACTCTTTTAACCTTACCGCCCATAACTAGTTTCGGTTTATAGAAGGCTAGAACTATAGCATCTGCTCTATCGGGTGATTGCAATCCGCGTTTCTTCATTTCTTCTTTTCGCTCTAATGCAATCTTACCTCTACTTGTTATTCTGTATTTACGGCTAGAAAATTGAGAAATCATTTTTTCATCATTTGGAATCTCCATTGTAGGTTCTTCACCCTGTATAAATGCTTTCATATTCTCTTCAAGTAAATCTCTTACAACGGCCCAACCTTCTGTACCTGCATTATCATAATGCTCATCATCAAGCGGCTTCCCGTTATTCACAACCGGATATACTTTGAATGGTAATCGTTCAGATTTAATAACTTCTTTCAATCTGTCCGTAACACCACCACCAACACCACTATCATCGACTTTTATATCCACTCTTTTTAACTGCTTGTACTTTGCCATGTATTCCTTAGCTAATTTCAATACATGACCAGCAGTTTCCATAGTATCTTGTTTATAGTGGTTTAATAATTTAAAGACTTTATTTCCTATCCTTGGAACAATTACAGTTTCATCATCACCAAATCGCGCAACGTCAACACCTAAGTCAAGTGTTTCACCAGTTGGCTCCACTTTACAAGATGCTGCTTGCTCTACAATTTCTAACGGGATAAATGCATCTGCTTCTGCTTTAGGAAATTCACCAAGTACACGTACACGCCAAACATCTGAACCCTCACCATATTTCTTTTTCAATACTTCTATATTGTCTTTACTGGTTCGAGGGCTATCTAAGCTAGAGACTTTATGTATTTTATATAAATCTCTGTCACGATTATGAGAATCATAAAATACACCGCTTGTTCTTGTTGGGTTTCCGCATAAAAACAATTTATTTTCTGCGCCAGATAAAGTACCAAGTATAGCTTCCATAATAGGATCTGCTATACCAGAAGCTTCATCACATACAAATAACATATAGTCTTCGTGAAAACCTTGCATATTCTCCGGCTTTGTTGCCGTTCTAGCAGTAGCAAACCAACGTTCTTCACTACCAATCATGTATACTCGTGTTTTAGTCCATTTAAGTAGATTTTTAACTGCACTACCTTCTAACCACTTCGCTATTTCGGCCCAAAGTACAGTAAATAACTGTTCCTTTGTAGGAGCTGTACAAATAACTTTTGGATTCGGCCTACAGCAGAGGAACCAGATAACAACAACTGACTCAAGACCTGTTTTACCTACACCTTGGCCAGAACGCACTGAAACCTTTGGGCTTTGTGCCAAATCCATAAGAACTTTTCTCTGCCATTCATCCGGATAAAAATTCAGCATATCCTCGGCAAACGCAACCGGATCATCCCAATAAACATCGATAATCTCCATAAATTCACTAAAAGCCGTATTATCCATTAGCTTCAGCTTCCTTTTGTTTACGTCTGCGCTCCGCTATCTTCATAAGTGACTCTTTCCAGTCTTCAGTATTCTGATTAGTGTCACCATCAACTTTAATAGAAGCAATTTCTTTCTTGAGTTTCTCAATGCGTAGCTTTTGTTCCTCTGTATTAGCTAACCTATCATACTTTTCAATTTGAGTTACTAACGTTGACATAGCTTTCGATTGAGCATTTAAGAAACTAGCTTGCTTATCCCAGGCGAATTGAATTTCCCATTCTTCCTCGAATCCGCTTTCGGTAAGCTTTTTCTTTCGCAGTTCCTTTGTCATGTCCTCTTTATCCCTAACAAACATGATACGTTGAGCATGAATGATTTGAGTGTACTGCAGCATAATACTATCCCAAATGATTGATAATGAATCATTGTTAACTGCTTCTTTTAATTCTTCTTTCAGATCATATATTTCTTGCGGTAAATACTTTCTATATAAACCATGAGTAGCTGCATTACCATTACGTAGTGGAGCAGCGCCACCAGAATTACCAACAGCATTTTTATTACCCTTTTTGGCTCCACCACGATTGTTTACAGCGTTCTTATTACCCTTGGGTGCTCCTGGTTTCTTTTTGGAGTACTCCGTATCTTTCTTTGGAGTACTCCGTTCATTTTTATGGAGTACTCCATTTAATTTGTCTATCCATCCATCTTTGGATTTCCATCCGCCAACCGTTTTTTCACTTACAGTTTTTTCGGATGTAGACAACAATTCGGCAATTTTACGATTCGTAATATCACCATTATGTTCTTTAAATATTTCATACGCTTTGTTACGGTCTGGACTTCGTTGTCTGGCCATAATTACATAACACCTGCCCCCTTATCCAATTATTTGCACTTCCTTCTCTAAACACTCAATGCATATATGAGCATTATCCGCATTTGCTTCACGGAGATATGTTTTATCAAAATGAGTAATAGTTAATGGCATTTTTAATGTCCACATGCAGGGTTCATTACAAACAGAGCATGTAGGAACGTTTATAGTTTCTCCTTCCATTTACACCACCTCACGCTAATCGCTTCACAAAATAAAAAAGCAGCGAATTCGCTACTTCAAATTTTTCGTATTTTTTTCTTCTTCATTTATGTATCTATATAAAGTTGCCCTTGAGACATTGAACATCTTACAGACATCAACTTTAGGTAACCCTTGTTCAACCATTTTTAGCATACCCTCTATCTGTTCCGGAGTATGAGCACGTTTGCGACCGCCTTGTTTTCCTCGTTCTTTTGCAGCAGCTACACCACTAACAACGCGTTCATTAATAACCTCGCGTTCCATTTCAGCCATTGCACCAAATATATGAAATAAAAACCTTCCCATTGTTGTAGATGTATCAATACCATCTTTAATAGAAACAAAGTGAATTTCCTTATCATTAAATTCTTGCAATAAATTAACTAACTGGTGCATGGTTCTTCCTAAACGATCTAACTTGTAAACAACCAATGTATCACCTTTGCGAAGTTTGCCAAGTAATAATTGAAGCTCTTTTCTGTCCTTTTTCGCTCCACTTTCTTTTTCTGTAACTATTTCTTCACAACCATAACGGTTTAATTCATCCAATTGCATATCTAAATTTTGTTTTTTAGTAGAAACCCTAGCATATCCGAATATCATGCACCATCATCCCTTGTTATTTGATATAAAAAGTGTATCAAATTCCTGTATCAAAATCAATTATTAATTGATACATAGTTTTGAGACATTTGTTATACCATTTTTATAGGTTTTAAGGCCCATATATTCAGTGTCTCATAATGTTTTGTTTTTGAGACACTAGTTTTCGGACAAACGCAGTTGCAATCCACTTAAAATACCATTAATTAGTTCAGTTTCTTTTTCATTGGATTGAGTTAGCAATTTATCGATAACTTTCTGATCAGAATAAGCTAACAAAAATGAAGATATATAAGCTAATGCATTTACATATTCTGTAGCATCTTTACTACCATTATTTGCATGAGCAGTATATTGCACATTTGACAATACCATCACCCCTTACAATATTTGGGTTGTGTTGAGTTTGTTTCGTTTAATTGGGAGCATTCAAACCATACTCTAAATCTCTCATTATCTAAAATCCACGTATTGCCGACCTTTTTGGATTCAATAGCACCTGCTGCACATAGATTCTTTATATGACCAGGAGAAAGGCCGCTAATAAGATGGGCATCATTAACACCAATAACATTATCTAGCGCTGCATATGGTTTCAAATTAACATCTTCCCATTTAACACCATACATCCCTATACCCATTTCATTCATTTTTGTTTTATCTGTCATTCTCTCTAAATGATCCAATACAATAATATTAATTAATTCCCATGTAACTGCATCAGATAAAACTCGTGTCTTTAACTCTGCTGTTAAATCATTTAATAATTCTAATTCCATATGTATCACCTCATAATAAATGCAACACGTTTGCGCTTATCTTTCCTTAACAACAAACAAGACACCACCCAGATCACGGCAGCGCCTGCTCTAATTGCTATACACATGTTTGTTCTAAAAATAAAACATCCCTAATGGACACATCATAAGATTAGTAACCGTATTTTCTGTTCGTTAATTATTATGTTTATAGGCCTAGATTGTGCACATCTATATTCAGTAAGCGCATACCCTATTACATGAATACTACTTTAGGAGTGATTATATTATGAATCCTTTACCGATGAGGATTGTTGTAGCTCCAGCTTCTTCTTGGCAACATTTACCTCAATATCCTTCATATGGTCAATATGGTATGCAACCTGGGCACATTCCCTTTACTCCTACAATTCCGCCTTCTCCCGTAATATATCAATATCATTATAATTTCCCATCATTGTATTTCCAAGAGTTTCACGGTACATTTAACATCTAATATCTGTACCATTGGTCAATTCATGTTACACATTAAACGTATTTAAATACGTTTAATATGTATTTTCTATATAACAAAGAAGAAAGCACCCGTTATGGATGCTCTGATATCAATTATTTATTTGTATTTTAATTAAGGTAAATGAAGTTTTACCCTTCTTCCAATCACCTAATATTGCTGCACCAATCTTTTTATGCATTATTAAGTAACTGGAAGAAGAGCAAAAGCTCTCCTTAATAACGGTATCATTCAATCGTTACCATCTGCTGGTTTCGGATTTTATGCGCCATCATTACGAACCGTTTAGAATTTAAAAAACAACATAATGAGTTGTGTTTCCCGCCACTTCCCACAATACAAATATAACACGTTAATTACAAAATAACCGGCACATTTCCTGCCAAAAAGCGGTCACGACTCTGCCAACTTTTTCATAGTTCAAATTTTCCCACTGCATCTGTTAATTTCACTGATACACCGAATATACTTTTTTTCATTTCTGTCATTTTCTTTTTTATAATCCACTGTGGATAATTCAATTCTTCTAGAATATTTCTAAAATAAGTTGGATTTAGCTTTAACACATCAGGATTTCTTCCAGTATTCCTTTTGTATCTAATTATTGCTTCTAATAGTTCTTCATTTAACATGAATCACAATTACCTCCCCCTTGCATTTTATATTTATGTATATACACCATTCGATACCTTGATACTGCCACTTACCCATATCTTATATTGTGTGTAACTGAACTCTTTGCTGAATCCCTTGGTATCATTGATTTCATTTAACTTTCTCTTTTGAGTTACACAGTTCGAAAATTATGAGTAACTGTATAGGGATACCACCAGCATTTTGCAAAATAACCTACGCTATGTGGAAACATAAAATAAAGCTGCCCATGTGGACAGCTTATTTACATAATCATCGTTATTGGTGGTCGTATCCGAATACTGTAAAAATTGCTAATCCATTAGGGAAATCTAGATCTCCAGCACCAAACGGTCCTACACGTATAGGGGTTGTAGGATTAGTAATATCATAAATTTCTATATTGTCACCGAAAACATTCGCTACATAAAGGGTAGTATCTGTAATAGCTAATACAGCAGGACCATTTAAATTTTCAGCGCCGAACTCTCCTACACGAACAGGAGTTGTAGGATTGATAATATTATAAATTTCTATTGTGTTATCTCCAGCATTTGCTACATAAAGAGTGGTACCTATAGTAGCTAATCCTGCAGGAATATTTAAATTTCCTGCGTTAAATTCGCCAACTCGTATAGGAACCATAGGATTGGTAATATTATAAATTTCTACTGTGTTATCTCCAGTATTTGCTACATAAAGAGTGGAATTTGTAATAGTCATGCCAGAAGGACCATTTAAATCTCCAGCGCCAAACTGGCCTATACGAACAGGGGACGTAGGATTAGTAATATTATAAATTTCTACTGTATTATCACCACCATTTGAGACATAAAGAGTGGTACCCGTAATAGCTAATTGATCAGGAACATTTAAATCTGCTGTCCCAAATTCTCCTATGCGTATAGGGGCTATAGGGTTAGTAATATTGTAAATTTCTACACCATCGCCTAAATTTGCGATATAAAGAGTAGTACCTGTAATAGCTAATCCCGCAGGACCTAAACTAGTTATAGATGCAAATTCTCCTACGCGTACAGGAGTTGTAGGATTGATAATATTATAAATTTCTATAGTGTCATCATCGATGTCGCCGTCAGTACTAGATACATAAAGAAATTTAGCTTTCACAATAATAGGAGGAACAGCAGGTGGGAAAGCAGGGAAAAGCCTAGGACAGCATCTCTTTGCTTTTGAAAAATATGAGTTCAAAATAATTCACCGCCTTTTTTTGAAACATAATATAATTATTTATATTCAAATCAAGTAATTTGGCTTGTATACTTGTCTAATAAAATTTGTGATGTATATTCTATACATATTCAGTTAACATAATGTCTCATTATCGATAGTTAATTAAATAAATTATGATAGATCCCATTACAATATCACCGCCTATAGTTAGGGGACCATATAAAACACGATCAGATAAATCATCTGTTTTATGGGGGTAGCAGCTTATCGTTATTCATATTTCTCTGACTGTATCCTTTATTTATCAGAGTCTTTTAATATAATCTTTTCTTTAGGAGGGAAGAATCAAGCTAGCCACAACTCCTGCATGGTCAGAAGGCCATAGCGCCGTTGGTGTACGATCCTCTTGCTCTTCTCCTACAACGTCCACTTTTTCAACATTGAAATCGCCTCGAAAGAGAATTAAGTCTATTCTAACAAATAGTTGCGAGATCAAATTTAATACATTAGAATCTTGGCAACATGTTAATCCATTTCCTTTTCCTGCGATAGTCCATGTATCTTTAAATCCAGCATTTATCAAAAGATTGTAAGATGGACCACTGCCGTCAGAATTTGAGTTGAAATCCCCTATGAATACTAAGGGAAGATCAGTCGCTCCTGGGCCAGTTAAAAGTTCGCTAGCTTGAGCGAGTTGTATTGGAAGTGTTTGGGGGATTTCAGGTGTAACGGGTTGTAAATGAGTATTTACGAGTCTAAATTTCTTTCCAGATATTTCAACATCAACAGATATAAAACCAAACAGGAGTTTTTCAACATTACCGCCAACTGGAACGGGAAGAAAAGCTTCAAAAATCTTTGTTTGTATATTTGAGAACTTAAGTCCTGAATTTTTTCGCACCAAAATCGCATCTCGATCTACAAATCGAACGTTGAAGCCGGTGCTACTAGGTAACGTAGCGTCCGTAGTGTCTAATATTGTTAAAACTTCATAATACAATCCTCTTTTTTCTAACTCCTTGAGAAGGATCGAAACCAAATCATACTCTACTGCTACTTCAGAATTTTGAGGTAACAAAAGTTGCCATATTGCTGCTTCTTGAAGACCTAATATATCTGGTTTTTTTCTTGCAATTTGATCAGCAATAGCCCCTGCTCGTACCGGAAAATTTGTTGCTTGAAATAGTGTAAAGATCTCAGTAACGCGTTGCGGGAGTTGCTCTGGAGTGGTTCCTAATAAAGGCGTTAAGATAGTTCCAAAATAGATGTTCCATGTCATAATCGTTAGTGGTCCTTGGGGTTCTGGAATCGGAGGGACAGCAGGTGGAAAAGCTGGAAAAAGTCTACGACAGCATCTTTGTTTTGAAAAATATGAGTTCAAAACAATTCATCTCCTTTTTTCGAAATTTAATATAATTATTTATATTCGAATCTAATACTTTGGCTTGTATGCTTGTTTACGCCTAATCAAATTTATGATGTATATCTTATACATGTAAGGTTAACATAACGTCCTATTATAGACATAAAAAAAGGATCTTCAATCCAAGATCCTTTTTAATACTTTTAATAGTTTTATTCATTTACCATGGCATCAGCTTTTGTTACATGTACAGTACCAAATGGATGGTTAGGAGGAGCATATATTGAATAAAGTTTTAGAGGGATATTACCTGTATTGGTTAGATTATGCCATGTTCCAGCCGGTATCATTATGGCATAATCATCATAGACATTTCTTTTAAAGTTTAAATTATCTTTACTTTTTCCCATTTGAACAATCCCCTGGCCTTGTTCAATACGTAAGAATTGATCAACGTTAGAATGCATTTCTAAACCGATATCTTCGCCAACATTGAGACTCATTAAAGTAACTTGTAAATGTGTTCCTGTCCATAAAGCAGTACGATAGGTATTATTTTGTTTCGTTGCTTCATTGATATTAACGACAAATGGTTTTGGTCCATAATCAGTTAATGAAATTCTTCTGTCACCGTTGGAAGAACGAAAAGAATCATATCTGTTTGCATGCTCTATCTCATTAGGAAAAGTCGAGTAAACAGACTGTCTTCCATAGTTATACATTGGTATTGGCATGTTAACATAATAAAAATATTGATATGGATATATATAAGGATTATAGTGCATTTTCCCCAATCCTTTCACGTTTTTACAAAATTATTCTATGCACTTGTTAAGGAAATGTACTTAGATTCAAGATGAATTATTAAAAACATATGAATACTCTATACAGAACTAGGCAACATAACGTCTCATTATCGGTAGCAAGAAAAAAGCGAATCACTATTTTCAAAAGGAATTCACCTTTTTCTTTAACCCTATTCATATTTTTATACATCCCTATCCTGGCGCGGTTTTAGTGTTCTCCTTTGTTACTGAATGAGCCGAAAAACTGTATAAAATCTTGCATGCTCTTAGCGTGGGATTTTTCCAAAATGCTACGATACCCCTAGATTTTAAAAAAAAGCAATGCTTAGATTTTAAACCTAGTCATTGCTTTATCCATTGCATCTTGGTTTACGCCTATATAGCGTAGTGTGACCTTCTCTGACGAATGATTGAATATCTCCATAAGTAATGCTATGTTTTTCGTTTGCATGTACATATGGTACCCGTATGTCTTTCTCAGCGTATGCGTTCCTATTTCATCTAATCCAAACTCTCCCGCTGCTCCACTTAATATCTTATATGCCATACTACGACCTATTGGACGATTCTTCCCTTGTCTGCTTTGTAGTAAATACTCATTGTCTTCTCTTTCTTCAATAAACCTTTTAAGTTCTCTTTTCAGTGCTGCAGTAATTTGTATGCGTTTTTGTTTCCCTGTTTTCTTTTCCCTCATAGATATATGACTGCCTTTGACATCCCCTACTTTTAGTTTCAAAATATCTGAGATTCTAAGACCTGTATTAATACCCATAATGAAGAGAATGTAATTACGTAAGCTTTTTTCCTTAAAGAATTCTTTTAGCTGTTGTATTTGCTCTGGATCACGTATCGGTTGAACAAAATTCACTATTCATTACCTCCTGTTTCTTCTGTCTCGTAAACTTCTAATCCAAGCGCAAAAGCGAGTTTGTAAAATGCTTTAGACTTCCAACGTCGATAAGTACGCTCTGACATCCCTATTTCGTTATAAACCATGTAATCACATACATCCTCATCTTCTAAATAACGTTTATAAATAATATCTCTTTGAATTCTTCCAGCACGTCCGTTTCCTAATCGATTTAAAAACTGATCAATACGTACTGACATTCTTTCAAGCCACTCTTCTCGTCTACTTTGTTGAATATTTGCTATTGCAACATCTTCTAACGGTTTACCAACTGCATGTGTAGGACCGTACTCACGCATTTCATAAGAAGGAGTGACCTTCATTTCTTTACGCATCATCCCGAATTGTCTATGTATACGTACACTTTCCAACAAGCCTTCTAAATCCTCTTGTGTTGCTGTTCTATCGATTTTTGGTAAGAAAGATAATTGTTTAGTCATGTAAGACCACTCCTTTTTATTTTTAAATTATTTTTGTCTTAAAGCTCCACGTTTCCGCTCATAACAAGGTCTATGCATCCCCATCAAATCCTCAATTTCACGAGTGCTAAATTTCTCTTTTCCTTTTTTCTTTTTCGATTGGTTCGATTGCTTTTTCCATTCGCGTAGTTGACCTTTTAATACCTTCATTCCCCATCTCCCTTTTTAAAATAAAAAAGACACCTATTCCTAAAACAGCTTTAATTACTGTTCTAAAAATTGGTGTCCTCTAGTTTTCTAGCCGGACTATATTCTGTTTGCTTTCACTTTAAAAGAATTATTGTTTTAACTGTTCTATTAAATTACTCTATTCATCATTCCCTTCCAATTCCTCACTCTCTTCACGTATTTGTCCAATCAATGAAATTACAGAACCAACTGCCTGAACCCAACTTCCTATAATATCTATTAGTTTTCCTTCTTCATTTTCATTAGTTTCGTTGTTTACCTGCGTGTCTGTATCTCTCTCCCCATCATTTATACTACGTTCTTTATTAGACTGTTCCTTATTTCTGATACTTTTTAATTCGTCAATACCTCCTATTGCTTGTAATGAATTCCCAATTGATTGCAATAAGTTTCCTATAATATTTAAGGATTCATCTTTATCGGATGTATCCTCAAATTCATCTGCTAATGCTGTAAGTCCACCCAAAGCCTGTGTCCAATTCCCGGCGATCACTAATTTAATTTGTGTTTCTTCTCTAAAATCAATAATCAATCCAGATATTACAGTGACATTACCAATTGATTGGATTTCATTACCGATTTGTTCAAGAGACACTTCTCCTTGACCATCAGCCTCTAAAGCATTTCCAACAGCCTGTAATACGTTTCCATAAATATTTAAATCCTTTCTTACATTACTGCTTATAAAATCAAAAGGCGTACTTCCAATAGCGGAAGTAATTGTTCCTATTGCTGCTACCCATGCACCAAATATCTCTTTAAATTGATTCTCCATTTAAAACATATCCCAGCATTAAGTAATTAATATAATCCTATTCAATTACTCATCTCACTGTTAATAATTTCAAATGTCTCTTTGCCATCTCCTTTTTTATAATAATGTCTTATAAAAGTATTTTTTTAGGAATTATACGTATTTGTTAAACGTAATTCTATATTGCTTTTATACATATTACTGAACCAACTTTATAAACCGACTACATCTTTGAACTTATTAAAATACTCAAGATTCATTATCCCCTCCACATAATGTAAAATGTTCAAAAAGCTCATATTGATCAGTGAAACATTCTAAACATTTTGGACAGATATACATTTGTATCACCACTTTCTTTTAAAATAAAACTTTTATTAAGTTTTATTCCCATATAACTCTTCCGATTCCGTTTATACTCTAATTGTAACTTTAAGTTACATACCACTTCTATACTATAACTACATCTAAAGTTTCATCCCTGATTGAAGCAGTTAGCTTTGCTAGCTGCTTTTTTGTTCTTATTTTCCTACTCATCACATACATTTTTAACGTGTTCATTTTGTTCACTGAGTTACCTCCTATCTTTAGAGCAACCTAAGTGGTTGCTCTTTTCGATTTCTCCTTCACTACAAAATGAAATTTTTGCATGTAAGGATACTTTTTTAATTACTTAAAACAAACCAATTTATATTTTATAAATACATATTTATACTTTTTTACTAGTGTACAAGCCGTATCTTTTAAAAGAATCACAACATAGAATACTATACAGGACAAGGCTTTCAAAAACTTGTCTGAGTTAAACCTCAAAAAGGGGTGAACATAAATGCCTATCGTTAAGCCTTTTATAGCTGGGAGACGATTTGTAAGTACAGCAGCAACTGGAACTGCCGCTGGAGCGGATTTAACTTTTGCTAACACAGACTTCACTGATGACACCGGTGCTGTAACAACATTCCCTGCTTCTTATGCTTATTTTACACTTTATATTAATGGCATTATTCAAACTAGTGATACTATTACTGGTGTGACTACTACAGCTGCTACTATTGTAGGGGGAGCCGTCCTAGATGGAGGTACTCCTATCGCAATTGAATTTACAATAACGTAAATTTAGTTTTCTTTTTAGAGGTTTCATTAAAAGAAACCTCTAATTTTTAAAAATGACATTAAGATTAGTAGCAACTACATATACAGTGCATATACTAGTATAGAATGATAGGAATTTATACTCACTCTCGAAAAGAGCACTTATAGTGCTCTTTTTCAGCTTTTTATTATACAAAATGAAATTTTTATATTACTCTTCATCTAAAGCGGTAACAGTTAAATAATTACGAGCCTTCTTTCTGCTGGCCACTCTCTTTTATAAGCTGGCTTTTTATAAAAAAGTATTGTCTTAGGAAGTACACCAAAATGTTGAGTGCACTCCTGTACAGTTCCAATACATATTAGCGATTCACCCTTATAAATGGCGTACTCCTTTAACTCCTTTATCCAACCCCCTTCGCTCTAAAATTTAAGATTATTTTCACTTCCACATAATATTTTAAATTCTGCTTATAATATAGCTGTAACTTAAAGTTACATATCATTTACATGTAGGGCCTAATTTTCCTTTGTACAACAAGTAGTTAGTTAATTACGCTGACTGCTCTGTTGTACAAAATGAAGTTTTTATTACATTCACTTTCATTTCCGGATAATATTTTCAAGTTCGTGCAAACTATTTATGGGATGCTTGATTGATTGTCATTTGAGATGTTCTCCAATTTGATCCCACTCCGTGTAAGGAAAACAGCTATATAAGCTGTTTTCCTTTTTAAATAAAATGAAGTTTTTATTTGGTTTTCTTTTTTGCATAATATTTTCGATTCTGCTCATACTATTGTTGTAATTCGCAATTACAAAAGCAACATTTGATAAGCACCGTTTTCTTTTCTTAACAGGACAGCTAGCTAATCACGCTAGCTGTTTTATTGTATAAAATAGCGTTTTTATAAAAAATCTTTCACATTTAAACTGGACAAGCATATGTTATTGTATAGAGATCCTCCGCTCATAGGATTCTTACCTTTCTAAGAGCACGCTTATAGGTGTGCTCTTTTATATTTGCTATGAAATAACGATTTTGTTCACTTTTTCGATACATTTATGAAACATTCATGTGTTATCTTCAGTAAGTCCTTTTAAAAACAGAAAGATTTATTATGTAAAAGGCCCTAGTCCCCTCTAGGGCTTTCTTACATTCAAATAAAAATTTTGTTAAAGTTTTTTCACCTTTTAACTGGACAAGCATATGTTATTGTATGGAGACTCTCCACTTATAGAAATCTACCTTCCTTGTCAAAGAGCATGCTTATATGCGTGCTCTTTTCGCTTGTTATAAAATAAGGATTTTGTTTTAAAATTGCACCTACCTAAATAGCACGCATACAATATCGTGTGTATTCATATTCAATATAAATTTGAATCGGAGAGCTCTTTGAAAAGAGCTCTCTATTTTTCAAATCAGGACCTTGTTCTATTTTTTTATTTAAAACATAGAAATCAAAATGGTGGTAAGTAATTATCTTGATCATTCTGTACACCCCATTTAGGCACCTATACAAGGTGCTCTTTTTTGATACATACAAAATAACGTTTTTAATTAATTACGAGAGCGGATTTTATTATTTTGTACAAGCACTCTATTCTTTTTTTTATAAAATATATAGATATCTCAAAGAAAGGAGAGCGACATAAGTATGGCTGATTATTTTTATAAAGATGGTAAAAAGTATTATAAAAAACAATCATACACTCACCATCAAAAAGACAACTGTTTTATCGAAACCCATACAATAACTGGTTCGAATACAGCTTTAAATTTCAGCGTACCAGCTAACACTTCAAGAACTGCTTTTGAAGATTTCACCAATAACCACAATAAAACATTACTTGATCTTCGCATCCCCGGTACTTCCCAACCAATTGAAGTAACTATCCGAACAAGAAGTTCTCGTCTGCCGATTACTGTAACAATAGTTGCAGGTGAAACCAGGGTATTCCAAGTAGAGGATTTCCATAGCCTCACTCTCACAAATAATACTAATATCAATAGCAATATTGGTATATTCATTCAAAAAACATTTTGTATCTGTTGCAATAATCAAAATGATTCTCGTAACAAGTATTATAAAGAACAATCAAATTCTCACTATCAAAAAGATAACTGTTTCATCGAAACTCATACCGTAGCTGGTTCAGAAACTACCCCAACCGAAAATGCACCTTTAACTATTATCGTACCCCCTGACACTTCAAGAAGAGTTTTTGAAGATTTCACTAATAATCACAACAAAACATTACTTCAAATATCTGTTCCCGAAGATGTCTCCCCCATCGAAGTCACTATTCAAACAAGAAAATCTCCTACACCAATTATCGTGACTCTTGCTACAAATGAAACAAGAGTATTTCAAGTAGAAGATTTTCAAAGCCTTACTCTCACAAATAATACCGAATTCCTTAATTTCATTGAAGTATTGATCCAAAAGACATTTTGTATCTGCTGCAATGATAGAAATGATTCGTGCGATGAATATTACCGTGATTACGAATGTGAATGTTAGATTGACTCCCCAAAAGAATCCTTATAAAGGGTTCTTTTTCTTTTACCTTAGTATCATCTAATCATTCACATTTGTTCAACATTTCATCTCTTAACAAAATTCCGATTTAATTAATATCCTACAAAATAATACTTTCATTAAAAAATCATTCATATTTCATTTTACGAATAATCTTTTTTACATCGTACATACTATCTGCAAGCCGATTTCCCAAGGCTGTACTCTTTCCAAACGGAGCTCTCTCCTCCGTACCACTTGAGAACAGGCGGGTAACTTAATTAGTTGCCTGCCGTTTTTACGTAAAATCGTAAAATTTCTTGTCCATACTTTTTAGAGAAAACATCTTATGCCGCAAATCTGTTTATATTTAATTTCTTGTTACATAAGTAGCAAGTTTTCACTTTTGTTTTTCTCCATCTTTGTTTTTTCAGCACAGTTCCCCGTTTCTTATTCAAATAAAGATTTTGTCAAAGAATTTCTTCACCTATTAACTGGACAAGCATATGTTATTATATGGAAGGTCCCCCTTTCATATAAAGCTACCTTTCTTGTCAAAGAGCATGCTTAAATGTGTGCTCTTTTTCGCTTGTTATGAAATAAGGATTTTTTTAAATTTTTTTAAATTTTATTAATCTAATTGATTCCTTTGCATACAATATTATCACAAGGAATTCCACAGGTTTCTCTGGTCCAGTTACCTTGAATTTCTTGCAGACCTTGAGGAAAGAATCCTTTTATCAAAAAGGGTTCTTTCCTTTATTCGTTATAAAATAACTCTTTTATTAAAAACTTCTCACATTTAAACTGGACAAGCATATGTTATTGTATGGAAACTTTCCATTCATAGAATTCTACCTTTCTTATTTGAGAGCACACATATAAGTGTGCTCTTTTTTATTTAAGATAAAATAACACTTTTGTTATAAATCAATTGTAATTAATTCCTTCTTCCAGCAACCAATTCAATACGTAACTTGTCTCATAATTAAATTGATTTCCTATGAGCCGTGACCCCTTAATAAAAACAAGCATCTAATAAGGTGAAGTATTTTTATATTTCGATAAGTACTATTTAACAAATGAAAGGATGTTGTATATGTGTTGTTGTCCAGATCCTCAGTTTGTCTCTGTTTCTACATGTAATACTTTCACCACAACAGGAGGCGATGTAGTTGGTGGAGCTACAGTATTTAACAATACTGGCGGTCCAGTCCTTTCTGGTTATGTTACTCTAACTAATAATCCTGCAAGTGGTATTATCACTGCTTTTTTAGCAAATAATGGTACAAACATTATTGGCCCAATAACTCCAGGAAATAGCCAAACTGTTTATGTGTCTAACATAGGAACTTTGGTTGCCTTTTCTGGTACCGCTAGCCAACCTGTAAGTGGTAGAGTTTGTGTTGACGCTGCACGTCAAGTAGCTTAGATTGCAAGAAAAAGATATTAATTCATTTTGGATTTAATATCTTTTTCTTAATTTATTTACAACACTCATACTATAGAAATGAGGCATTAAATATGAAGAAGGACATTTGGAGTTTTAAATATCCAATTCCAATACCATGTGCTTTTCCAATCCCAATCTGTAATTCATTACCAATACCAAAAGAAGAACAAAAACTTGTGTGTAATGACATTTGTGGTAATTTTCTACTTAGTGACAACATTACCTTGCTAGAAGTTTGGGAAAAAAAATTAATCAACCCGTTACTGCTACTGTCACGATTTTTAACAGTTTACAAAGCTCACTTATTGAAGCTGATGTGCGACAAAACACAGGTAACTCAATTCTTTTCACAGTTCCTCCTGGAAATTCGATTTCCAAAACGATTGAAGATATCAAGGCCGTTACCATTGGCCTCACCGAATCTGGTAGTGCAAATGGTAAGTTTTGTTTAGATATAGTTTTCACTATAAAGTCCCTATAATTATTCTGAAGGGGCTTATACATATTTCTACAAACCTCCCTCGTTCCTTAACAAAATTCAAATTTGATTAAAGTAACTGTGTTTTTCGTTCTTCCATACGAATTACTTTTCCACTTTGATATACAAATGATTGTTCACCAAATCCACCTTGGGGTGGTTCTATTAGTCGGACCTGACCATTTTTAACAACATATATTCCGTTTATTTTCAAATCTATTTCAGCTGTCATTTCTACAAGATTTTCTTTAATAATTCCCACTAAAACCACTCCCGTATGTTATGATTATTTTGTCGAAGCAAGTCGGGAGCAATCTCGACTTTTTTATTTTGTTATAGATATTCCACAACATTATCAGGAATAAATGATTGTTCTAATGATAAATAAAGTCGTATTGAAATCGGTTCTTTATTATCTCTCGCAGACTTGCAAAGCTCCTCCGCTTCTTCCCAATCGAACCGCTTATCATTCACTCGCTTAAATCTCCAAATTCCAATTGTATATTCCTCAAATAATTCATACTGATCATTTGGCGCTGTTGTTGGTTTTAATTCATCAGTAGCTCTTACTTGCTTTGGTACTTGAACAACTACATCCGTAAAACGAACTTTAGAATTCAATCGATGAATGTGTGCTTTCTCAGTATCGAATGCTACTACAGGCTCAACATCAAATATCGTTAACTGCTTTGGCATTACAATCCTCCTAAGCCTCTTTTTTATATTTAGATAACACTTGTTCTAAACGTTTCCGTTCAGCTTCTAATTCGATTTCACTATGCTCTACTGATTGAGGATGTGTTTCCGTATCTTGAGTATGTAACCAATCAGGAACAATTTCTTTTCGAGCATTACTTGTCCCGCCACGAGACTGGTATTTCTTACGGAATTGAGCTTGTGCAGCTTCAACATCAGCAATACTCTTATACCCCTTAGCATGCCAATCTCTTAAAATACCTTGTACATAAGACATATTAGGTGCATTCTTTTCTAAAGCTATTTTCATTGCTTTAATAACAAGCTGTGCATTCAAATCTTCAATCCATGCATTAATACCCTCAGCTACAAATGGTTTAAGAACTCCAAAATTTTGCTCATAGAATGCTATTGGATTTTCTTCTGCAACTTTTTTATCTCTTGAGCAGCTTGCTGCTTCTTCTTTTGTTTTTGTTTCTTCTTTTTCTTTTTCTTTTGTTTCTGTTTTTGTTTCTTCTTTTTCCTTCATAGGGTCTTCGAAGCCCCTTATAAGCCACTCAAAACGAGCTTGGAAGTATTCCTTAATACGAGGGATTTTAAAATCTTGCTGCTGTTCTAACTCTAAACATGTCTCATAAAAATCAATTAAAAAATCTTCACACTTAATATTTTGGATTTCTTTTAACACACACTTTTCAATATTCATATTTGTAATAGCATTGAATTTAAGCCAATTAAGCAACATAATTTCTTTCGTCTTTTTGTTGTAATGAATTTTCCCGTAATCAGCAAACCGCTCTAGCAGCTTCTCAACCGTTTCACGGTTATACCCTGTATCCATTTCTATCACCCGTAATGGAAGCTCATAGATACCACTCTGAGAAGTTTTGCTATTAGTCATTAAATATAAGTAGAAGTATTTTTCCTCCGGTGTAAGATCTAAAACGAAAGCATCTTGCCAATACGAAACTTGAACAGGTCTATAAACTGCCATATTATTCATCCTCCATTGTTTTACTTGATTTGCTTTGATATACTTAATCTAATTCAATTTTTAGAAAGGCTCTTTATAAGAGTCTAAAATCTATCACTCTGCAAAGTGATAGATTTTTTATTTTCTTCGACTAACTACTGATGCATTGATCCCCTGCCCTTGAAGGCTTTTAACAACTACATGATAACTCTTTGATACATCGTGATCCTCTTTTTCATTACGAAGACTCTTGAATTCTTTTGCGCATCTATTTAATTCCTTCTCCCAATGATCTGCTTCATCTAATGAACTAGCATTGAACATGTTATGAATACATGTCACCATGCAGTTATGTAATTCATTTGCAAAAGCAAAATCACCTGGTAGAACTAAGTCGAACAGACGATTACATTCTACTTTCATAAATTGCTCCCCATTTTTAATAATTTGATACTGTACGCATCGCTATGACCAGAATGTAATGTATATTAAGCGGTTAGAGTTAACAAATCTTTCTGGTCATAACGACAAGCACAACAGCTTGTCGCACTAAATTGTTATATGCTATAATTTATCTATTGTCATGATTGGCTATCGCAGGCTATGCGGTGGCCTTTCCTTTTTTCTTTTTGTTTTTCAAAACAAATGCTGCTTCTATAATTCGAATTCTTATCTCCATTAATTTCTTCTCTTGTTTTAAATCCCTAGCTTTCGTATAGTCCCCACAAACTGCTGCAATTCTAATATCACCATATAAATTTGCTTCCTTACGAATTAGAGCCTTATATTGATTTAAAGTTGGACTTGCATAATCAATCGTCATAACTTAAACCTCCCCAATAAAATAATTAAATTAAGCTTTTATATACTTCCTAGCTCGTAATGATACTTTCCAATACTTAAAGACTTCTTTCATTGAAATACCATATTGATCACATAGGACCGCTACGAGGCTCATCATTGAACCTGTAGCATCCAAGATTTCATGCATTACCTTTTTCAAATCCTCTTTCTCACTTTCGGACCAAGTTTGTGAAGGTTTAAACCAACATACCGTATCGAGTTGTCCCAAAGCTTCATTTGTCTCTTGATAAACCATATATCTCATACTTGTAGGATGAAGATCTATTTGCTCTCCATTAAAGAACGGGATACTTACATATCCTGCTGCTTCACTCCACATTTTAAAAAACAACTGTGGATCATCAATTCCTTCAGTAATGCATTTTCGTAAATCTCCTGGTAATCGTCGCTGTTCAGTTTCATATTTTGCTAGTGACTCACGACTCACGGGGATTTCTAAGGAGAGTTGTTCTTGGGTGATTCCCTTTCGTTTTCGTGCCATAGCAACTTCTTTTCCTATGGACATCGTTTACTTCCCCCATTCGTACCTAAAGCAATATTTATTTGTGACAACTTACTATGGTAATTTATTATTAGATGGATTCTTTAAATGGATTGTAATACTCAGTATTGTTTTCTACCCAGTCGGTATGATTCTCCATCCACTTAAAAAGAAGATGTGTAGGAATAAGAACTCCTGCTTCGCGACATACTGGAAAATCAGAACGGTTTAATAGCTCAGATGCTTTAGTGCGTTTAATATGTAACAGCTCCATTAATTCCGAAATAGTTAAAAATGGCGGTAACTCTTTCATTGGTTGAAGATGTTCGGTTGCCTTTTGTACTTCTTCTCGGATTATTTTACGGAATGATTCAATATCAAAATTAATCATTAACATCCCCCCTTCATCACATTATGTTCCTTTAAGGAACATTTATTCTCAAAAAAAATAGTCCAATTGAAATTCAAGCTTCTTCCCAATCTTTTAGCGATTAGAACTGACGGTGTTTTAGTTCCATTTTCAATATGTGTGTAATAACTTCTAGACATATTACATTGATTTGCAACCTCTTCTTGAGTATAACCTTTTACGCATCTAAAATCTTTTAACCATTTCCTCATATCAATACTCCTCTCTATATTACTAATGATTATCTTAATTCAATTATATGTTTCTAAAAGGAACAAGTCAACAATAAAGTTCCTTTTAGGAACTTAAATAACAAGTTACTATTAGTAACATAAAAATTAGTTTATAATAAGAGATACTATTTTAACTCAATGGTGGTGATTATTTTGAAGACTTTTGGAGAACAGTTGAAATGTTTACGCGAAGAAAAAAAGAAGAAAGACTCTATTTGGACACAAACATATGTATCTAATAAGTTAGGTGTTGCACGTACTACATATACTGCATATGAAAATAACACAAAACAACCACCTATGGAAACTATTTTAAAAATCGCTGATCTTTTTAACGTTACTACTGATTTTTTACTAGGCAGGGTGTCCAATTCTAATCGAATAGAAACATCTATATTAGATAAAACCACATACGATCCAGAACTAGGTCTCTGGTTTAAAGATATTAAAGATGCGTCTCCTGAGAAACGTGAAGAATTAAAACGTTTTTGGGAATTTATTAATCAATCTGAAAACAAGCAATTTCCAACAAATAAAAAAAGTTAAGTGTTGATATGCTATTAACACTTAACTTTACTTCAACTAAACATTGCGCTTTTTCCAAAAATAACCAATTCTATAAAAAAGAACACTTACTTAATAAAAAGAACAAAAAACATTGTATAATACTTATCATTTCTCTACTCAATATTTAAAACCAAAGAAACGATTTTCATCTTGATCCTTTTTCAAATCTGCTATCACAAGCTTGTTCTTTTTAAAATAAGCTAATGCCTCTACATCTACATCTTTTCTATTAAGCGTAACAATATATTGCCCTCTTCCATGCGCACATAAAAACTCATGAGCGGTTTTTAGCATTTTAAATGTTGCATAATTATCAGTTACAGAAAATGAACCATCATGTACCAAGAAGTTTATAGGTAGTCCGTTTTCGATTCTATACATTAACCATGTTAAATCAATTGCTCTTATTTTAGAATTATATCGTCCAAATGACTCTTCTTCAGGAATGAAACTATCAATTGTTATTCTCCCTGATTTTGCGTTCATTTTATCATTATTATTAAAAGAGAAGGTCAGATAGCCAGTTTGAACATTATATGTATCTAAAATAATTTGATTAAATAATTGATTTAGTCTAATTATTTGTTCATTATATGATTTGAAATTGTTGTTTAATTTTACAATTTCTTTGGATCTCTCTAATTTTTTTTCTTGGATTTCTATATTAATTTCATTTATTCTTTCGTAATCGGCTATTCGTATCTCAATTTGAGCAAGTTGACTTTGAAGAAGGCTTAATTTCCTCTGAATATGAGAAATATCATTAATAAAATTTGTTTCTTTGAGAGTTTTTGTGCACTCATTAATTTTATCAGTCAGAGTATTGTTTTGTTTTTCCAAAATACTTAATTCAAATTCCGCTTCTTCAATTTTCGTTATAAAGAAATTCCCTCTATCTTGTCTCATTAAATTATAAAATGTTTGGATATCCTCAAAATTCTTTTCAATATTCTCTGGCAACACAACATTGATTTGATTATAGAATTCTTTTAACCCATTTAGTTTTTCTAACTCAACACTTTTTCGATTAATATGTTCAATATTTTTCTGATACTGCTTAATACTATGTTTTATTTTATAGATAGATGATTGAATCTTACTCTGTTGTTCTTTTAACACTGAATATACATCTGCTTGTTTAGTACTAAAATCCCCTATATTAAGTTCTAAAATTTGCTTCTCTAATATAGCAATTTCCTTTTCAATATTCTGTTTTTCAATTTCTAATTTTTCAGCCGAATGCTTGTAAGATTCTATAAACTTTTTATCATCTTCCATTTTTTTAATTTGCTTTGTCATTTTATCTATATCAGTTTCATAGTTGTTAGGTAAATTGAATAATGAATTCAATACTTTATGTTGCTGTAAAGCATTCCTTCCCTTAATAATGACAGAATTAAACCCTTCTTTCTCATCTCTCATTATGTATTCCCTTAAAGCCGCAAAACTAATATTATTCATATTAAAATTCATTAATTTATCGATATATAATCTATATCTATTTGTTTTATATTTTTCCCATATACTTAAATCGATATTGAAACTTTCTCCATCCAAAATATAACCATGCTCTTGATCAGTAAAAAGCCTCGCTAAGTGTACACTTTTTCCATCTACCACTATTTTTAAAGTTACTAATATATTATTTTGAATTAAAACACCTGGAATTTTTTCTTTTGAAAAGTCTTTTCCTAGTAAAAAGTGTAACTGCCTAATAAAAGTTGATTTTCCTACACCATTAGTGTCCTCGTTTTCATTTCTTTTATCTCCTAATATGACATTCAATCCAACTGTATTAAATGTGTAATCCTTTATTAATTTTCTTGTATGAAAATTATATATGCTTAATTTCTCAATTATCATTACATCACCTTCTTTATTACATGATTGACAGTTTCTAATTTTCCTATACTATATAAAAAAACTAAACTAAGAAAAAGTGTCTTTTCCATGTTTATATTAATTTCTTTTTTTTGTGTTTCATAATATTTTGTGAATAACTCATCAATATGCATTGGTTTTTCTAAACATTGATATAAAACTTTAGATGTATATAAAATATTTTCTTCAAGAGTTTTATGTTTGGTCATCATAAAATAGTTCATCTTTATTCCTACTTTCACTCTCTATATAACATCTTCAATACTCTCATTAAAGATATCACACTCATTAATCACCCATGCAACAAAAATTTTAGTATAAAACCTCAGTCTATCACCATTAAGTGGGATTTTATTTTCATATAATTCCGTTATATTTGTTACTAAGGTTTCAAAAACCATATCTCCAGATTTATAACTCGACAAATCAATTTTACAATACTCAGTAATAATTAAATCCGTAATTAATTCTTTTTTATCACTTTCAATATAATCTTCTGTATCAAGTATTTCAGTAATTAATGGAAACCTTACTGACAAACGCTTATCAAAGTTAATTTTCATGGTAGGACTACATTTCATATCCTTGAATTTTCTTGTAATTCCTTTAAACTCCGACCCTAGTGCTAATGGTCTATAGCTAGGTGATTTCTCATGAAAATCAATTATAAAATCTCTAAAATCATCGTCATCATCTATTTCAAATAACTTTTCCTCTGTAACTATCTCATTAATTATTCTTTTTTTTTTTAATTCTTCTAGGTCATTTAATAATAAATCTAATTGATTCCAATTTTCAATTTTTACGGTTTCTATGTATTTTGCTGATGGTAAACTATTTTCTGTTGATACTAAATAATGAGTTTTCGAATATCCATTTAAAATAGTATCTATGTGATCAAATAACTGCTTTACATATGGATCATTGAAACTAAAACCAAGAAATAGAAATGTATAATCTTGAATTAATGTCTCCATTTTTAATATTGCAGCACTTTCTTTCGTATATATATCATCATATTGCTTTCTGAATAATATACATTTATCCGGATCATTTATACAACCATGAAGTTTTAATATAAACTCATCTTTCTCCCGAATACCAGCAATATGATATAAGTTATCATATGTGAAAATATGTTTTATATCAGAATTATATTCAATTAACTTATCATAATTAGTAGTAATTAACTTTTTACTAATATGGATTAATTTCTCATGCTTTTCTGAAACTATTGGGTCTTTAATATTATTTAATAATCCCTCTATCATTTTACGTTTAGGTGTAGATTTTTCCATTAAATCTAGTATATCTAGAACATCTGTCCCAGTTTCTAATAAAATCTTTAGCGCTTCATACTTTTTATCCTGAGTTTCCCTTTGAAGATGAATAATAATTTGTTCTACTAAATCAACCCAATTATAATTTCCACAATCCAGAGAAAATCCAGAACCGACAAATAAAATTAATTTTTCATTTTGTAAATCACTTTGAAAATCAGGTATTTCCAAAAGTTGGTTAGGAGATATCATTTTAACATTTTTCCTTCCTTCTACTATAATATATTTAGATTTTTTGAGATTTTTATTTTATCTATCTGCTTTAATAATATAATTATATGTTTTTAAATCGTTATTTAAGTTCTATGATAAAAAACGAAAACTTACGAATAAGTCACTGTCTATATTTTACCTTAATTTCTAAAATATAGACAGTGATTTACAAATGTGTTCATTCAACTTTTCTTATCCATTCCACTACCTAATCCCCCTTACTTGCAGTACGAATAATAAATACAAGCCATTAACTAATCCATATTTGTTTAAATTTTGTTCATTAATATTCTTCCAACTTCTTCATTTTTGTTATATCATAAGAACATACGTTCTCAAAATACGAATGGAGTGAAAATATGTTTCAATCGCAACCCTACTATACAACACAACTTGAAGACTATATCCAGCACTTGTACCAATCCATATCTATTATTGTTCCTGAACAAATAGATATGATAGAGATTGCGAAAAAGTTAAACATTTGGCTGTATTTTGCTCCGTTTGGAAGTCATGCAATGGAAAGAAATCAAATAGCTAATTTAGTTATTGATAGTCGTATCTCTCCGCAAGAACAATGGGAGGATTTTGGCCATGAGGCCTGTCACATCCTATTTCATTCTGGTAATCAATTATTAATGCATCAAATGTTTCTAGATTATCAAGAAGCAAAGGCCAAAAACTTCGCACAACAATTTTGTGTACCTACTTTTATGTTAAGAAAGCTTCCTCCCCTACAGTTAAAAGCATATATAATCTCAGAAAAATTCAATGTAACCACACAGTTTGCTGAAAAAAGGCTTTTACATTATGAAAATCAATTATTAGCAAGTAAATTACAGAATCAAATATCACAATACTGTAATTTTCAGAAATAACGATTTGGGAGGTGTTGAATATGAAAGGAAGTTTTCGTAAACGTGGAAATACATGGTCTTTTACAATAGATATCGGTATAGATCCGGCCACAGGAAAACGCCAGCAAAAAAGTAAAAGTGGATTTAGAACAAAAAAAGAAGCCCAAAATGCTGCTGCAGCGATGATTACAGAGATAGAGAAAGGAATATATTTTGATGACAAACAATTAACTGTTTTAGATGTATGGGAAAAGTTAAAGCCTCTTCGTAAGGCTGAATTAAAAATTACATCTTATGAGAAAGACATGAGCTTAGTAAAGCTCTATATCCTTCCCCCATTTGGTTATAAAAAAATTAAAAGTATTAAACCTGTAATGATTCAAAGCTACTATGCTGAACTTAAAGAAAAAGGCCTGTCAAATGGTACAATCAGCAATATACATCGCTGCTTCAGATGCATATTCAAACATGCAGTAGAATGGGAAATCATACATGATAATATAATGAATAAAGTAAAAAAACCACGTGAAGAGCAAGGCGAGATGAAAACATGGTCTAGTGAAGAATGTAATCGATTCCTCCAGTATCTAAAAGAAAAAAATATTAAGTATCATATGTTCTTCTTACTCGCAATCTATACAGGTATGAGACGTGGAGAATTACTTGCACTAACGTGGAAAGATATTGACTTTGATAATAAACGTATCCTGGTTAATAAATCACTTGTAAAAACAGAAAAAGGACTATTTAAAGCTGCTACAAAAACTAAGTCCTCAAATAGAAGTATTAGTATCTCTTCTTTTGTTATAGGAAAGTTACAATCCTACTACTCCTATAAAAAGAAAGAATTTTTCCGTTGGGGTATACACTTGAATGAAGAGGCGTTTATTTTCACCGGCAATACGATACATTCGCCCTTACATATAGATGCTCCTCATCGCTTTTTGAATGATCACTATAAAAAAGCTGGTGTTCCTCGGATTCGTATACACGACTTACGACATACTCATGCTACACTTATGCTTCAGGCTGGAGAACATCCTAAAATCGTACAAGATCGCTTAGGACATTCATCTATTCAAATGACTTTAGACAAGTATAGCCACATCACACAGAACATGCAGCAACAAGCAGCAGAAAACTTCGAGAGCATAATAAAATCTAATGAAAACACCTGATAAAAAATGAAAAGATTTAATGTGAGCAAAATGTGAGCATCAAGGGAAACCAACACTTATAAACCTTGATATAATAAGGTTTTTCATACTATATCGTTGAATCTTGGGAAAAAAATGAGCAGTTTTAAGGGTGTTTATTTTTAAAACATCAAAAATGCCAAATCCCTTATATCATAAAGGATTTGGCATTTTTAAGTATCTAGAACACTCGCTAAGTTTAAGGAGAACTTAACAGACATGCGTCCGGCATAATGCCATGTCCACACCCAAGGATCGGTTACATAAAATAACGTATCTAACATGGGAAGTCTATTGGTCTTTTCCCCTTATAGTAACACTCTCTTCTACTAAGACCTTTTCTTTCTAGGGCCTACAATTAATTTAATCGCTGTTCTTTCTTCATTATTGATAGAAATCTCTTGAAATGCTGGTACGAAGGCTAAGTCAATACCACTTGGAGCGACGAACCCTCTTGCAATCGCAATTGCTTTAATCGCTTGATTTATAGCTCCAGCCCCAATCGCTTGAATTTCCACATTACCACTTGTTCTTAGTACACCCGCTATTGCACCCGCGACTGAATTTGGGCTTGATTTTGAAGATACCTTTAATATATTTTCCATGTAAGTTGCTCCCTCTATTATTTAATCTCTCTTTCGTTACAATTTTAAATATTTTAGCGTATCTTTAATTACTATTCACACCAAAAACAAACGATGCTTCATATGTACATTATTCTATATTTTCTGATTTCTTCCTGCTCAGCTACGCAAATAAAAAAATAAACTGAATAACCTAATATACATACAGTTAAATGCCATAACTTCACCAAATGATAACATCCATACAGCGAAAGATAATATTGCTGTTTGTCAGACGAAATTAATATAGTAAAGTGAAACTTTAATGAGTGGGGGTTTTGTTCATCCCCACCTAACTTCTTTGCTTTCGCTGAATTTTGAGATGGGAGTCTTACTGCTCGGAAAATAGCGGGATAAACGTATCCTCATTACTTCCATCTATTTAGAAATTCCATTTATTTTTCTATCAAATTATGAACCTTATCATCTTCAAAAGGTGTTACAGGTAATACCCAAATACTACATTTCATCATTTGACCACTTTATATTCCACATCTATCTCCTTTTATAGTACAAGCATACACGCCAATTGTGATTCACCTTCATAAACTACTATGTGGTTTAAATTTATTAAGAATAGGAGGTAATATATTGGGTTCATACTATCATTCTTCAAACTCGTATAAAAAATGTTCATGTGACCATTCACATAAACGAAGCTGTCCTGCATACGGAACTTTTTGGCAAACTGAATTTATAACTGTTCCTTTTGGCGATCCTTTTCCATTTAATCACGTTGGACCTTTAGCAGGAGGCGTTTCCTTACTAAATCCCACTACTATACACTTTAGACAAGCTGGTGATTATAGAGTTTCGTTCATTTCCAGTATTAATACTACTTTAAATCCTGTATTTCCACATATCCCAGTCATAACCATATTTTTAAATAATAATCCACTTGCTAATAGTCAAGGTGACTTCGCTATTCAAATGAATACTTCATCAAATAACGAATGTCTTCAACTTGTTGGCGAAACGATTGTTACAGTGCCTGCTAATTCAACTCTTCAACTTAGAAATAATAGTGGTTTTAATCGTCAAAGTATTGCAACTTGTGACAATGGTATAAATTCAGTTGAATTAACAGTTACAAAACTAAGTTAATATTATTTCTTTACATTCAGATGCTATTTCAGCATCTTTTTTTATTGAATAACAGTTTTCTTCGACTTTTATTATCTTTCATCACGCAAAAAAAGTGCAGAATTCTTTCTAACACAAGATTTCTGCACTTTTTTATTATACTTATTTATTCTTCCTTATTTCTCTACATAAACCGACTTAACAATCGTACGATTATATGATTTTCCTTCTTTATTCATCCCTTTTATATCCATCGTAACGTTATATACTCCCGGTTGTTTTATATCTTTCAAAGCACCTGTAAATGTATTCGTATTAACATTTTGTAATTCATTAAATTCAGAGACTAACTTACCTTCTTTATTAACGACTCTTACTGTTATGGAAAGATCCCCTTTCATTTCAGGTGCTACAGGTGATTTTTTCAGTTTATACTCAGGTTTATTTACTTTAACTTTTGTAGGCATTTGAAGAACAAATGGCGCGCCACCCTTGTAATCGCTTACAACTAAATATGCATCTTTCGACTGTTTCGCCATCATTTTGATTTTCCATTCGCCTACTTCCAATTTATTAAACTTAAATGTTCTAATTGTCGCCCCATTAAAGAAAGATTCGCCTTCACTAGTAGTTATAGCGCTATCTTTATTTGCATAGATTTTTCCTTTTGGAGATACCATTTGTACTTCAACATCAGAAGAAGCAGTTAGTACAGAAACTATTCCTTCAGCCTTTTTATCAACAGAAATACTTTGCTCTATCCACTGATTTTGTGGTAATTCGCCTCCTAAAATATTTTGATTTGAAGTTGTATTTAATTGTTCTAGATTTTCATTTGAACTAGTGCTGGATGCTACTAAAGCTGGTAATCCCACATTTGTCGTACGTAAATATGGTTCAATTCGTGCAAAAACAGCTGATCCTTTTCTTATATTGTCATGATCAAATCTGGAATCTGTAAATAAATGTGTACCGTACGATAGCTTGGCACTCCATTCATTTACTAGTCCATCATTTGAACCGTACGATGATAAATATAACCCACCCATAGATAATGCAGAAAATGTTGGCCCCCAGCTAGTTCCAGTAGCCGTATAGTAACGGTTTAATTTAGCTGCTGGGTTGTTATCTATTATTGAACGAAACTTTGCCATTTCACCTATTTGTAACGAGTACGTACCATCATCTTTTTGACCTAATATAGAAGCAAGCCACCCTGCCCACCAACTATATGACAAATCTGCTAAATTTGAGCCGTGATGCGGTGTAGCAAGTGTAATAACATTTCCAACAAATCGATTCGCACCATATTCAACTAATGCGGCTTGTGTATCAATACCACCTTTACTATGCGCTACAATATTAACTTTTTTACCGAAATGATTATATATTTCTTCCAGTTTTTGTGCTAACAATTTTCCGTTATCCCACTGACTAGCCGAACCTTTCCCCGCTGCATCATACAATTGTATAAACACTGTTTGATAGCCTGCTTTTAAAGCATAATCATACATATCATTTATATCATGATATACTGTCTTTCCATACCAACTATCAGCATTACCATTTCTTCCTTGTACAAAGAGAATTGGCGGTTTATTCTCATCATAATTAGCAGGTTTTTGGCCTAAAAACCATTCTCCAGGTGTGAATACTTCTGTATCAGGAAACCCCTTTCCAAGCTCTTTTACAACTTCTGCCTGTACATTTGTGCTAATCGTTGGAGCCATGATAAAAAATACAATTAGTAAGGCCACACATCTTCTCATCAGTCGCATATTACTCCCCCTATTTTTTTGAAAGAAGGTGTTCTTTATAATATTTTCCCTTCCTTAATAATAGCTAATCTTTTATTTTAAAAAGATGTTAGCCCTATTTTTAGAAGGTTACTAGTTGTATACCCTCTTCCTTAACTCTCGTTATTCTCTTTGTTTCTACCTCTTCCTTTTGATAGAATACGACAAAAAAGTTTCTCAATAATTGTTAACTTAGCTACATCCAGATATTTTTTAAATCAATATTGTTTATATAAAGCATACAAATCTTGAAAAAATTTTAGTGAAAAAACATTTTATTACTAGTTAGTTATTTAAAAATATAATAAAGATATGTACTTTCTTTTCATTAAATACAAACTAATTTTAAAGGAGCTTATATTATAAGACTTTCCTACGATTAAAAATTAAACTGAAATTTCAGAATAGAAAATCACATTTCCAGAAACATATATTATGATAATTTCCGCGCACTTGAATTAACTTTTTAGAAGTACTAACCTATCGGTGAGCAGAAGAAAATTCTGTAAAAAGAAAGGAGAATACTTTATGATGACCAATTTACAAAAGGAGTTTTTTAAACGCTTAAAAATTCCTGCAAAAGAAATAACATTTGATGATTTAGATGAAATTCTCTTAAAAATGGGAATGATTCTCCCCTATGAAAATCTTGACATTATGGCTGGTACTATTAAAAATATCTCAAAAGATAACTTAATAGAAAAGTTACTTATTCAAAAACGAGGTGGACTTTGTTATGAATTAAACTCCTTATTGTATTATTTTTTAATTGATTGTGGGTTTCAAGTATACAAAGTAGCCGGTACTGTTTATGATCTGTACGATAATAAATGGAAACCCGATGATGGTCATGTCATTATCATATTAAGTCATGAGGATAAAGATTATGTTGTGGATGCAGGTTTTGCATCTCATCTCCCTTTACATCCAGTCCCTTTTAACGGAGAAGTCATCTCCTCTCAAACAGGAGAATATCGAATTCGTAAGCGAAATACTCGAAAAGGTACGCATATTTTAGAAATGAGAAAAGGAGCTAACGGGGAATCTACAAGTTTCTTACAATCTGAACCTTCAAACGAATGGAAAATAGGCTATGCTTTCACTGTAGATCCAATAGATGAGAAAAAAGTGAATAACATTCAAAAAGTGATTGTAGAGCATAAAGAATCTCCTTTTAATAAAGGGGCTATCACTTGTAAATTAACTACTTATGGTCACATATCATTAACAAATAAAAATTATACAGAAACCTTTAAAGGCACTAAAAATAAACGACCAATAGAATCTAAAGATTATGCTCGCATTCTTCGTGAATCTTTTGGAATAACGCAAGAGAAATATGTAGGAAAAACACTAGAAAGAGGTTAGTTGACTACAAGTACTTCATAATAAAGCAGATTCTATATTTAGAATCTGCTTTATTTTATAATTTGTTATAAATTAATTTAATTTTGTTGTTACCCTTTAATTTTCAATTATATATTCATCATCATATTTATCGTATTGTAACCCTTTCCCTATCTTTGATTCTGTAACTTGATCTCTTAAAAACGGTGCAGCATCCATTTTGCTAGTTGCAATTTCAATTCCATATTTTTTCGTTAAATAAGCTAACTCTAGTAAAAACCACTCTCTTCGCAATGTAACTGGAATATCAAATGTTTTTCTTTTCATATATAATAGCACCTCTTTTATTTTCATAACTTAAAAACATCACTGGATGCACTTATTAAAACTACCTTTCACCGCTAACATCCAATGAAACATTATAGTATATGCATGTCCATTTCAAACGTGCTATCACAAATATGATATTTAAGTTTACATAATTATATTATGTAATAGTAAAAAAGGAAGGCATGTCCCTTCCCCTTCTACTATAGAGATTTAAATTAAGAACATCTTGGTACACCTAAAGCTAAAAATAAACCTGCTACTCCCGCAGTAATCGGTACTTTTAACGTAATAACATCGTCTACCTTCGTTACTAAAAAGTAAGCATTACCTTCTTGTAATATACAAGTTACCAACAATTGAAATTCCATTCAAATCTCCTCCTTTCAATCGATATACTATAATTTATGAAATCTCTTTCAAAACGTAATAGGAAATATATCTATTTTTCCTTATATACAAAATAAATGTTTATAAGTCTAGTAAAAATATTAACTTTCTAAATTTATATAAAACGTGTAATATCCAATAAGTTCCTATATAATCAATAAGAAGAATCTTACAAATGGAGGTATGAAAATGACGATTTTAAGTAATATTGTTGCAACTTTATTTTTTATTGCTTTTATTCTTTTAATCTTATGTATTATTTCATTCTTTAAGAAAAATGGAAAAGCAAAACAATATGGACGTCCTACCGTTATTCTTTTTATGATTTCTATTATATTAATAACGGCCGGTACAACAAAATCGGAACACCCCGTCGTCGAGTTTTTTTCTACTTTAAGTTTCATTCTATTTATATTCTTCCTTGTTCTAGCAATCTTATCTGTTATTAAGAAAACAGGTGTAGCGAAAAAACAATTTATTATTACAGCCGTATTATTTGTCATTTTTGTTGCGCTATCAGGTATTTCAGATTCTTCTTCTGAAAAAACGACAGCAACTAGTACAAAAGTTGCTTCTAACAATGAAGAACACAAAGATAGCGAAAAGAAAAAAGAGGCGGACGAAAAAACTCAAAAGCAAGAAGATGAGAAGCGTCTAGCCGATGAACAAGCTCGTAAGCAAGAGGATGAAAAACGTCAGGCTGATGAACAAGCCCGTAAACAACAAGAAGAGCAAAAACGTCTAGCCGATGAACAAGCTCGTAAACAACAAGAAGAGCAAAAACGCCTAGCTGATGAGCAAGCTCGTAAGCAACAAGAAGAGCAAAAACGCTTAGCTGATGAGCAAGCTCGTAAGCAACAAGAAGAGCAAAAACGTCAGGCTGATGAACAAGCTCGTAAGCAACAAGAAGAGCAAAAAGCACAGCAAGCTCAAACACAACCTGCTTCAGGAAATACTAGTAGTGCATATTACAAAAATTGTGCCGCAGTTAGAGCTGCCGGGAAAGCTCCTCTATATAAAGGACAACCAGGTTATGACTCACATCTTGATCGTGATGGCGATGGAGTTGCATGTGAAAAATAGTAGTAAAAAAGAAGCTTCTAGTAAGCTTCTTTTTTATTATCAGAAACTATTATGACGAATTCCCTCTCCCTCTTCCTTTTATAAAACTCATTTGATTATCCTTAAAATTGACACATTATAAGTGATTTCAATCACCACATTGTTTTTCATTTATTGCTATTCTTAATTTAGATATTACATTCAAACTTTATGGAGGCATTCATATGGAACATACATTTACTGAAACTTCTATTGTCGGTGAGATTGTTACACAATTTCCAAAAGCTAGTAATCTTTTTAAATCATATAGAATAGACTTTTGTTGTGGTGGTAATAAACCACTTATTGATGCAATTCATGAAAGAAATTTATCAGCAACAGAAGTACTTACAGAATTAAATACGCTTTATCATAATACGAAACGATTAAATGAATCTGAAATTGATTGGAAAAATGCTTCTTATCGTGAATTGATTGATTATGTTATAAATAAGCATCATCGCTATTTAAATGAAGAATTACCACAGTTAAGTCCGTATGTGACGAAAGTATTACGCGTCCATGGAGCAAGTCAGCCTCACTTAGCTCAAATTCATAAGCTATTTCACGAATTAAAGATGGAATTAGAACAGCATTTAATTAAAGAAGAAACAGAAGATTTCCCATTAATTTTAGAATTTGAACAAAATCCAATTGACGAAAACTATGTGAAATTACGTAAAGTAGTAGATGAGTTGGAAAATGAACATAACCACGCAGGCAACATTATTAAAGAACTTCGTAAAGTTACAAATGACTTTACTCCTCCAGAAGGAGCTTGCGGTACTTATCGACTTGTTTACCAACGTCTTGAAGCGCTAGAGTCTGATTTATTTGAGCACATTCATTTAGAAAATAATATTTTATTTCCACGTGCCATTACGAGAGCATAAATAAAGAGCAGGACATGAGTATACATACTTATGTCCTGCTCTTTCATTTGGTAAAGACTATACACATCCCTCTCGAATAAATCCGAATTTTAACAATTTGTGAATCATTATAAAAATGTGATAAACATCACATCTCTTCCTTTTTTGATTTTCTATAATAAAAACATAATCCTTTGTTCAACATTTCACAGAAAAAGGGGAAACGAAAATGAAAAAACGTTTAGTTATGATCGGAAATGGTATGGCTGGCATACGCTGTATGGAAGAAATATTAAAACATGATAGTGATTCATATGAGATTACTATTTTTGGAGATGAACCTCATCCAAACTACAACCGTATTATGCTCTCTCATGTTTTACAAGGCAAAACAAATATGCAAGATATCATTATGAATGAATACAGTTGGTATGAAGAAAACGAAATAACTTTGTATACAAATGAAAAAGTTCAAAGTATTAACCGAGAAGAAAAAATTATTATTACAGAAAAGAATCGTACTCTTACATATGACAAACTCATTATCGCAACAGGTTCTAGTGCTTTTATTTTGCCTGTAGAAGGTTCCACTCTCCCTGGTGTAACAGGATTTCGAACAATTGAAGATACACAATTTATGATTGATACCGCTAATGAAAAGAAAAAGGCTGTTGTCATTGGTGGTGGGTTACTTGGTTTAGAAGCCGCAAGAGGTCTTATTGACTTAGGGATGGACGTACATGTTGTTCATTTAATGCCAAACTTAATGGAGCAACAACTAGATACGAAAGCAGCTTCTCTTCTGCGCGAAGATTTAGAAGCGCAAGGCATGAAATTTCTAATGGAAAAGAAAACTGTAAAAATTCTTGGTACAGACCATGTTGAGGGCATTCAATTTGAAGATGGTGAAGTTGTAGATTGTGATTTAATCGTAATGGCTGTCGGAATACGCCCAAATACGCAAATAGTAAAAGATGCTGGTTTAATTGTAAATCGCGGTATTGTAGTCAATGACTATATGCTAACAAATGATGAGTCCATTTATGCAGTTGGAGAATGTGCAGAGCATGACGGTATCGCATATGGACTTGTTGCTCCTCTTTATGAACAAGGTGCGATACTAGCAAAACATATAACAAATTTACAAACTGATGGATATTCGGGCAGTATCGTCGGTACGCAATTAAAAGTTGCAGGTTGTGATTTATTCTCTGCTGGTCAAATTTATGAAGATGATCAAACGAAAGCAATATCCATCTTTGATGAATGTAAACGTTCCTATAAAAAAGTATTAATTCGTGATAATAAAGTCGTCGGTATCGTTTTATATGGTGACACAGCTGACGGTACACGTCTCTTTAGCATGTTAAAGAAGGAAGAAGATATACAAGAATATACACCAGCTTCCCTTCTTCACAAAGCTGGTGAAGAAAGTGAATTTGACGTTGCTACAATGAGTGCGGATGACACGATTTGTGGATGTAATGGTGTTACGAAAGGTTCAATCGTTCACGCCATTTTAGAACAAGAGTTAACGACTTTTGAAGAAGTTAAAGGCTGTACGAAAGCCGCAGGTTCTTGTGGTAAATGTCGTCCACTTGTGGAACAAGTTTTATCTCATACACTTGGAGATGCTTTTGATGCCTCAGCGCAATCTGCCGGTATGTGTGGATGTACACCTTTATCCCGTGATGAAGTCGTAGCAGCCATTCACGAGAAAGGCTTAAAATCTCCAAAAGAAGTACGAAATGTTCTTGGTTTTGCACATGAAGACGGCTGTTCGAAATGCCGCCCTGCTTTAAACTACTATTTACGTATGGCGATTCCAGAAGAATATGAAGATGATAAATCGTCCCGTTTCGTTAATGAAAGAATGAATGGTAACATCCAGCACGATGGTACATTCTCTGTTATTCCACGTATGTACGGAGGCGTTACAACAGCTGATGATTTAATGAAAATTGCTGAAGTTGCGAAAAAGTACGATGTTCCTCTTGTGAAAATTACAGGTGCAAGCCGAATCGGCTTATATGGTGTTAAGAAACAAGATTTACCTAACATATGGGCTGACTTACATATGACTTCGGGATATGCATATTCAAAATCGCTTCGTAATGTAAAATCATGTGTTGGTTCTCGCTTCTGCCGTTTCGGTACGAAAGATTCATTAGGACTTGGTATGCTCCTTGAACAATCATTAGAAATGGTAGATACACCTCATAAAATGAAGATGGGTGTAACGGGCTGTCCGCGTAACTGTGCGGAAGTACTGACGAAAGATTTTGGCGTTGTTTGTGTCGAAAATGGATACCAACTTTATATTGGCGGAAATGGTGGTACAGAAGTACGTGAAGCTGATTTTGTAATGATTGTCCCTACTGAAGATGATGTCCTTCGCATCGCTGCAGCTTACATGCAATATTATCGTGAAACTGGTATTTACGGAGAGCGTACCGCCTACTGGACAGAACGTTTAGGCTTCGATCACATAAAAGAAATACTACAAGATGCAAGTATGGTTACTACGTTAAATGAACGTTTCCAAACAGCTCGTAGAACATATACGGAAGCATGGGGACAAGCACTAGAAACGAAATCATTAAAAGCGATGTATGAAGTAGAAACTGTGAAATAAGGAGCTGTGATCTAAATGATACACACGAAAGAAAAAATAAAAGTTATGCGTGCGGAAGATCTTGCTATTCAAATCGGTAAAGAAGTGCAAATGAAAGGTATGTCTATCGCCCTATTCCGCCTTTCAAATGGCGATATTCGAGCTGTAGAAAATCGTTGTCCTCATAAAAACGGACCGTTAGCAGAAGGGATTGTGTCTGGAGAATTCGTCTTTTGTCCACTGCATGATTGGAAAATCTCACTACTAACAGGTGAAGTTCAAAAACCTGATGACGGCTGTATTCAAACATACGAAGTAGAAGTTATTGACGGTGACATTTATTTATACATGTAATTTTCGAAAGGAAGCCTCCTCTGGCTTCCTTTTAAATAAAAATTGATGAGGTGCAATTATGAACGGATATGTATATTTAGTTGGTGCAGGACCAGGTGATGAAGGGCTTATTACAAAAAAAGCGATAGAGTGTTTAAAACGTGCAGATATTGTTTTATATGACCGTTTACTAAACCCTTTCTTTCTTAGCTATACAAAACAAACATGTGAACTTATGTATTGCGGAAAAATGCCAAAGAATCATATTATGCGACAAGAAATAATTAACGCACACCTTCTTCAATTTGCGAAAGAGGGCAAAATTGTTGTCCGATTAAAAGGCGGAGATCCATCTATTTTTGGCCGTGTTGGTGAAGAAGCAGAAACTTTAGCAGCAGCAAATATTCCATATGAAATTGTACCAGGCATTACATCTAGCATCGCCGCTAGTAGCTATGCAGGTATTCCCCTCACCCACCGTGACTACAGTAATAGTGTCACTTTATTAACCGGACATGCAAAAGGTCCCTTAACCGATCATGGAAAATATAATTCATCTCACAATAGCGACACGATTGCCTACTACATGGGTATAAAAAACTTACCTACAATTTGTGAAAACTTACTACAAGCAGGAAAAAAAGAAGATACGCCAGTAGCAGTCATTGAATGGGGTACAACTGGTAAACAGCGCGTTGTCACAGGGACACTGTCTACCATTGTTTCTATTGTCAAAAACGAAAATATTTCTAATCCTTCTATGACAATTGTTGGTGATGTTGTTACTTTGCGGAATCAAATCTCTTGGAAAGAACGTAAACCATTGCACGGCAAGAAAGTTTTATTTGCAGCTGCAACAAATAAAAAAAGCGCAATAAAGCAAAAGTTACAAGAGTCCGGTGCAGAAATATATCAAATTCCAACTTTCAAAAAGAAAGAATACACAGTAACCTCTGAACAAATCAATAAGATTTTTAACGTTGATCGTCTTGTATTTTGTTCCGCTGACAGTGTAGACATCTTAATGCAATCATGCAGTAAATATCATAAAGATATTCGTTCCTTACAGGCAGAACTTCAGTATATGAACCTTTCTATTCAAGAAAAGCTCATGCAATATGGATTGTTCAGTAAACCTGCGCAATTTTCTTCGAATTCAACGATTTATTTAGGACGAAACATTAACCGAATTGCTGTTATTCAAGAAAAAATTGGTGCTGGTTCCTATATGATGACTCATGAGTACACAATTGATCATCGCTTCGATGAAATTCATTCACGTATTCTTTCTGAATTCTCATGGGATAGCATTGTATTTGAAGGTCGTGCTTCTATTGATACGTTTCTAGCAGAAATAAAACGCCTTGGCTTTATCAATATTCTTACTCTCCCATTCTCGTATACCGACGTTCCAACTTTACACTATGCAAATAAAGTTGGGTTTCATAACGTAGATCATCAATTACAAGAAACTCTTATGAAGAAAGACATGGTGAGACAATGAAAGGAATTGTATATGTTGGACATGGAAGCCGGCTACAAGAAGGTAATGAACAATTCATTCAATTTATTCAATCTGTTATGAAAGAGCGAAACGAAAGAATTCAAAAAATAGCTTTTCTAGAACTAACGACACCTACTATTTCGGATGCAGTTACAGAAACGATAATAGAGGGAGTAACTGAAATAATGATTGTACCTGTTTTATTATTTGCAGCAGCTCACTATAAACGTGATATTCCTTTGGAGATAGCGAAAATGAAAAATCAATATCCACATATCTCATTTTCAGTTGTACAACCTTTTAGTACGCATCCGCATATGGTTGAACTTGTAGTGAAAAGAATACGTGAAACTATGCCAATGCAAGGTAGTAGTGTTTTACTCGTAGGGAGAGGTAGTAGTGATTTTCAGCCGATACATGAGTTACAACAAATCGGAGCAGCTGTCGAACAAAAACTCAGTCTACCAGTATCATGCTCCTTTTTAACGAAAGGAACGCCCTCTTTTACTGCTGAGCTAAAGACTATAACATCAACTGCATCCCATGTATATGTCATGCCCTACCTTCTCTTTACCGGATTATTGCTTCAAAAAATTAAGTTGTATACAAAAAAATACGATCACGTGACGACTTGTAATTGCCTACAGTTTGATACATATATGAAATTAACATTGTTAGAACGAATGGAGGAATGCATATATGTATAACATGTACCCCCTTATGTTTAATCTGCAAAATAAAGTGGTCGTTATCATTGGTGGAGGTAAAATTGCATATCGAAAAGCGTCTGGATTAAAAGATACAGGCGCTTTCGTCACCGTTATTAGCCCCGAGATTTGCGAGGAAATGAAAGAACTTCCTTATATTACTTGGAAGCAAAAAACTTTTAGTAATGATGATATTAAAGATGCTCATCTAATTTATGCAGCTACAAATCAACATGCTGTAAATATGATGGTCAAACAGGCCGCTCATGATTTCCAGTGGGTTAACGTTGTAAGTGATGGTACAGCATCATCGTTTCACACACCTGGCGTTATACGAAATGATGAATATGTTGTCACTATTTCGACTTCAGGTAAGGACCCATCGTTTACGAAGCGTATGAAACAGGAATTAACTTCTGTCCTTCCTAAACTTATAAAAAGACTTTCTCGTACTCATAAAATGTAATCTATCACTTAGCTAAAATAGGAATTAACTGTGAACAAACGTTTTTTAGAGGCGTTTGTTCTTTTTGCTTTAGTTTCGTTTTTTAGGATCAGACAAACAATTGGACAAGAATCTGTGAAGAAAAATAACGGCAACAATTACGGACAAAAAAGCAGTTGCTTGAGAGCAACTGCTTCAATACAGGTTTTATATTGGATATTCATTCAACCAAATTAGCGCTTGTTCATAATCATCAAAAAATCTCACAGATTCTTTCGTATTAGATTGTTGTAAATAATCCATTATCTCCCCCTCTTCAAGGAGAAATGCAATTGCCTTACTGTTATTCAAAATGATTTCATTGAAGAACTTCTCTTTCCATACTTTTTGAACAGAAAAATGATTTGGCGTGTATCCTTTTCTATCCACCAACAATTTGTATTTCCGCCCTTCAGAAATGAATTGCTGACAAACCTGCTCAAAACCATTAAACCATTCATACACATCATCTGTTTTTATATTGCCTACTAGATGGGTAACAATTATATCTCCTGAAACTGTTGTGCTGATATTCTGTTTACTCAACTTGGAATCCCCCTTAGTTACAATTTTGCGGAAAAACCGCTATCAAACTAAGCTCATGTAACGTCAATTATAAGCGAAATTGTGTCTTTTTTCGCTAAGCTACTTGATTATCAGACATGGTACAATTGTAAACGATACCCAATATATCATAGACTGTTTTCTTCTCATATCTATGGGATTTCCGCCATCATTTACCGCCTCAAATCTATTCGTTTTAACACGTATATTCAAAACAAAATATATGACAAATAAATAACGACAGTTACTGTAATAATGCTGAAAAGTGTTGAAAATAAAACGATTTGTGCATGTAATTCAGGCTCTATTTGATATTCCATAGCAATGGTTGATGTATTTCTTGAAGTAGGAAAAGAACTTGCAATAAATAATGATTGTGCAACAATACCATCGATGTTTAGTATGTATATTACGGCAAGTGCTAATAATGGTCCCATCAGTAACCTTCCAATTAAAGCCCATGTTATGACTCGATGGAAAAAATTAAGCTTAATGTTGGATAATTGTGCCCCTAGCAATATGAGTGCTATTGCAACAAAACCATTCGCAAGCTGATTAAGAGGAATAAAGATAGAATTAGGTATTTGAATTGTAAAAGATTGAAAGAAAACCCCTAATACGAGTGCATGAAATACAGGCAGTCTTAGAAATGATTGAATAATACCTCCGATTGTTTTTGTTGCTGATAGTAAGTTATATATCCCATATGAATAAGTTAAAAGATTCTGGAAAATAACAATAAAAATTTGAATGGAAACCCCCACTGGATTGTGACTGAAAATCAATTGACTTACTGGTAACCCATAATTACCGGAATTCATTAACGAAATGCTATTTTTTAGAGCTGCACTTTCTCCTTTTTCTAACTTTAATATTTTTGAAATGAAATGACTTACTATGATCAGACTCAGACTATAAAGCATTAAATAGTATATTATCTGGAGCAACAAACCTGTTTCTATACGAATATCATATATATTCACAAATACAGCCGCTGGCATTAAGCAATAAGTAATAAGTGTAGATAGCTGCTTTAAGTTAAATTGGAACTTTCTTTGTAAGATTGCACCAATTAGCATCAATATTAATATCGGTAATATTACGTCTAATATAATAAATACAAACATTTAAAACCTCATTCTAAATATATTTTAGTTGGATTAAACGCTTTACTAAATGTGGACACATTTCATTCATCGGAAAACACCCTTAGTTCTCAATAATCAGAAAACTGAAATCGATAATATGAAAATGCTCATCAAAAATTCTTATTTCATTTCCCCCCCCTCTCTTTTCTTTAACATATCAAATATAACTCATAAAGAAAATTATGGATTATTTATACAAACTCATAATTTTATCTTATTGAACTAAACTGTATTCTTTAGTGTAGTACTTTTTTCACAATATCCGTTAGCCTTACCAAAAAATTTGGCCCTAAAAAAATCTGATACTGCAGTTACTATGCGAAGAATACTTACATCAATCCCATACTTGTCGCTTAAACCACCTAACACACCTGATACTTGTTTATCTTGAGTGGACTTATATTTTTTTCATCTAAACATCCCGATTCAATTAAATATTTGCATTCTAAAAATGAGTTCGATCTTTAGAATAGATTTAAGATTTCCTTCACTAATCTATCCTTTAAATGAATAACTTTTGACTTCTATATTTTAAAATAAAATTCCATAAGCCTTCTGTTTTTCATTTTAAAAACACATTCTTATAGAAAACAAGCGTTTATTGAGATATCAATAAAAACATGTTGAAGCCTATTACTAAAAGAACCATCCCAATATACTTTGGGATGGTTCTTTTTCCTTATTAATGATTCTTTAACATCACTAACAATTTCTCTTGGCTATACATCCATACTGTAATGATTAAACAAGCAAGTGCGACTTCTGATAGCGCCATAAATCCAATTGCATAATGACCTGTTAATTGGAATAGTAATGTTAAAATTAGCGGTGGGAAGAATCCTCCTAGTCCACCTAAAGCTGATACGAGACCATTTACAATACCAGCTTGTTCTGAGAAATACATTGGAACGAGTTTGAAGATTGTACCATTACCAATCCCTGCACAAAATGCTACTAGTAAGCAACCAAATGTATACACGTTCATACTTGGCATAAACGATAAAATAATACCTGAAAGTGTTAAACCGATAAATACGAAGATTAATATTTTAAATGGATTAAACTTATCACCGAGCCAACCACCAATCGGGCGCATAATTGTTGCGAGTACGATGAATCCGGCTGTCCGCATACCTGCATCTACTTTCTCTAATCCGAAGTGAGATACTAGAAAGTTTGGTAAGTATACTGTAAATGCGACAAATGATCCGAATGTTAAAAAGTAAAAGATACATAAAAACCAAAGTTTCTCATTTTTATATACACCTTTTATTTGTTCCATTAGTGGTGTATTCACTTTTTTCTCCTTACGATCACCTAATAAAAAGTTCATAAGTGCAAACGCTGCAAGTAAAACTAAATAACATTGTACTGTCGTTCTCCAGCCAACTGAAGTTGCAATGACAGGTGCTAAAAACGAAGTAATTGCTGTTCCGGCGTTACCGACACCGTAAATACCATTTACAAAACCGTGACTCTCTTTCGGAAAGTATTTTGGTAAAGAAGTTACTCCTACAGAGAATACAGCACCACCGATTCCTACAAATAATCCACCAATAATTAAATCCATCATAGAATTGGCAACACTAATATAAAAAACAGGAAATAATAATAGAATAAAACTAATATAGAATAATTTTCTTGCTCCGAAACGATTCGTCCAATAACCAATTGGAATACGAAGAATAGAGCCTAAAATAACAGGTACTGCTGTGACCATAGAAATTTGTCCCGCAGTTAATGGAATATCCGCTTTTATATAAGGCATTAATGATGATAAAATGACCCATACCATAAAACCGATAATTAGATTAGAAGTTTGTAAACTTAATTGAAAATTAGGACTTTTCATCCTGTTCCCTCCTATGTATGCATAGTTATATTCATTCTCTCCAGCCTAATCACGTCCTAACATGATTAGGCTGAAAAGAATCAACCACCACTTACTGGCGAAATCATTGCTACGATATCGCCAGTTTGAATGATGTCATTCTCATTTGCATACTCTTCATTTATCGCGACCATAATCTCGTTTGAAATTGCTATGTTGTATTTCTTAATGAGTACTTCCTTCAGCTTCGCAACTGTAATATTTTCACAATCTATGTGCAATGACGACTTACTTACTTCTTCCTGTAAATGTGCAAATAATAGCACTTCAATCATATTCTCATCTCCTTTCTAGGCTCACCATTTGCATATGTTACCCTCTCTAACTGATCACCTATCCATGACTCACCATCTTCCCAAAACTCTTTCTTCCAAATTGGAACAATTTGTTTAATACGCTCCATAATATATTCGTTCGCCTCATAGGCAGCTTTCCGGTGTGGTGTAGAAACAGCAACGACAACAGCAAGATCAGAAATTTGTAATGTACCAATGCGATGTGTAATAGCGACATATATCCCCGGCCAATTCTCTCCTACTTCAGTGCCAATTCTCTCAAGCTGTTTCTCCGCCATTGTCTTATAAGCTACATACTCTAAACAAAGTGTACGTCGACCTTTCGTAAATTCTCTAACAGTACCAATAAAAGTAGTAACCGCACCACACTCACGACGAATTACTTTGTTTGTAACTTCTTCAATTGAAATAGGTGTATCAATTACTTCATAATACGTATGTGTCATTTTGCACCTCTTATCTTTATATAAGTTAGCAACCTATTTTTCTATTACTTGTATGATCGAAGCGGCTCTTCCCACGGCCACTCACTTCCGTTGTTTGATTCTAATAACAGTACCGAAACAGTAATTCCAGCTTTAAATCCTCTCGTTCCCCCTGGCAAAACGATAAATGCATTCGCTTCTGCAAGTGAAGAAATTACGCTAGATTTATCTAAACCAACTGGTGTAACTTGTAATTGCCCATCTACAATTTCCACTCTCCCTCTTACAAAACGAGTAAATGGGTTTGCTTTCGGAAAGTCTTTTTGTAAAATTGCCTCTGCACGATATATGTGCGAATCTTCCCTATGCAAGTATTTTCCAATCACTGGTCTAACATATAATTCACAACCGACATAACAAGCAGAAGGATTACCAGATAGACCAAATAGTAATTTTCCTTCTACCTCAGCTACAGTTGTCACACTTCCTGGTCGCATCGCTATTTTGTCAAAAAGTACATTAGCTCGTAATCTCTCATAGATGGCAGGTAAATAGTCATAGTCTCCTACTGAAACACCACCAGTTGTAATTAATATATCAACTTCTTTTATCGCCTTTTTTACAGTGTTATAACACGTCTCAAAATCGTCAGCGAATTGCCCATAATACTGTACAATCCCCCCTGCTCGTTCAATTTGAGCAGCTATCATATAGGAGTTACTATTTCGAATCTTCCCTGGCTTTAATTTTTCATGTACTTCAAGCAGTTCGCTACCCGTCGTTACAATTCCAATCACTGGTTGTTTTATAACATATACCGTACTATAACCAAACGTAGCAAGAAGTGCTGCTACTCCAGGATTAATAACAGTCCCTTCTTTCACAAGGATAGTATTTTGTTTTACATCTTCACCTTTAAAAGAAATGTTATCACCGGCTGTGAAACAGCGTTTTAATGTCATATAAGTCTTTTCGTTTTTTTCAAATCCTTCCGTTAGTTCTAACATAACAACCGCATTACACCCTCTCGGAATTGCGGCTCCTGTCATAATACGGACAGCTTGAAATGCTTTCACTTCTTCTGTAAAAACAACCCCTGCTCCAATTTCACCAATTACTTCAAACTGAATAGGGTTACTACTACTTGCTTCTTTCGTATCTTCTGATCGAATCGCAAACCCGTCGTACGGAGAGCGATCAAAATGCGGGACATCATGATCTGCAATAACATCTTCTCCAAGCGTTCTTCCGTAACTTTCTATAAGAGAAACCTCTTCTGTTTCACCTTGATGAGCATATTTCATTACTCGTGCAACTGCTTCTGCCACTGGAATCGGTATACGTTTTGCTAACATTCTTTTTCACCTCGTTTTAATAAGGGGGAAACTCTCTCTGTTCATCCTATATATTTTGCGTACAATCGTTTTGCTATTTTCACATCATTTGTCCCATGAATAAATGCCCTACCGTCTGTAAATAAAACGAAACGATATTCATCAATTAGAAATGATAGTAAGTACGGCGTTTTTTGGACATGTACAATTTTTTGTAATCTTTTTTGGATTTCGTTTAAATTTAGAACTCTCTTTATTCCTGAACGGATTTGAACTGTATTCCGTCCGCATAGCACCTCCGTTTTCACCTGTGATTCAAATGTTAAACTTGGGTACGTACGTGTATTTCCGCAAGATGGACATGTACTTTTTTTCTGTTTATTTACTTTTAATGAGAGAAATTGATTGTTCCAAATATCAAATGATAACATTGTTCCTCGTAGCGTCTCGAAATCATCCACCAATATTTTCATTGCTTCTGTCACTTGGTGAGCAACAACCATCTGTACAGCTGGCTGAATAATTCCCGCTGTATCACATGTTGCACCGCCCATCGGATGATCCATTAAGCAGCGAAAACATGGTGTTTTTCCTGGAAGACTTGTATACGTTACACCGTAACTTCCAACGCATCCACCGTATATCCAAGGTATATTTTCTTTTTGTGAAATATCATTTATAAGTAGGCGCGTATCGAAGTTGTCAGTGGCATCTATAATGAGATCCACTTCTTTTGTTAACTCTTCTATTTCTTGCATTGTGACATCCATTACAACTGGTACAATTTCCACTTCAGAATTAATCTTTCTTACATGTTCTGCCGCTGCAATTGCTTTTGGTTTGCATTGTTTTGCATCTTCTTCTGTATATAACTGTTGCCGTTGTAAATTACTCCATTCGACATAGTCACGATCGGCAATTGTCAATTTCCCAATTCCCATCCTAGCGAGTGCTTCTGCATTCGCAGCCCCTAGTGCACCCGCACCGATTAGGAGCACATGCTTTTCTCTTATTTTTCTTTGTCCCATTTCACCAATTCCAGAAAACAACACTTGTCTTGAATAACGCTCTTGCATAAGAAATCCTCCTTTCACTATCCACCAATGTAAGACATTTCAACTTTTGGACGTTTACTCGCACTCTCAACCGTTCTTTCATCTGAATATCGATCTGTTCTATATCGCCATGTATGTTGTAAAATTTTTAATAGTGAGGCATCAGAAATATTTTCTCGAAGAAGCGTTCGCAAATCCGTTCCTTTTTCTCCAAATAGGCACGTAAAAAACTTACCATCTGCCGAAATACGTGCTCTCGTACAAGAAGAACAAAATGACTCAGAAACAGAAGTAATAAATCCCACTTCTGCATTACTCCCTACATATCGATACAATTTCGCAACCTCTCCAAAGTAACGAGGCTGAGCGGGCTCAATTGGATATACACGATTAATTTTCTCTATTAATTGTTCCTTCGTAATAACTTGTTCAAAGTTCCAGCCGTTTGTACTGCCCACATCCATAAACTCTATAAAACGGAGCTGAATTTCTTGTTCTTTAAAATAACGAGCCATATGAAGAATTTGACTATCATTCATTCCTTTTTTTACGACCATATTTACCTTTACTTCTAACCCTACCTTCTTTGCTTCTTCAATTCCTTTTAATACAGGTTTTGTGCTTACATTTCGTCCATTAATTTTTTTGAAGACATAATCCTCTATCGCATCTAAACTAATATTTACACGCTTTAATCCCACTTCTTTTAACGCCTTTGCTTGTTTTGCTAAATGAATACCATTTGTTGTGAGTCCAATATCTTGTAAGCCTTCTAGATTTGCAAGTCTTGCAATTAACGTCGGTAAGTGTTTACGCAATAAAGGTTCACCGCCAGTAAGCCTAATTTTATTTACTCCCATACTTATAAATAATCTCGCTAATCTTTCTATTTCATCGAACGTTAATAAAAGCTCTTCCTGTAAAAAAGCATAATCAGGTCCGAACACTTCAGCAGGCATACAGTATGTACACCTAAAATTACAACGATCAATAACTGAAATACGTAAATCTTGAAGTGGCCGCTTTAAAGAATCTTTCATGTTCTCGTGCATCTATATCCCTTCTTTTCTGCTACAATCCTTAGTAAGCTTTCATTTTTTTATTTGCCTTCATTATAAAAAAGAAGCTACATATTCAATGTGACTTTTCTCACATTACTTTCCCCATTCAAAAATTTTTCACAAATCCGTTCGAATTTTGTTCACATCTTTAATCTCATCTACTTTGTCTATTGAATTTTTCAAACTAAAAACTGAAAATCTCTTCCCCTTACGGTCATTGAAATTTCAATTTATTTTTAAAATAGCTCTTGCATTTTCATCATATTTACACTCAAAATAGGAAATGTATTGCTTATAAGAAGAAAGGTGATCACTGTGGCAAACAGTATGACATTATCTCAAGATTTAAAAGAATTACTTGCATCTGTTGAATATAAAATGCAAATTAAAAAAGGTAGTTTTATTTTTCAAGAAGGTATGGAGGCAACAGAGCTCTATATCATCCACTCAGGAAAAGTACAAATTAGTAAACTAAGTGCTGACGGACAAGAATTAACACTTCGAATTTGTTCAGAATATGACATTATTGGAGAATTAACATTGTTCACGGACAATGCGAAATACTTATTAAATTCAAAATGTCTTGAGGATGTGGAAGTAGGCGTTATAAAGCGTGAAGCATTAGAAAAAGCATTACTCCAAAAACCTGCACTCGTATTTGAATTTATGAAATGGATTAGTGAACATTTAAGAAGAATGCAAACGAAGTTCCGAGATTTAGTATTACACGGCAAAAAAGGTGCCCTGTATTCTACCCTTATACGAATGACAAATAGTTACGGTATATTAAAAGAAAATGGGATTCTCATCGATTTACCATTAACAAATCAAGAACTTGCTAATTTCTGTGCAACTTCACGTGAAAGTGTAAATCGAATGTTAAATGAATTAAAAAAGCAAGGTACAATTTCAATTCATAAAGGAAAGATTACAATCCACGATTTACAATTTTTAAAATGTGAAATTGCTTGTGAAGATTGCTCTGCTTCTGTTTGTAGCATTGATTAGCATCTTATTTAGATGCTAATCTTTTTTCAATTTAAGCCATTTATTAACGGTTATTCCCTCTGTAAACAAAAACGAGGCCTTCCATATTAGACCTCGTTTCGTTTTAACCATTAGCTCCTATCCGTTTACAGCAGTATTATTTTTTCAATTCATTAGGAATACGTCTTCTGTAAATTACATAACTACGGCTTACATATTTAATTGGGGCACTAAATACATGTACTAGTCTTGTAAATGGCCATACTGCGAATAAACCCATCCCTGCAAGAATATGAATTTTAAACCATACTGGTACTTCCATCATATATTCAACTTTCGGTTGGAAAATAAAGAGGCTTCGGAACCAAGGGCCAATTGTTGTACGATAATCAAATCCTTTTGAATCGATATTTAAAAATGTTGAAGAAAGTCCTGCTAGCATTACGATAAGTAATAAAATAAGCGCAATATAATCTCCCTTTGTACTCGTTGCAATGATACGTTTTACAGTTACGCGGCGGTACGTTAATATAATTAAACCGATGATAGAAGCAACACCTGCCGGAAGCCCAAAACTAATTGCTACTACATGATACATATGCTCAGAAATACCTATTGAACGGTATACAGCTTCTGGAATTAAAATCCCCATAACATGACCGCCAATTACGAACATAATCCCAAAGTGGAATAATAGACTTCCGATTCGGAGCATTTTCTTTTCTAATAGTTCACTAGATTTTGATGTCCATCCAAATTGATCATAGTTGTATCTAAAAATATGTCCACCGATAAAGATTGCAAAAATGATATAGGGAAACAATACCCATAGAAATTGATCCATCATTTTAACAACTCTCCTTTCTAATTTGTCTGTACACCCCATGTATCGATAGCGAGTAGAACAGCCGCAAGAATTGGTTCATACATACTACCTGCTTCTTTTAACTGAACGTGTAATGCTTGTATGTTTTCCTTGTATTTACTCATAATTGGTTCACTGTCTTGCTCATTTGCATTTGCAAAAAACTCAAGCAATAGCGGTAAATAATCAGGTAATTCTTTATCTGTTACTTCAAAACCTGATTTTTTATAATGCTGTTTTAACTCCAGTAATTCAATACCTCTTTCTCTTTGTTCACCAGTGTTCATATAAGTAAGATACATATTTGTTTTCTTACCAAAATCGAATGTATATACGTAACTATCAATCAATTGATCATTCGTTTTATTTAGCGCTTGTTTTATAAATGTTGCAAGTGAAGCTTTAACATCGTCCTGTTCAATCGCTTCAATCTCTTCTAGTAATTCAGTTAAAGCTTCCCTCCACCCTAGTTCAGGATAGGAGAGAAGGAATGAAGAACAAGAAAAAGCAGTTTGTAAACTTTGTTTCATATTTTTCTGCCCCCTTTATTTAAGAAATTGTCATACAAGAGCCTGGACCACCTGCGAATGCTAAACCACAGCTTCCTTGTTCACTATATAAATCTGCAACTTGTTCTCTGTGAGATGTCGGGATAACAAAACGATCTTTATATTTTGCGATAGCAAGAAGACGATACATATCTTCTACATCCTGTTTCGTTAAGCCAAGTTCTTTTAATACAGCTTCATTTGGTTCTTTATTAATTTGCATTGCTCTCATATGCGTTCGCATAACAGCCATTTTTTTCAATGTAAGACGAATATGTGATTCATCTCCTGCAGTGAGTAAATTCGCTAAATATTGAATTGGAATACGCATATTATCGATAGCAGGGAAAATCTCTTCTGCTTTCCAGTTACTTCCTTTCCCTTCCACCATATTCATAATTGGACTAAGCGGCGGGATATACCAAACCATTGGCATTGTACGATACTCTGGGTGAAGAGGTAGAGCAATTTTCCAATCGATAATCATTTTATAGATTGGTGACTCTTGTGCCGCTTTAATCCATTCTTCAGGAATGCCTTGTTTTTTCGCTTCAGCCGCCACTTCTGGATCATTTGGATCTAGGAAAACAGTAAGCTGAGATTCATATAAATCTTTTTCGTCTTCAACAGACGCAGCTTCTTTTACTTTATCAGCATCATATAGCATTACCCCAATATATCTGATACGTCCTACACATGTTTCTGAACAAATTGTTGGCATACCAGCCTCAATACGCGGGAAACACATTGTACATTTTTCAACTTTATTCGTTTGCCAGTTAAAATACACTTTTTTATATGGACAAGATGATACGCAGAATCTCCAAGCACGACATGCATTTTGATCCACAAGTACAATCCCGTCTTCTTCACGTTTATACATTGCACCAGATGGACAAGATGATACGCACGATGGATTCATACAATGTTCGCATATGCGTGGTAAATACATCATAAAGACGTTTTCAAAATCAGTTTTAATTTCTTCTTCCATTTTCTTTACGTTCGGATCTTGTAATCCTGTTATATGTCCGCCTGCTAAATCGTCCTCCCAGTTTGGACCCCATTCAATTTTGTCGATAAATTCGCCTGTAATTGCTGATTTCGGACGAGCAACTGGTTGATGCTTACGCTGTGGGCTATTTGTTAATGTTTCATAATCATAATTCCAAGGTTCAAAGTAATCATCAATTGTTGGTTGATCTGGATTGTGGAAAATGTTCATAAGACGTTTCATTTTCGAACCAGATTTCAGCTGAATTTCACCATTTTTCAATTCCCAGCCGCCTTTATATTTCTCCTGATCTTCCCATTGCTTCGGATAACCAATGCCAGGTTTCGTTTCTACGTTATTGAAATACATATATTCAGCACCTGGACGATTTGTCCAGGTGTTTTTGCACGTTACGCTACAAGTATGGCAACCGATGCATTTATCTAGGTTCATAACCATTCCGACTTGTGCTTTAATCTTCAAGCCAATCTACCTCCTTCAGTTTGCGAATTACAACGTTTAAATCGCGCTGGTTCCCAGTCGGACCATAATAGTTAAATCCATAACTTAATTGACCGTATCCACCAATCATATGTGTTGGTTTAACGTGAATTCGAGTTGGACTATTATGCGTTCCCCCCCGGTTACTTGTTAATTTCGTACCAGGTACGTTAATGTGACGATCTTGCGCATGGTGCATAAACGCCATTCCTCTCGGTATACGATGCGTTACAACAGCACGCGCTACAACAACACCGTTACGATTAAAGCACTCAATCCAATCATTATCTGCAACACCCGCTTCAGCAGCGTCCTCTTTATTCATCCAAACAGTTGGACCACCTCTAAATAGCGTTAACATCGGTAATGAATCGAAGTACATACTATGAATCGACCACTTATTATGCGGTGTTAAATAGTTTAGTGTAATCTCTTTCCCTTCTACTTCGGGCCGTGATTTACGGAACGGTTTATGTTGCAGAATTGGTTTAAATGTTGCCATCGTTTCACCAAATTCTTTCATCATGTCATGGTCTAAGTAGAAAGATTGTCGACCAGTTATCGTTCTCCAAGGGATAAGACGTTCCACATTTGTTGTAAACGGTGAGTAACGGCGTCCACCTTTTTCTGAACCTGTAAATGCTGGAGAAGTAATTACTGTTTTCGGCTGTGCTGTAATTTGTTCGAATGTGAAGCATTCCTCTTCACGTTCTTCTGCTAAATCACGTAATTTTAGATCTGTTTGTTTTTCAAGTGCTTCCCATGCTTTTACTGCCATATGACCGTTTGTTGTAGAAGATAGTGTTAATACCGCTTCAGCAGCATTGATTGCTTCTTTGATGTCTGGGCAACCTTTCGCGATAGAATCCGTTCGAACAACTCCTAATTTGCTCTTTAATTGCTCATATTCTTTTTCCGCAGACCAAGAGATCCCTTTCGTACCAATCGGTTGTTTTCCGACATTCGGTCCAAGCGCAGTCATTTTGTCATAAATCGTTTTATAATCTCTTTCGACAACATGAATTTGTGGCATCGTTTTACCCGGGATTGGTTCACATTCACCTTTACTCCAATCTTTAATCTTGCCAAGTGGTTGCGCTAATTCTTGCGGTGTATCATGAAGAAGTGGTGTTGCAACAACTTCTTTCATTGGTTCAAGATCAATTTTCTTCGCTAAATCTGACACAGCTTTAGAAAGTGAAGTGAAAATGTCCCAATCAGAGCGTGCTTCCCACGGTGAACCGATTGCTGGATTAAAAGGATGCACAAATGGATGCATATCTGTACTACTTAAATCATGTTTTTCGTACCAAGTTGAAGCTGGTAATACGATATCAGAATACAGTGCTGTTCCAGCCATACGGAAATCTAAATTAATAAGTAAATCAAGCTTCCCTTCTGGTGCTTCTTCATGCCACTTAATTTCTTCTGGTCGTAATGAATCACTATCGTCATTCATTAATCCGTTTGTTGTACCTAGTAAATGTTTTAAGAAATATTCGTGCCCTTTACCGGAACTTGAAATTAAGTTCGCACGCCATACGAATAAGTTGCGCGGGAAGTTATTTTTGTTATCTGGATCTTCAATCGCAAATTTCAGTTCTTTTTCTTTTAGTTTTTGTGCAACGTATTTTCCGATTTCTTCTTGTGTTGTTGCACCAGCAGCAACAGCTTCTTTATATAGTTCAATTCCATTTTTCTCAAATGTAGGATAAGAAGGTAACCAACCAAGTCGCGCCGCTAAAACGTTATAATCACCGTGGTGTTGATAACGAGAGTTTCCTTCCACTGGTGATGCTAAATGTCCAACTGATGTATCTTCATAGCGCCATTGATCTGTTACGAAATAGAAGAAAGATGTACCATTTTGTAATTTTGGTGGCCCTTGCCAATCTTTTGCCATCGCGATTGTTTGCCATCCTTCTGCTGGTCGTAATTTTTCTTGCCCAACGTAATGCGCCCAGCCACCGCCGTTTACACCTTGTGCCCCAACGAGAAGTACAAGATTTAAAACGGCGCGATAAATCGTATCAGAGTTAAACCAATGGTTAATACCAGCTCCGACAATAATCATTGAGCGACCGTTCGTATCAACAGCATTTTGTGCGAACTCACGAGCGATTTGAATAATAAGCTCACGTTTTACTCCTGTCATTTTCTCTTGCCATGCAGGTGTAAACGGAACGTCATCATTGAAGTCTTTCGGCTCTTGTCCGCCAAGCCCTCGGTTCACACCGTAATTTGCTAACGTTAAGTCGTATACAGTTGTAACGAACACTTCGCCTTCTTCTGTCATAACCTTTTTCACTGGAATTGTACGTTCTAATACTTTGTTTCCATCATCAGAGAAGTACGGAATTTGTACCGTTCCAATCGATTCTTCCATTCCAAGTAAAGAAAGACGTGGATCAATCTTTTCACCTGTTTCTTCATCTTCTAAACGCAAGTTCCATTTCTTTTCGTTATCCCAACGTGAGCCCATTGTGCCATGAGGTGTTGCAAAATCATTCGTGTTCTCGTTCCAAAGAACAGGTTTCCATTCTCCTAACTTCGTTTCGCGTCCAATATCAGCAGCGTTTAAGAAACGATCAGCAACGAATTGATCTCCTTTTTGTTTCAATGTGACAAAGAAAGGAAAATCAGTATATTGCTTCGCATATTTTGTGAAATATTCCACTTGATTATCTACGTAAAATTCTTGTAAGATCACATGCCCCATTGCCATCGCAAGTGCACCATCTGTACCTTGTTTCACACTAATCCAATCATCTGCAAACTTTGTAGATTCAGCGAAGTCAGGACTGACAGAAACGACTTTCGTTCCTTTATATCGAACCTCTGCTAAAAAGTGAGCATCTGGTGTTCTCGTCATCGGTACATTTGAACCCCATGTCATAATGTAACCAGAGTTATACCAGTCACTACTTTCTGGTACATCTGTTTGATCGCCCCAAATTTGCGGAGAAGCTGGTGGTAAATCTGCGTACCAATCATAGAAACTAAGCATTGGTCCACCCATAAGTTGCATAAAGCGGCTGCCTGCAGCATGACTTAACATCGACATAGCTGGAATTGGTGAAAAACCAACATTTCGGTCTGGACCGTATTTCATTACTGTATATAATAATGAAGCTGAAACGAGTTGTAACACTTCATCCCAATTCGCACGAATGAATCCCCCTTTACCACGTGCCTGCTTATACTTTCGTGCTTTTTCAGGGTTTTCCACAATGCTTTTCCAAGCATCTAATGGTGACTCATTATTTTGTAATTCCTCTTGCCACACACTCCAAAGAACACCACGTACATACGGATATTTCACACGAAGTGGACTATAAATGTACCAAGAAAAACTTGCTCCACGTGGGCAGCCTCGCGGTTCAAAATCTGGCATATCAGGACCTGTCGTTGGATAGTTAAGCTCTTGCCCTTCCCACGTCACAATTCCATCTTTCACATATATATTCCAGCTACATGAACCAGTACAGTTCACGCCGTGTGTAGAACGAATTACTTTATCATGCTGCCAACGCTTTCTGTACATATTTTCCCATTCGCGATCTTCATATGTTTCTTGTGTATGATTATCGTTATAACGATCTATTGGTGAAAAATATTTTAAACGTCTCATTAGTGCTGAAGGTTTTTTCTTCATACTGTTCACTCCTTTAATACGTCTCTCTTACATACCCTTACTATAAGAGAGGTTGTAAAATACAGATGTGACATTTCGCACAGTTCAAGAGATTGTCAAAAATTCAGTAGAAAATAAGTTTGTGAGAAAATCTTGTGTTCCGTTGTGAAGATTATGGTTAATCTTAATTATTAGGAGAATGGTATTTTGAGGTGTCGACTATTTTGCAAAAGAAAAAGAGTTTTGATATTATTTCAAAACTGCCATAAGGAAAAGAGTATAAATTGTATGTAAAAATATTTTTTCTAATGTTATTATTTTATATCGAGTCTTATTTTACATAAAACTACAAATCATTATTTACTGTATTGCCCTTAGTTACGGAAACAATTATACTAGATGTAATCGAAATAAATAATCTGAATATTCTCAGAATTCAAGGTAGAAGTTTTACTATCTACATATAGAATTAGAAATATGTCCACTAAATTGATTAGAAAACGATAATAACATTAGGAGGATTACGATGCCCCAGCTTGATTCATTACATCCCACTGTAGAAAAAATAATCAATAATATTGAAAAAATAATCAATAATATTGAAAAAATAATGGTCGGAAAACGAAAAGAAACAATCTTAGCTTTGACAGCTCTCTTAGCTGAAGGTCATGTGCTATTAGAAGATGTTCCTGGTGTCGGGAAAACAATGCTAGTACGTGCTCTTTCTAAATCCATTGATGCTGATTATAAGCGAATTCAATTTACACCTGATTTATTGCCGTCAGATGTAACAGGAGTTTCTATTTATAATCCGAAAGAGCTCCAATTTGAGTTCAAGCCTGGACCAATTATGGGGAATTTTGTACTTGCTGATGAAATTAATCGTACATCTCCAAAGACACAATCTGCTTTACTTGAATGTATGGAAGAAGGCAATATTACAATAGATGGCATTACAAGACCTTTACCAAAACCGTTCTTTGTCATGGCTACACAAAATCCGGTCGAATATGAAGGAACATATTCTCTACCAGAAGCTCAGCTCGATCGTTTCTTATTGAAACTAAAAATGGGATATCCTACACCAGAGGAAGAATTTGAAATTTTAAACCGGATGGAAAAAACAAATCCACTCTCTCAATTACAGACCATTACTACAATAGAAGAATTAATTTATTTACAACAAAGCGTACGGGTAGTAAGTATGGACAAAGCAATTAAGCATTACATTGTAAAGCTTGTTAATCAGACTCGTACGTACAGTTCTATACAGTTAGGTGCAAGTCCACGTGGCTCGATTGCTTTAATGAAAGCTTCACAAGCTTATGCATTTATCCATGGCAGGAATTATGTTATTCCAGACGATGTTAAATTTTTAGCTCCTTACGTTTTAGCACATAGACTCATTCTAAAAATGGAAGCAAAATTTGAAGGAATAACAGGAGAACAAGTTATCGGAAAAATCGTTGCACGAACTACCGTGCCTACTCAAAGGACGATGAACCCTTGATAAAACGAATGCTGCGAGCGCTATATCACGTTATGAAGTTATTGCTACTCCCTTTATGCCTAGTCTTAACATTTATATACGCTATGTTTCAAGGCGGGTTTGTCAGTTGGTTTTTGTTTTACAGCATAATTCCCATTGCTCTTTATTCGCTACTACTCCCCTTCTACGCTTTACGGGACGCTGAAGTAAAGCGAATAACAAACCAGAATGGATATGTAGTAGGAGAACAATTTGTAAGCACGATTACAATAAAAAGAAAATTTCCTTTTCCCTTACTTTATTTAGTTATAGAAGATGAACTGCCACCACAATTTATAAGTTGTAAACAAACAAAGATGAATAAGGTAGTACTCTTCCCAGGATTGAAACGAAATATTTCGTTTCAATATGTTATTGACACAATCCCTAGAGGCGAGCACACTTTTTCAAGCGTTCGTGTCAAAACCGGCGATTTATTCGGCATGATAGAGAAAGAAGTAACTTTTTCAGTTCCAGATACATTTTTAGTCTATCCCCAGTATGTAGATATAGCATATCGACAATTGGAAAATCATTTCGAACAAGGAGCGCTTTCAGCAAATATAAATTCAGCAAAAGACTCTACAATCTCTGTCGGTGTCAGAGACTATAAACCTGGTGATCGCTTTTCATGGATTGATTGGAAAGCAACTGCACGAACAAACAATATTATGACAAAAGAGTTTGAACAGCAGCGCAGCCATAATGTCATGATATTCATAGACAGAACCGAGTCTCCTCTATTCGAATCAGTCGTCACATTTACTGCCTCTATCGTAAGGGCTGTCTTGAAACAAAATTCACCAGCATCATTCGTGTCTATCGGAAAAGAACAAACTATCTTCCCTTTAGACAATGGAGATACGCAGTTACAACAAATCCTTTGTCATTTAGCAAAAGTGCAAGCAGACAGTGTATTCCCGCTCTCCCAGAGTGTAGACATGGAACTAAGAAAAATTTATGAGCCCGTCACGGTTATACTCGTGACCAGTAATCTTTCTCCCGATATTCAAAAGGCGGCTGATTGTGCTGCTATAAAAAATAGAAAATGTATGGTTTTTGTCGTGAAAGAAAAAGCGAATCAACTTTCACACCGAGAAATCAGTATAATAGAAACTCTAAAAAAACGACAAATATTTGTAAACACGGTTTATGAAAACCGGTATACAAACGTGTTTTTTGAGGTGAGCAAATGATAACATTACAAACAAAATACAAGTGGGATACGAACAGATTCTTTATGCATGCATGTGTATTTCTTCTTTTACTAGAACAGCTAAGACCTCTTATAGGCATTACAAATGTAGGTAGATTAGATATTTTCGTAACATTTATAGGAATTTGCTTCGCTCTCTCTTTTTTTCAGACGAGGTGGCAGATTCCAATAAAAATTGTCACAGTCCTATTTATCATTCATTCCCTATATTATAAAAATGCTTTTATAAATCCATCTTGGCTAACAACATTCTTTTCTGATATGTCTCGAAATTCCTCCCTATTTTTCCAAGGGAATTTACTAGATATTTCTCCAGTTTTTCCGACGGTTTTATTTTTTCTCTCATTTTGGTTTTTGAGTTCTTTCACTTCATTTTGGATTATTCATAAAAAACGTGGGTTTCTATTTCTTGTATTGACTATTATTTATATCGCAACTTTTCATAACTTACATTTATACAATGCAAACTACGCTATTATTCGAACTGTTGTCATCGGATTTTTTATGCTTAGTCTTCTTCAAGTAGAACGAATAAAAGAGCGTGAACACTTACAAAATTATGCTAGGGAAATCTCAAAATTACTTAGACCACTTACAATATTTATTGTATTATTAGCAACCATCGCATACTTTGCTCCAAAATTTGGCCCTCAATGGCCAAACCCAATGGATTTTTTAAAATTCAACACATCTGAAGCAAGTAAAGAAAAAAAAGTTTCTACAATTGGGTATGGTTTAGATGACTCACGATTAGGTGGTCCTTTTAAGGCGGATCCTACAATTGTTTTCACAGCACGAACGCAAAACAAACAATATTGGAGAGTCGAAACGAAAGATTTTTATACCGGAAAAGGCTGGGAGGTTTCTGAAAATCCGAAAAAGGTTTCTTTTAAAAATAAAAACGACGTCGTAAGCTGGTACGAACAAAATACAAAAACGGAAACGACTGAGGCAACAATTACCATGCAAAAAAGTTACCCTCACCTTACCTATCCAGCAGGATTAGTATCAGTTAAGGCTTCTTCTGATGTATCATACAGTGTTGACCCGTTTTCAGAAAAAATTTATACAATGAATGGAGACTCTTCTACTACTTTACATTCGTATAAAGTAACATATGAGATCCCTGAGTTTTCCATAAAAAACTTGAAAGCTGTAAAAACAAATGAAGGTCAAGAAACAAATCCTTATTTTATGACAAAGTACACACAACTTCCCGAGTCATTACCACAGCGCGTAAAAGACTTGGCTATCAATCTTACAAATGATAAAGACAACCGATATGATAAAGTATTAGCTATTGAAAATTACTTCACAGACAACTCTTTTACATACGAATCAACGAATGTCTCATTCCCTGCCAAAAGCCAAGATTATGTAGATCAATTCCTTTTCGATACAAAAGGCGGCTACTGTAATAATTTTTCGACGTCTATGATTGTACTACTTCGTTCTGCCGGGATTCCAGCTCGCTGGGTGAAAGGCTATACAGAAGGAACTCTTGACAATACACTTGCCTCTGCAGAAGGTGAGGATGTTTATACAATCACGAACGATAACGCACACTCTTGGGTCGAAGTATATTTCCCAGAATACGGATGGATTCCATTCGAACCGACAAAAGGATTTACTAATCCCTATAATTTTATAAATAATACGCCTGCTCCTATTTCACAAAATAGCGAAGCAAATAATTCTAATAACGAGCAAATACAACAACGAAATAATGAAGCAAAACTTAAAAGTTTAATTGAAAATACAGAAGAAGCTTCTACTAAAAAGGTCACAAATTCTCAAACTAGTTTTTCTTGGTGGTACGTATTCCTCTCTACGATACTAATTAGTATTATAGGATACATTCTCTTCACCACTAGAATGAAATGGATGACATTTCTTATTATTCATTTCTATAAATACCGAAAAGATGATGCTGTTTATCAAAAAGCTTACGGTGCACTTTTAAAACAATTTGCGAGAATTGGCATACCACGGGGTGAAAGTCAAACATTCCGAGAATACGCTCTCCATATCGATACACTTTACAACTCGGCCGATATGCAACAACTTACTGCCAGTTATGAGAACGCTATGTATCAACAGGGGCAGGCTACGGTAGAATGGAAGAAATCCGTACACTTATGGGAAGTACTTATGAAAAAAGCAGCTTCTCCACCTAAATCAGATGGCTTTGATACAGTTATTTAATCTTGAAAATTTGAGTTTAAAGAAAACGTCTCAAAGAACTACATTGTTCTTTGAGACGTTTTTTAATAAAGTGAAACTCCTACTTATTCCCCAAGCACCTTCTCAATCTCAACTTCTAAATCTACCGGCTTCGTCTGCGGCGCAAAACGCCCTACTACTTTCCCGTCTTTTCCGATTAAAAACTTCGTAAAATTCCATTTCACTGCTTTCATACCGAGTAAACCTGGTGCTTGTTCTGTCATGTATATATATAAAGGATGAGCCTTATCACCTTTCACATCCACCTTTGCAAACATCGGGAAGTTTACACCGTAGTTTAATTCACAAAAACTAGTAATGTCCGCTTCTGTACCTGGTTCTTGTCCCCCGAATTGGTTACAAGGAAATCCGAGTATTTCGAGTCCTTGGTCTTTATATTTATCATATACCTCTTGTAATCCTTTATATTGTGGTGTGAAACCACATTTGCTAGCTACATTGACAATAAGAAGTGCTTTTCCTTTGTAATCTTTTAACGATTTTTCTTCACCTGTAATTGTTTTAGCTGAAAAATCATAAACTGTCATTGTCTTTGCCCCTCTCTTCACTATCATTCTATGTTTATACTATACTACATTCGTGAATATACAGCTCTTATTACGTACTTATAAGCTATAATGATAGCGCTTTATTTCCATTCAAAATTCGACACATACCACTAGACTTTTATGATGGAAAGTTTTACAATTGAAATGTGAACAAAATGTGACAGTTTATATTCCATTATAAAAGAAAAGGATGGTGTTCATTATGAAAACTGCACAACATGAAACGATTTCAAATCGCGAGTTTTATTTCGTACTATATATGATGTTATTGTATGTTACTGGCTGGGTAATCGATGTAAATGGTTTATTCTTAAGCTCCTACTTTAATTTAGCAGGAGAGATTATGCTTCCATTAGTAGGCGGGATTGTTGGACTGTTCATTATGTCTATTAATAAACAACAAACGAAATAATAATATTACAAAAAGGCAGAAGACGAGCTTCGTTTTCTGCCTTTTTTCTATTTTAGCGTATAATAAAAACATGCAGTATATAAGGAGTGGTAACTATGAAAAAAGTAGAGCAATTATCTTCTCACCTATATCTTATTGATGATTTCGATTTACAGCATAATGAACGAACAGGTACGTACGTTTTATTAGGTGACGATATTACTTTAATTGAAACTTGTGCAGCCCCTTCTCTTCCGTATATTTTAGACGGCTTACAACAATTACATATTGATTTAAACGATGTTAAAAACATTATCGTTACACATGTGCATTTAGATCACGCTGGCGCAGCTGGTTTAATGATGGAACAGTGTCCAAATGCTACGTTATATGTGCATTCTCGTGGTGCTCGTCATATGATTGATCCAACAAAACTTATTTTAGGTGCAAAAGCTGTCTACAAAGAAGATTTCGATAAACTCTTTGACCCAATTCTTCCAATTGAAGAAGAACGTGTTCATATTGTACAACATGGTGATACGTTAAAAATTGCAAAAGACCGCACCCTTACATTTTATGATACACCAGGACATGCGAAGCACCATATTAGCATTCACGATTCATTAACAAACGGGATTTTTACTGGCGATACAATTGGAATTTATTATAGAGAACTCGCAGACGTTGATGTAGAGTTATATCTACCATCAACGTCCCCTTCACAATTCCAACCAGATGCGATGATTGCTTCTAAAAATCACATTCAAAGCATGAATGTAGATACTATTTATTTCGGTCATTACGGCGCATCCTCTCATGTTACAGAAGTATACAATCAATTGGAACATTGGCTACCTATTTTCGTTCAGACTGGTAAGGAAGTCTTTGAAAAGTATAATGATTTCGATGAAGCGACTAAAGCTTTACAAACTTTGTTAATGGATAAAATCTCTTCTCATCTTACAAAGTTAAACGTTCCATCAGATCATTCCGTTTATAATATTTTACATTTAGATATAGAAATTAGCGCAATGGGCATTATTGATTATTTCACGAAGCAAGAAAAAGCAAACTCCACTATTAACTAACAGTAAAAGAAGAGATATACAACAGTAGTTATTGTATATCTCTTCTTTTTTTGAATATATTTTGAGTAAAGGATGGTGGAATATAATGCAAAAATTGATGCTATACCTCTGCTTCACATTATTTATCGTCTTATTATTATTTGTAGGAGTAAAAATTCAATTTTATTTAGATACAGATGCACAAGTGAACTTTAACGTTTATCCAAGATTATTCTACTTTACACTCTTCCCTCTTATAGTTGGCATTTTATTACGATTCCTTCAATCTATTAATCGCGAAACGAGTAAACAAAACTGGAGCTTTCAACCGGATAAATTTATTGCTATTACAGTGCCTACACTATTCATTTCCTTTTCCCCAGCACTACTCTTTTCACCACTTGCCGAATACCTACCTTATTTAGTTAATATTATTCTAATAAATACAACTTTTGTTACGATTATTAGTTTAATAGCTGGTTATTCCCTTTTAGATTGTTTTATACAAAAGGACAATGCAACGATGAAAAAATATAATTGAATACTTTATTTTCTTTCAATAAAAAAAGCTCGAAGCTAAAGCTTTGAGCTTTTTACTTATCGCACCTTTTCATTTACATACTCCATAAACTGCTCTGCTTTAATAAATCTTTCTTTGTACGCCTCAGGTACTTCTTCTACTGTTATCCCTCCACTCGATTTCGTTTTTACTAACACAGTTTGATGTGACATTAATGCCTCCATATATTGTTCATACTCTTCAGGAGTTAGTACTTCTTTACTAGATTTATGGCCATTTAATTTATCAAAATACGGATGAAGCTCCATTACTACCTTTTTCAATTCCTCTTTTTTAGCTGGTGATAATTGATCATAATCTATATTACCGTTCGAATCTCCGTACGCAAGCTTTGCATTAGTTAATTTTTTCAGTTCTTTTGTAAACTCTTCATATTCCTTCGCACCCATTTCATCTTTCGCTTCTGATAATTTTGCATTAAAACGCATATACGTTTCTAATGTCATTGCTCCGGCATGTTTTTTTAAATTCTCAAAAGATCCATATATACCATCCGCCATAATAGATTGGTACGCAAAACCTGTCGTCGGGATTAAAAGAGCTGCTGCAAGTACTCCTGCGATAAGGCGTTTCTTCCTCTTACTCCCGCCGTGCTTCATTTTTATTTGCACGATTACTTTTTCTTTTAAATCCGGCGGGGCAACAATACCCTTTGCTTCTTCTTGTATAGATTCCCTAACTCTACAATCTAAACTCATTTCACATTCCCTACCTCTCCTAAAAAAATTTCTTCTACTTGCTCTTTTTGACGTAGTTTCTTTAATGCCGCATGAATTCTAGATTTCACTGTACCGATTGGAATATGTAATATTTGTGCTACTTCTTCTTGTGAATAATCGTGTAAGTATCTTAAGATAATAACTTGTTTCAATTTATACGGTAATTTATGAATGAGTTCGATTAGTTTTTGGTTTGATATTTTACTTACAACATCGTTAGAAAAATCAATTTGCACTGGCTTTCTTTGCTCTTCTGCTTTTTTTATAATTCGTAGTCGCATCCACCTCTTTCTTCTATAAGAATGAATTTGTTTAATCGCAAGCCCAATTAGCCAAGGGCGAAATGGCTTCTCGCTATCATATTTACGAAGCGATTCATATAGCTGTATGTATACTTCTTGAACGACATCATCTACATCCGTTTTATCTTCAATTAAAAAATGTGCTGTTTTATATACTTCTTGAATCGTTACATCATACAATTCGCTATACGCTTCTTTATTGCCTGATAAAGTTAATTGAATTAAATGTGCGTAATCTATTTCACCCTTCATATTCCAGCCCTCCTTTGTCTTACACTATATATTGGCAGGTAATTCATATTTCGTTCGATTTTTCCGAAAAAGTTTTTTATATAAATTAATATAATGATCCACTGAGTTCATAAGCTTCACTTATAACCACACATAACTATTATATAATTTTCCAATTTCTGATAACGATTTAAAATAATTTATATAGTCAAATTTAGGAGGACATATAATGAAAGCTATCGTTGTAACGTCGTTCGGTGGTCCTGAAGTGATGAAATATACAGATTTTGATATACCGGCTATTTCAGAAGATCAAGTTTTAATTCGCGTAGTTGCTACTAGTGTAAATTTCGCTGATATTAAATCACGTTATGGCAAAAAAGGAAATAAAGCACTACCTTTTATTCCAGGTATAGATGCCACTGGTATTGTAGAACGTGTCGGTTCTCATGTGAAAAATATTCACCCTGGACAACGTGTCATTGCTTTTCCTCAAAATGGATCTTACGCAGAATACGTTGTTGCAAATGAAAATCTTACTTTCGTATTTCCCCATGAAGTTGACTTTCAAGCTGCAGCCGCTTGTCCAATCGTATCCTTTACAAGCTATAATTTACTCGCAAATGTTGCAAGAATTCAAAAAGGTGAATCTGTACTCATTCATGCAGCTGCTGGCGGGATTGGTACTACCGCAATTCAACTTGCTAAACTATTAGAGGCTGGAACAGTTATAGGCACTGTCGGAAGTGAAGCAAAAAAAGAAATTGCTTTAGATGCTGGAGCTGATTATGTTATTTGTCATCAAGATGAAGATTTTGTAGAGAAAGTCAATGAACTGACAAATGGTGAAGGGGTTGATGTAATTTTAGACTCTATTTCTGGAACGGTTTCTGAAAGAAGTTTAAACTGCCTTGCTTATTACGGTCGCCTCGTTCATTTCGGTAATGCTAGCGGTGAAATTGGTAACTTTCAAACGAAAGATTTACATGCAAGTTGCCGCTCTATACTCGGTTTTAGCTTTGGAACCACACGAAAAAAGCGTCCTGAACTGCTCCAAGAAACTGCAAATGAAGTTTTCCGTTATTTGCGTGACGGACGTTTACAAATTAAGGCTACGAAATCTTTTCCACTTCAAGATGCAGGGAAAGCACATGAATGGGTCGAAAGTAGAAAAAGTACAGGGAAAGTAATACTAACTGTTCAGTCCTCTTCCTGAAATGAATACTGGAAACAGAGGTGGCATTCATGGGATCACGAATTATGCATGTTATTATCGCTAACGGTATTGCTGAGAAACTATCTATTCACGATAAGACTTCTTTCTTACTTGGAGCTGTAGCCCCTGATGCTGTTCATTCAAAAAAAGAAAAAGGAACCTCACATTTTTATGCCGGTACAACGAAGAACTATACGAGAAGAATAGATTATGATTCATTTTTTCATAAATATGAATCACATATAGATTCCCCATTTATTTTAGGCTATTATACCCATCTCATCGCCGATGATAATTGGCTAAGTGGATTTTTTCTACCTTGGCTAAAAAATAGAATAGAGAATGACGAAACTATCGCACCCCTGTACTATAACGATTTTAAATTGTTAAATGCAAAGTTGCTTCATCATTACGATCAAGAACAACAGCTTTTCTCTCTTCTCAATCAAGAGGCTCACATTGTGGATATTGAAGAGGTTTCTAAAGAAAACGTTTTAGCTTTTCGAAAGTATCTTTTTGAAGATATGTTGTATCCAAAGCAACATTTGCATGAAGACTTACAAGTATTTACGTTTGACCAAATCGTTGGCTATATTGAGACAGCGATTGAAAAAGGAGTATTTTTTATTAAACAACTCTCTAATGAAAAATCCACTTCAAAAATTTAATCCCCCTCAAATATATTTGAGGGGGATTTTCACATAGCAATATTATTATTGGTTCTTCTCCATAACCGCAAAATAATTCCCTTCGCTATCAGCAAAGTTAAACACTTTACCAGAAGGCATAGTTACCATTTCTCCAACAGTAACATTTTTGTTTGTTAAATCTGTATATAATTGATCAAGATTTTCTGAGAAGAACATTAAGGACGGTGTACCAAGATTCAATTCTGGGCTCATTTTAGAAATAACTTCTTTATTATGTAATATAATGCTCGTTTCTGCACCGTTAGTCGGAGCAATTTCAATCCATCTCATTCCTTGCTTGTTATCTTCCTCTGCTACTACATGAAACCCTACCTTTTCCGTCCAAAAATTTACTGCCTCATCTTGATTATTTACATATAACATAATTTGTCCTACTTTATGGATCATTACATTTCCCCCTAATGGTTTTTATATTCTATGTAGCTTTCTACAAATACTATCGTTATTCCTTTTGAGTTGGTATGTACTTCTTTGCAAAATTTATCGACTGACTCATCCCATCCAGTTCATCAAAATAATCATTTCTTTCAATCATGTTATATCCGTCGAATCCAATTTTATCTAATACTTTGAAGAATATATCGAAATCTACTTCACCATTCCCTGCTGCGACTTCAATATACTTACTTGAACTATCGCTTTTCACCTTTGTACAATCTTTAATATGAGTTTGCACTATATAATCTTTTAATAGTAATAAACCTTCTCCCGGATTTTCATTTACATCACTTATTAAATTTGCTGGGTCAAAGTTAACAGCTAGTCCTTTCGAGTTTGCAGTTTCTAAAAATCGTTTTAATACTATTGCTTTTTCAGATCCCGTCTCAATGGCGAAGAATCCTCCAAATCTGAACGCTAAGTCCCCTATTTCATTACAAACACGTAGCATTTTATCATAGTACTCACTATTTTCATCATCAGGGATTTTCCCAATATGGGCTGTTACTATGTTAGCTCCTAACCTTAACCCTTTATCAGTAATATATTTAAAACTCTCTATTACACATTCAGCTTCAGTTCCTATTATTCCATTTTCTCCGAAGCTAATTGCTAATGACGGGACTTGAATCTCATTAAAAGATAAGTTTTCTTTTAATGTATTCCATTGTATCTTTGAGATGTTAGCTAAGTTGAAAGTCGGATTCATAGCATATAATTGAATATATTCTAAATCCCATTCCCTTGCTTTTTGTATTCCTTCGTTTACTTCAATATATTTTGTATTCAAAAACATTCCTAATTTCCTATCCATATGTGTACCTTCTTTTTATTATTTCGCATCATTTTAATATTCGACTTTTTTATATTATCTCCTCGTATAAACCAAATAAATAAACTACCCTTTTTTCGATACTCCCAGTAGAAGCATATATATGATAGGCACATTAAAAACACTAATACAATTCCCATTATCACTTGTTTACAAACAAAAAAGACGTAACTACAAATAGTTACGCCTTCTCCATCATTTATCTAGGCTTTTTCTTCCCAGTAAATGCTGGTTTCTTTTTCTTTGGTGCTTTCGGTTTCGTTTCTACGAATGATCCTTTGAACATTTCTTGCTTCGTAAATACGATGCCTAGTTTTTTCGCAAATTGCAGTAATTTGCGCTCTTCTTGTGGAGTTACAAGAGATACGACAGTTCCTTCTTTACCCATACGTCCAGTACGTCCTGAGCGGTGAATGTATTGGTCTACTGTGTCTGGTAATTCTAGGTGAATTACGTGTGTTAAATCGTCAATATCGATACCGCGCGCTGCAATATCAGTAGCAAGTAGAATTTCTAATTTCCCTCCGCGGAAAGCACGCATTGTCGCTTCACGCTCTTGTTTACTTGCTTCTGCATGAAGAGCCGCTGCTTTCATTTTACGGAATTTCAATTTCTCAGTAATTTCATCTAAACGGAATGGGTCGTTTAAGAAAGCAACTGCTTTTACATCGCCCATATGCATAATTCTTCTTACGTAATCATTTTTTTCGCGTCGCTCACAAATGATATACGTATGCTCAACTAAGCTTTTTGATTCTGCACGTGTTACACGTACTAATTGTGGTTCAACTGCTAAATCACGTGCCGCATCTTCTGCCGCTTTTGTCATTGTCGCCGAGAAGAATACTAGTTGACGATCGCGCATCGTTGATTTAATTACATCTTGCACTGCGCCCATCATTTTTTGCTTTACAATTTGATCAAACTCATCAAATACAATTGTTTTTACTTCATGCATTTTTAGCTTTTTCATTCGAATTAATTCTAAAATACGGCCTGGTGAACCGACAATTACTCTTGGGTGTTTCTTTAATTTTTCAACTTGGCGCTTAATATCTGCACCACCAATTAAAGATGCACCTGAAATTTCAGTTCCTGCTGTAAACTTTTGAACCTCTTCATGAATTTGCATTACAAGTTCACGTGTTGGCGCTAAAACAACAACTTGTGGCTGTTTTACTTCAGGATTAATTTTATGTAAAAGTGGTAATAAGTACGCTAATGTTTTTCCTGTTCCAGTTGGAGATTCAGCTATAACGTCTTGTCCTTCTAAAATAGTTGGAATCGCTTGTTTTTGAATTTCAGTTAACTCTTTAAAACCAGCCTTCTCCCAAGCTTGTTGTAAAAATGGTTGCATATCTTTTATCATTTGTTTTTCTCCTTTATCTCTATTTTTGAAGAAAATGCTGTATTGTTCGCACCGTTTCTATCATGTGTGAAATAACAGCTATTAAATCATCAACATGGTCTTCTGTAATCGCTTTTTGAAATAGAACCTCTACCTTATTATGATATGAAATCGCTTGCTTATTATATTCGTATGAAACTTTCTGCATAATCATTCTTTCTTTTCCCCATATAGAACGCATTAATGTTTCAATTTCTTCGCATTTTACTTCTGGTTGTTCTAACGGGAATGAAAATGCTAGCTTCATTTCACAACCTGGTGTAAACTGAGGCACTTCTAGTATTTCACCAGACAAGTTCTTTGCATCCACAGATAATGAAAATGTTGCTTCTACTAATGGTTCAAACGGTTCTGTTAATTGAAATGAGATATGATATATACGACTTAATGAAGCAAGATCCATCATATCTTTTCGATCTGTTACAAGAATATCTCCATGTAGATCAAAATCATACACAGCACCTTCTACGATTACTTTTAAATTGTCAAAAGCAGTTGGATCAAACATAATTTCCTCCAAAAAACAGGCGCCTTTCGATGGAAAGGCGCCACTTGATGTATATATAGTTTACAGATAAACGAGATGAATTACAACCTTTTAGAATAAACCTACTGCTTTTCCATCTTCATTTACATCCATTTGAAGTGCTGCTGGTTGTTTTGGAAGACCTGGCATTGTTAACATTGTACCTGTTAACGCAACGATAAAGCCTGCACCGATAGATGGTTTTAGCTCACGAATTGTAACGATAAAGTCAGATGGACGACCTAATTTTGTTGCATCGTCAGAAAGAGAGTATTGTGTTTTCGCCATACAAACTGGTAGGTTACTCCAACCTTCTCCTTCATATTGAGCTAATTGCTTACGTGCTTTCGGAGCAAATTCAATATCTTTTGCGCCATATACTTTTTGAGCAATTGTACGAATTTTTTCTTCTAATGGTAATTCTAATTCATAAAGTGGTGCGTAGTTGTTTTCACCTTTTTCGATTTCTTTTAGTACTTTTTCAGCAAGGTCAACTCCACCTTGGCCACCCTTCTCCCAAACTTCTGTTAAGGATACTGCATAGCCACGCTCATTACACCACTCTTGTAAGTATGTAACTTCTGCATCTGTATCTGTAATGAATTTATTAATTGCAATTACGAAAGGCACACCGAAGCTTTGAATTGTTTCAACATGCTTCTGTAAGTTTTCCATACCTTTTGCTAATGCATCTACATTTTCTTCTTTTAATTGATCTTTTGCAACGCCACCATGCATTTTAAGCGCACGAATCGTCGCAACAATAACAACTGCTTCTGGTTTAATGCCAGCTGCACGAGCTTTAATATCTAAAAACTTCTCAGCGCCTAAATCAGCACCGAATCCAGCTTCTGTAATAACATAATCACCTAATTTTGCTGCCATTGTTGTAGCGATAACACTGTTACAACCGTGAGCGATATTCGCAAATGGTCCGCCATGAATGATAGCTGGTGTATTTTCTAACGTTTGTACTAAGTTCGGCTTTAATGCGTCTTTTAATAATAGTGTTAACGCACCTTCTACACCTAAATCTTTAACCGTTACAGGTTGATTTGCAAAGTTATAGGCAACTACGATGCGAGATAAACGTGCTTTTAAGTCTTGAATATCTGTTGCAAGGCAGAACACGGCCATAATTTCAGATGCTACTGTAATGTCAAAACCGTCTTCACGTGGTACACCTTGTACAGGTCCACCAAGACCAATTACTACGTTACGAAGGGCACGATCATTTAAGTCAACGCAGCGTTTCCAAACGATTTTACGCGTATCAATTCCAAGTGTGTTTCCTTGTTGGATATGATTATCAATAAACGCTGCTAATGCGTTATTGGCAGTTGTGATCGCATGGATATCTCCAGTAAAGTGAAGGTTAATGTCTTCCATTGGTACGACTTGTGAAAAACCGCCACCTGCTGCTCCACCTTTTAATCCCATCGTCGGTCCAAGAGATGGTTCACGAAGTGCAATTACTGTTTTCTTACCAATTTTGTTAAAAGCTTGACCTAAACCAACTGTTACTGTTGATTTACCTTCTCCAGCTGGAGTTGGGTTAATCGCTGTTACTAAAACAACTTTACCGTCTTTCTCATCTTGTAAGCGCTTAAAAATATCAAGAGATAACTTACCTTTATAATGCCCGTATGGCTCTAATTCATCTTCTAAAATATTTAAATCAGCTGCAATTTCTTGAATCTTCTTCATACTCGCTTCTTGTGCGATTTCAATATCGGATTTCACTGTTGTAGTAGTTGTCATATACCCTAGTCCCCCTTTAATTGGTTCTGATGATATTGTATCAGTTTTTTGTATTTTCTGCACTTATTTACCTCCTAAAAATTCTTTCATTTCTTCATACGTTTTTTAACATAAATACCCATAAGAATGTTAACGATTGTTGTAACTCTGTAGGTAGTTGACCTAACATCTTCTCATTTACTCCGCGCTTATATACGCCGATGCCATCTATAACTTTAAAACCTTGTTCTTTCGCTAACTGTTCAAATTCCCAAGGCATCATCGTATTACAAACAACGTCTTTTCCATACAAGCGAGGATAACTGTTCTCTCGTGGCTTTGCTGTCGGCCCTAAAATTGCAATACATGCATATCCATCTTTCTTTAACACACGCTTTATTTCATTTAACGCTCGTAATGGCTCTTCCGTCCATTCTAAAGAATTAATTGCCATAATTGATTCAAATTGCTCATTTTCAAATGGTAATGCAGAAAGATCTCCTTTTATAAAAGATAAATTCGGTCCTTCTCCGCGCTCCTTACCTTTTTGAATCATCACTTCCGATAAATCTACTCCCACTGCTTTATAGCCTGCGCGACTTAATTTATATGTACCGTACCCATCACCACAACCAACATCGAGCACTTGTGCTTCTTTCTTCACGTATTGTTCAAAAAACGGAATAATTGTACTTCTGCTACCACTGTCCCACATCTCTTGACTATTTTGATTCCAAAACTCTGCGCTACTATCCCATTTCTTTTCTGCTGATTCATGCCAATTAAATTTCGTCATACATTCCCCTACCTTCACGCTTTATCACTCATTTCATTCTACATCATTTTCCAAAATTCCTGTTTTATCTTCATAAGGAGATATACATGCTAATGAAGGAATCTTTATTCTCCAATTTTTGCTTTACTTGGGTTTAACTCATACTCATGTTCTTCTCTTTATGAAAGATACTATAGGTACACCCAATTGAAAGAGAGGGATGTACATGCGAAGAAAGAGAAATCATCATTTTAAAAGTGGTGAAAAAAACGAAGAGTATGCAGCTGAAATATCACCAGCTGGCATTCCAATTAGACATAAGCGTAAAGAAATTGCAAATGAGATAGAAGGTACAAATACCGGTGCAATGGTAGGCTATGTCGCTTTATTTCTTTCGTTATTCTCCATTGCTTTTTATCCAGTTACGCTCGGCTCCCTAGCAATTTTAGTTGGCCTATTAGCTGTCAATTTCGGAGCAAGAACACTTGGATATACAGCCATTGGTTTTGGTAGTTTTTCTGTTTTATTTACTTTACTTTACCCGCTTGCTTTGTCAGCGTTTTAAAAAAACACACCAAGTCATACTTGGTGTGTTCATTCATGATACAACATAATATGACCGCATCCACAACAATGTTTCGCTGTAATTTCTTGAAACACTGGATAATTTTCTTCATCTCGATGCTCAATAAATACTTTTTCAAATCGATACATGTTTGGTGCATATGCCCAATCTTGTTTCGTACGTGCATATAACGTTGAGGAAAAAAACTCCTCACCGCCACAAACAATACATGTGTTCTTCATCAATACCCCTCCTATGCTTGTCTTACTTCATCTATATGAACATAAGCATAAAAAAAAGACCTTCTATTACTAGAAAGTCTTCTCTGAAACAAAAAGAAATGTACCAAACATTCCTACTCCGCTATATTCTTTTGAAACACCAGCTTCTGTTTTAAATGTTTGCTTTACAGTCATAAAGAATACACCATTTCGTGCATCTGTACTTTCAAATTGTAGTTTTTCTTTTTTACCATCTACATTTTGCGTGCATTCAAAACTACTCTCATTACAATTCAACGCATACTTATCCTGTACATACACTTTAAAATCTGATTCTTTTGGACAAGTTATAAGTAATATTGCCACGAGAATAATACTTATAATACCCACAATTGTATAATATTTCTTCATTTGTACTCCTTTCAAATGACAAGAAAACTTGACTTCATACGCCAAGTTTTCTTAGTCAACAACCCATTGCCACTCTTGTTCTTTCTTATCAAAAATGAGCCAACCTGTTTCTGTTGCTTCCTCTTTCAATTCATCGATATTATCTAACACCTCATCCGTACTTTCATACGAACCAACTACATATACCGGAATTTCAAGACCTCTTCTTGACTCAATCTTCCCTGCTAAATCTATGTAAAGACCATCTTCCATTAGTGGAATAAGTCCCATAATCAATTCTTTTGAAATCGCTGGGAAAATTTTTGATTTTTGGAAGAAAGAAAAACGTTTCTTACCGAAAGCACCGAGTTTATACGGAATGACTTTACTTAACATTCCTACAAAATCAGCAATTCTACGATAATACACTTTGTTGTACCATCCGTCATCATGTGAAAAATAAACAAATCGATTTTTCAGTAACGGAAAGAATGTTCTTGCAAGTGGTTCTTTTTTGTGAGCCAAATATAATAATTCTGCAATTTCTTTCGGCTCTAATTCATCTAAATCGCTTGCATCATCAAAATCTACCCAACAAAATTCATCAAATTCATCAATCTCTGCTTGAATTAACTTATGTATATTTTCTTCCTCAACATATTCAAATAAAGTATGATAATGAAAATCCGTCCATTCAAAGTTGTGCTTTAAAAGCAACACTTGATGAAGCGGTGAAGGGATGTTACTCGCAAACTCTTTAAACGTAATTCCTGATGTAATAAAACAATGACCTCGACGATTACCATTAATATATATCATATTCTTTACTTGGTCAGATCCTCCAGACAAAGCACCTAGCCACCTTCGTTTTATATGTTTCAATTCTATAGCATATTTTAACATGAAAAATTTTAGAAACATAGAAAAAACTTCAAAAACTATTTACAATTTCATGTGTTTTATTACATAGTGATTACAAGAAAAAACGCCTGCTCATAAGCAGGCGTTTTTAAAGGATTTCATCAGGGTTTTGAGGATGATGATTTCCCTCTTTCTTTTCTTCTTTTTGGAACATCGATTGAATTTTATCAATTGTTTGTGGAGCTAATTCAATCATTTTTTCTGCTAAATGTGTCGCATTTTGTAGATGTAGAATATTTACTCCATCTTTATTCACCACAAGAAATGCTACTGGTGTAATCGAAACACCACCCGCGCTACCGCCACCAAATGCAGGGTTACCGTTCGCTCTTTGTCCATCATTCGTTTGGAAATCAGAACCTCCTGCTCCAAAACCGAACGCTACTTTAGAAACCGTTAACACTACACCACCGTCAGCCGTTTGAACAGGCTCTCCAACAATCGTATTTACATCGACCATTTCTTTTAAATTTTCCATTGCTGCTTTCATTAACCCTTGAATTGGATGATCCACCGTTCATAACCTCCTTTGTCATATCTTTCCTAGTTTTTCCGAAAGTTTGTGAACTAAACATAAAATTTTATATTGATTTCAAAAAACTTAAGTTGTAATATTTAGAAAAATAAAAAAAGAGGTCGATTCGTTATGATGCGAAAATTAACAAAGAAAGATCATGAACAAGTATTCGCTTATCTAAAAGAAGAAGCAGCCCTTAACTTGTTTATTATTGGAGATATTGAAGCTTTCGGTTATGACACAGATTTTCAAGAATTATGGGGAGTATTTAAAGAGAATGGAACATTAAAATCAATTCTACTCCGATTCCACGATTCATTTATACCCTATAGTAAAGAAGAATTTATTACCACTGATTATGAGGCACTTCTTTCCACATATAAGCCGCTTAAACTCTCTGGTAAGTCAACTATCGTAGAACAATTTGAAACTGCTTCAAATATACAACTAGGTACTAAAAATGAAATGTATTTTTGCGAATGTCTAAATGACAACAACTTACCTAGCACACCAATTCATGAAACAATTAAACTTGCCTCACTCGATGATATAGAACGAATTATGAAATTACGAAGTGACATCGCTGAATTTCCGACTACCAATGAATCAGAGAAAATATTAAGGCAGGCTATCGAAACAAATACAGGACGCACATACTATATTGAAAAAGATGGCGTGATCATCGCATCCGCCTCTACTTCCGCTGAAAATTCATTATCTGCTATGGTAGTTGGTGTATGTACACACCCGAATTATCGCGGAAATGGTTACGCTTCACTCATATTACAAAAAATGATCCAAGACTTTACGAAAGAAGGCCGAACACTTTGTTTATTTTATAACAATCCAGCTGCTGGACGAATTTATAAACGACTAGGATTTAAAGACATTGGAATGTGGACGATGTATCGATAATAAGAGATACTCTATAAACGAAAATAGTTGTAACTTAGCAATAAAAGTTGATTACACAAAAAACCCACACCGTTATTATGAAGAAACTACTTGTAAAGCCGTGCCCCTAACTAAAACATGTCATGTATTCAAGCTAAATTTAGACAGATAAACGCCCCAGTTGCATCTACTCCAGCAACTGGGGCTACATATTTATACTCAATTTCTTTCCACTACAAATAGACATATTTATGAAACATTTATCACACTTATGTCGCTATTATCTTTCCGTACAAATGCCCTTCTAAATATTACTGCGTCTCATTATACTTTGCTTTAAAATCAATATATTCCTGTTTCGCATCTTGGTTATTACCTTGGTGACTATCAAAAGATGTGTGTATTTGTGATATATATTCTACTAACTTACCTTCATCATTTCGCTTCTTATAATTTATTACAATACTTACCTCCAATATCTGCTCTGAACCATCTTTAGAATCTATATGCAGTACAATCGATCCACCATCATATTCATCATATTGTATTTTCAACTTATCATTAACAATACTCTGAAACTCTGATTCATTTAGTTTATATCCAACTGTACTAGGTTGATCAAACTTTTTTATATCATCTCCGGGCTTCATCTTTAGTTTCCCTATTCCTTTTAAACGATCAACAATTAAGTTTACGTATGAAACATCCAGACTTGAATCCGTACTTTGTACCTGTCCATTCTCATAACTAATATTTGTACTATAATTAACTTCTTCTTTATAATTTTTATTATCTACTTCCGAGGTAATTTCTTGTGTTGTATTTCCATATAAACTTTTATCTTTCGTATTATATATGCCTTTCGAAGTTTGATAGATTGTTTTACTGTGCTCTCCATCTTCCTTTTGCTCATATGTACTATATATACCTCTTTGTTTCACATACGCATATCCATCATCACTAGCGGACATAACCTTTTTCATGTCACCTTCATCCAAAGCTTTGACAAATGGCTCATACTCTATCTTCGTCTCCCCAAAACCACATCCACTTAATAAACTTGATACTATTAACAGAACTATCATCATCCTAGCTTTCTTCTTTAACTTCATACTGACACCCCGTTGATTTCTCTAGGCATTTTTAGGTTCATTACATTCCCATTTTGATAGTAATATAGTTCACCTTTACTTACCGGTATTTATTAACTCATACAGATTATGTTGAAGATACTTTAATTTTTAATAGCATCGATTTTTATACAATCCTTAATTGTTTATATATTCCGTTCGAATTTTCAGAAAGCAAGACTTATTTTATTTCTTTGGCTTGCTTTTTTTCCTTTTCTTCATAAAGCTTTAGTCTTTTCTGACGTTCCCTTTCGTGTTCCTCCCATGAAATATAAAATGATGGAAATTTAAATCTACAATAGGCTAATAATTGGAACTCTGCTGCGCCTACGGCTACCGCGTACATGATTAAAGTTCCTCCCGCATACAATCCAAAAATCTTCAGTGTATAATCATTATGCACATAAATTAAAATGAGAAGAGTTAACACATAAATTACAGCACACTTAATTGCAATCCTCTTTGTTTTACTAAAAAATGAAGGGGATTCTTCTCCCGTATTAAATGCCCCTTTACTTGCCTGTCTAAAAGTATCAATAGTCGCTAAAATATGTAATATGACTGCACCTAAAAATAATAACCCAACATACATTAATGTAATTTGATCAATTGAATAATTTGACATTCCCGGGATTATCAACATTGTAAATGTAATAGTACCTAGCTGAAACGCATATAACAGTACCACAAGTGTTTGTAGTTTCTGAAATTTAAATGGCATCTTAGGAAACAGATAAATAATTAAAAAAATTACTTGAAGACTATAAAGCACTAACTCAAGGCTAACAATTATTTTATCAAAGAGAGTCGGGTAATAACTCCAACCAAACCTTATTAACCCTCCAATAAGAAAAAACATTATTAATGAAATAAAAAACATCGTTCCAAACATAAACCCTGTAGCCCAATCGGGTCTTAAGCGATTGTTGCAAGTACTTTTAAATTCATTTAAATCTTCTTCTTTTATATTCCACACCCTGACATTTCACCTTCTATACAGTTTAAATAATTTTCATTCACTAAAATTCTATTACACTCTTAATATTTTTAAGTACATAGATTTTTGTACAACTAAATTCAGATAATCTTTTAGGTATATCATTACCATATTAATTACCATAATCATCTAACCAGAATGCCTTTTGATGGTTCAAGTAGTGTTCTTTTTCCTCAAAAGTTCCAAATATTCTTCTTTCGATTAAGTATAACCGTCTTCTTGCCACCTTCATCCAATGCCTTTATTAGACTCTCATACTCTATTTTGATTTACCAGAACTATACGCGCTCAGTAAAACATAACTGTTATCACAATAACTATTTTTTACTACCCCTTTACTCATATTTTCACAACATTTATCGTTCTCAAAATTCAATTAAAATATATTATTTTTGATTTATATACTCTTTTTCATAATTTACATATTCTTTTTTGGAACTTTGATTGTTATCTTCCCTGGTATGATAATATGTTGAAATCTCTTGATTGCGTTTTATAAGCTTATCTTCTTTTTTTTCTTCATAATTTACCGATATTGTTATTTGTGTTATTCTCATTTGATTTTCTTTTGTATCATTAGGCGTATTAAATTCAATCATCAATATTGCAGAATCAAATTTATCATATTTTAAATTTAATTTATCATTCATGATGTTTTTAAACTGTAATTCAGTTAAATCATAGCTTATTATGCTCGGTTCACTAGATCTTTTTGTATCTTCACTCGGTTTCAATTTACTAAGTTCATTTAATCCTCTAAACATTAATTTTACATATGAAACATTCATAGCTTGATCCTGAGCTACTGAACGGGATTTTTCATTTTTTAAATTTGTACTATAGACTGTTTCTTTTTTGTAATTTTGATTACTACCAACGTTTTTATCATTTTTTATATCAGTAACAACCTTTTGAGTTGTTTTCCCATATAAGTCGTCTTCTTTCACATTATATACTCCATGGGTTGTTTGATATATTATCCTGCTATGTTCACCATCTTCTTTTTCTTCATAAGTACTGTCGCTAGTCTCTTCTTTCACATATGCATATCCATCATCACTCGCAGACATTACCGTCTTCATATCACCTTCATCCAATGCCTTTACTAATCTCTCATACTCTATATTCGTCTCCCCAAAACCACATCCACTTAATAAACTTGATACTATTGACAGAACTATCATCATCTTAGCTTTCTTCTTTAACTTCATACTGACACCCCGTTGATTTCTCTAGGCATTTTTAAGTTCATTATGTTCCTTTTTGGAAAGTAATACATCTCACCTTTACTTACTGATATTTACTTACTCGTACAGATTATATTGAAGATGCTTTAATTTTTAATAGCATTGATTGATTTATATACAATCCTTAATTGCTTATATATTCTATTCGAATTTTCAGAAACCAAAACTTATTTTATTTCTTTCGCTTTCTTTTCCTCCCTCTCTTTATAACGTTTTAAGAATTCCTGCCGTTCCCTTTCATGCTCCTCCCACGAAATATAAAATGATGGAAATTTAAATCTACAATAGGCTAATAATTGGAACTCTGCTGCACCTATGGCTACCGCGTACATGATGAACGTAAATATAAAGTAACCAAACATTATGCTCAATGAGTAATTGTTTTGTATATAAATTAAAACAAGAAGAATTAGTATATAAATTACCACACCAAACATTACATTTTTCTTTGCCTTATTAAAAAATGAAGTAGATCTTTCTCCCATACTAAATGCACCTTTACTTGCTTGTTTAAAAGTATCAACTGTTGTTACACCATGAACAAGTATTGCTCCTAATACTAGTAAACCTACATAAATAAGCGTAATAAAATTAATAGAATAATTACTCATCCCTGGAAGAACAAATGCCGTAAGACCTATAGTACCTAACTGAAACGCATATAATAATATCACCAATGTCTGGAGCTTTTGAAATTTAAAACGTACCTTAGGGATCAGATATATAATAAAAAAGATTACTTGTAGGCTATATAACAACAATTCCATTCTAACTATTACTGTGTCAAAAAGAGTAAGATAGTAATCCCAGCCAAATCTAATTAATGCTACAAAAATAAAAAGCATCAATAACGAACTATAAAGCATTCCACCAAACATAAACAACATAGCTCCTTCAGGGCTTAAACGATGTCTACATGTTATTTTAAATTCATCTAAATCTTCTTCTTTTATGTCCCACATTTGTTAGTTCCACCTTTCCCCGAACTATAGTATATTACCAAAATAAAGATTCAATTTTCTTAGTCACTGATTTTATACCTTTTTATTTTCATCGCCACTCTTAACTATCTCTTTTGTTGTACTGCGCCTTGTATTTTAAATATTCCTGTCTCGCATCTTGGTTATTATCCTGTTTTCTATTAAAATACGTTATTATTTGGAACATATTTTCTACTAATTTTCCATCCTCATTCTTTTCTTTAAAATCTATATCTATCCTCATTTGCAAAATTTGTTTTGGATTTTTTGAGGCATCCAGGTGCAATACGATTGTTGCTCCATCAAATTCATCGTATTGTATCTTTAATTTATTATTAATAATATCTTTAAATTCAGATTCAGTTAGTCGATATCCGACTGAATTAGGCTGATCAAACTTTTTTATATCATTCTCGGGCTTCATCTTTAGTTTCCCTATCCCATTTAAACGATCTACAATTAAGTTTACGTATGAAACATCTAGATTTGAATCCGAACTTTTCACCTGTCCATTTTCATACTTAACATGGGTACTATAAATAGTTTCTTTTTTATAATTTTCATTTGTCCTTTTCCCCTTGTCTTTTTCTATATCAGTCGCAACTGTTTGTATCGCCTCTCCATATAAACTTTTATCTTTTGTATTATATACACCTTCCGTAGTTTGAAGAATTGTCTTACTGTGCTCTCCATCTTCTTTTTGCTCAAACGTACTATAAATACCTCTTTGAGTCACATAAGCATATCCATCATCACTCGCAGACATTACCGTACTCATGTCCTCTTCATCCAATGCCTTTACTAATCTCTCATACTCTATTTTTGTTTCCCCGAAACTGCACGCGCTTAGTAAAAACGTTACAGTCATTACAATAACTATTTTTTTAACTAACCTTTTACTCATACCATAACTACACCTTTCCCCTTATTTTATACATTACTTGCTATTTGAATATTGTTTTTCATACTTCTCATATCGGGTTTTAGAAGCTTTATCGTTATCTTCTTTACTATTTAAATAGATTGCTATTTTTTGATCATGCCTTATTAATCGGCCTTCTTTATTCTTTTTTTCATATCCCATTGTGATGCTTATTGTAGTGAATTCCATTGGATTTTCTTTTAAATCTTTCGCCGAACTAAACTCCATTAATAATATTGCTTCATCAAATTTATCGTAGTCCACCTTTAACTTATTATTAATTATTTCTTGAAATTCCGATTCAGTTAAGTAATATGTTACCTTGGATGACTCACTAAATCTTTTTTTATCTTTTTTGGTTCTTAAACTATCTATTCCCTTTAATCTATTAAATATAAATCGAACATTCGAAACATCCAAATTTTGATCTGGACTTTTTAATTGATTATCTTCATATTTAATACTAGTTCTATATACAATCTCTTCTTTTTTTTGCTCACTATTTAATGAACTAGCAATTTCTTGCAAAGTTGTTCCATAGAACTTTTTTTCTTTGACATTATATACTCCTCCTGTTGTTTGATATACAACGCTAATGCGATTATCATTTTCCGCCCAAAACGTGCTATCCCTAACCTCTTCTTTCACATACGCATACCCTTCATCACTCGCAGACATAACCGTCTTCATATCACCTTCATCCAATGCCTTTACTAATCTCTCATACTCTATCTTCGTCTCCCCAAAACCACATCCACTTAATAAATTTGCTACTATTGACAGAACTATTATCATCTTAGCTTTCTTCTTTAACTTCATACTGACACCCTTATTCAATCAAAATAAGCTTTCCTCTTTCCATTTTGGAAGAGGAAAGCTTATTTCCTTTTAAATTTATTTTTTTCCCTTTATTTCTAACTCTTGTGCTTGTTGTTGCTTTTTATTTTTTTCAATTACTTTTTCAACAAACTCATTCCGCCACATTTTAAACTTAGCTGCGAATTGACCTTCAATTTTATTTCGATACCCTTCAAATTTAACCTCTGCAATATCCGTGTGGTTAAATAATTTATACGTCTCTTCGGTTAAACCCACTGGATGCAACACTCCACCATAATCATAGAATGTGTTTTCATCAAGTAATAAACCTCTCGTAGTGATTACATACTCCACATCTTCCTCTTCTTTAAGACCCAATCTTACAACACTGCCTAAAGGTAATACTTTATCCATATAGTCTTTCATATTAATTCACTGTCCCTTTTAGTACGCTAATTTTCTCTTCTATTTTTTGTCTTTTTTTCTCTAATTGACGGATACGATCAATAAATGCCTCACGTGTTTTTCCTTGTAATGTACTATCAATACTACTCTCTAACCTTCTAATATCTCCCGTTAAAGATGTAGCTGCTTTTTCCAATTGCACTACAACGTTTATAATTTGTTCTCGTCCACCACTAGCTGGAAATGTACTATGAACTCTTGACATTATCGTATGTAAATCCACCTTCATACCCCTCTCTTTTAAATTTATAAACTTGGAGTTTTAATAATATGAAACTGCTCCTAATTCTTCGTCTTTTGCAAACATAGAAAATACCGCTTCTGAAACATCGTCATTTAATTGTTTTAAATCTTTCGATAACTCCTTCACATCTTTAGCAATTTCACCTAATAAAGAACGGTTTATCCCCCTACTGTTATCATTCATAAAGAGATTTAACAATGAGTGACGATGACTTAATATATGTTCAGATACAATTGTAGCTACATTTGTATCAACTACAAAATCTCCTTTAAACAAATCTAGTAAATCTTGCACGTAAGAAGCTGCAACTTCTTTTGCAATATCTAAAATTTCACTTGTAGCTAAATATACTACAACACTTCCAGCTAAAAAATTTATAGCAGTATTAAATACAGACTCTAATACTTCTAAAACTTTTTCCTTACATTTCGCTAAAGTTGTTTCAATCCATTCTACAGCGATATCTACCGCTCCTTTTATTTCAACTGTAGCCATTAGGCTAAATTGAATTGCTTCTGCTGTAATTTGGGATTTTAGCCCTTCATACTTTGTATTTAATCTTGAAAAACCTTCTTGAACTATATCTTTTAGCTTTTCAAGCTCCTTGCTACCTTGCATAACGTCCGAGTACCATAATATCCCACCTAAAATAGTAGAAATTGGCGTTACGCTTAGTATCAAATTAATTGCATTTCCAGCTATTTTTTCTTCCTGGATAGAAACTTTTCTATGAAATACGTCATTTATAGTTCCTGTATATATTGCACCAGTAGATTGGGAAAGCTCCAGAATCCCCGGAATAATATCCCACCCTGTATCATTATCACTTGCTAGTTTATCAATCCATATTAAATGTCCATTCTCATCATAATCCTTCACTGTAAAAGCATATGAGTGACCAGCTTGATTCGGAATTTTATACATTCTTCCCGGAAGTGTGAAGTCTGCTGCCTTTATCCCAATATGTAGTGGATCATTCTGATTAATGATATTCCGAACATTTTTCATATCAAAGCCATTACCAAACTTATCTACATCTCGATTTAAAACTGGTGCTGGATTTAGCGCCAAAACATCAATATCGTCTTCTTGATGCCTTAATGCTACTGTATTTGCAATACCTCCGCCCAAAGAATGTCCTGTTATACTAATGGTTTTACCATCAGCATATTGTTTCACTTTTTCGTAAAATGCCTCTCCTTGATCATATTGTTTTACTTCTAACTCATGTTCCCAATCATTAAACACTAATTTATTTGCATTGGTTAAATTATGACCACCTATCTCCGCATCCACTACTACATCACTATTATTGTCTTTTCCAGCTTCCGTTCCAACATACGAAATAACAACTTCTCCTGTTTTATTATCCTTAAAGGCATAAGCTGCAAATCCTGTATCTTTATCCACTTCAACTTCTATAAGTGTTGCACCAAATTTTTCTTCTAAAGTATTTATGTTTAATTCCCTGCCGTTTTCTCCTGTTTTATTATATGGCTCTTCGCTGTTATTGAAACTATATATATCTTCTCCTGCTAGTTTCAATTTCCCCCAATCCGAAGTCAATCTATAATTTTCTGTCTTTTCCACACCTTTCGTCAAACCACTTCACCTTCCCATTTAATTACTTATTTTTATATTGTTTTTCATAATTTACAAACTCTTTCTTAGCTTCCTGATTGTTATCTTTTTTACTACTAAAATAAACATATATTTGTTGACTATGCGTTAACATTTTACCTTCATCATTTTTCTTCTCATAGTCAATTGAAATTGTTAATTCTGTTATTTGCATTGGGTGTTTTTCATTGTCTATTGAATCGTTAAAGTTAAGTACAATTGATGCATTTTCAAATTTATTATATTGCAATTTTAATTTATCATTAATTATTTCTTGAAATTGTGCTTCTGTTAAAGTAAATCCAACTGAATTTGGTTCATTAAATTTTTTTCTATTACCATCTGCTTTCAGTTTTAAATTCCCTACACCTTGTAATCTATTAAATATCAATTTCACAGGAGAAATATCTAAATTTGAATCCGAACCTTGAAGTTTTCCGTTTTTATACATAAAGTTGGTATTATATTTTTCTTCTTCTTTATAATTAATATCCTTATGCCTATCCTTTATATCTTTTGTTTTACTTGTTATTTTTTGAGACGTTATTCCATATAACAATTTTTCTTTCAAATTATATATACCTTCAGTAGTTTGATATAGTGTATTATGAATTCTGTCATCACCATTTTTTTCTGTCGTAAAATCAATAACCCGTTCCTTCACATACGCATACCCATCATCACTCGCAGACATAACCTTTCTCATGTCACCTTCATCCAAAGCTTTGACAAATGGCTTATAATCTATTTGCTTTTCTCCAAAACCACATCCACTTAATAAACTTGCCACTATTGACACGACTATCATCACCTTAGCTTTCTTTTTTAATTTCATACTGTCACCTCGTTAGTTACTCTAGGCATTTTTAGTTTCATTATGTTCCCTTTTTGATAGTAATACACTTCATCTTTACCTAATGGTGCTTCGTTGCTTATATATTTTATATTGAAGATACTTTGATCATTTAATGGCATTGCGATAATTGCTGCTGTTAGTTTACTTCTCATTTTCATAGGTAGAGCTTCACGATTTCGGTCCATGTAGTCGTGGTGACCTGCTAATACAAAGTAAATACCTACTGTACGAGATAAATCAATTAAAGTCGCTGCATCCTCCATTTCTAAATAAACAAATTTACTAAACTCTTCAACATTTGTCATGATAATGAGTTGTTTTGTGAATGCAGGAATTTCTCTACCTTCTTGTCTTGCTTGTGCTAATTCAAAAGCTCGTTCACGAATTACTTCCATCCAATACTTCGCATGCATATTGATTTCATTTTCGTCTACAATGTAGTGCGTCACATCGTCTTTATATTGAACGAAACTATACTCTGCTGTATCCACCAACGTCACACTTTCAAAATAATCTTTATTCAATTGAGATAGGATGCTAGATACAATTTGTTTTCTCATACTATCATCTACACTATAAATCATTAAATGATCATTCACTGCAATATCATGAGCTACAACTTCTACGTTTGCAAAATCAAGCCCCATTGGAATTCTTGCTGCTTGTAGAGCTTTTGTAACGTCTTTATTTTTACGATAAGTAGCAATATCAATCACTTCTGGCATCATTGGAATTGCCTTCGGACGTTCTCCATCCCATTCTCGATCCATATCATTTGCTTCTTGTTGTAATAATTGAATTTGCTGTAATTCATCTTCTGCTTTCGTAGGTAATGCAACCTGGAATAATGTAGGAGATTCTAGTTTTATTAACGCTCTTCCTGCTGTTTCTTCCACTTTTATATCAGATCTCCCTACAATACTAGCTACTTCACTTTGATCAATCATATATAGGCAAGTTTGGATTTTAATATTATTGTACAATTGAATTCTAAGTGCATTTTGTCGCCCTGCACTAATTAAGGTATGAATTCCTAAACTTGCACCATCTCGGACAATTTGCATAATTAGCATTTCAAAGCTTTCATAGAACTTCGCTTCTTTTACTGCATCATAATTGTCGATTGCAATAATAATATGTGGTATTTCTTTCCCGCTTGCCTTTTCATACATTTCAATATTTGCAACGTCATATTCACTTAATAATCGTTTACGATTTTTCATTTCTTGAGTTAATCTTTCAACAAACTTTAAACATTTTTCAGATTCATCAATCGTAATCGTATCCGCTACATGAGGTAATCCTTTCAAAGGTAGAAGACCATTTGTTCCAAGGTCCACTAAATACACATGCAAATGCTCCGGACTATGCTGACGAGCTACATCCATAATGACTGATTGTAAGAATGTTGATTTTCCGTAGCCTGGGCTTGAGAAGACCGCTACGTGTCCGTCTTTACTAATATCTAATGTTAATGGTGTTTGTGATTGTAATTCAGGCTGATCTAGTAGACCAATTGTTGCTTGTAATGGTTTCTTTTCTTTCGTCCATGCTTCTTTGAACTGAATTGCATGTAAGTCTTGTAAATATACGCTTTCTGGAAGTGGTGGTAACCACGGTCTAGCTAACGCTTCAATTTCATTTATTTCTGCGTAATCGTGAATGTAGTCAATAACAGCATCCAGTTCAGATGGTACGCTTATTACTTCTTTACTGCTACCAAGTCCACTTAAATCTTCACTTAATATTTCATATTGTCCTAGATCATTTATTGCATAGATTGTTGCATCTAAATGTTCTTTATCCTCTTTATTTTCTACATAGTCTGCTCCGCTCCAAGCTGATTGGAATAGTTCATAAATTTCATTATTCCCAACTTGTAAGTAAGCACGTCCTGGTAATGTAATTTCAGCAGCATCTGGCGTTTTTAAGATTTCATTACTATCTGACGTATTTTGAACTTTTAATGCTAGTTTGAATTTCGAGTTACTCCAAATTTGATCATCTACAACACCACTCGGTTTTTGCGTAGCTAATATTAAATGGATCCCGAGTGAACGACCGATACGCGCTGTTGAAACTAACTCTTTCATAAATTCTGGTTGTTCTGACTTCAATTCCGCGAATTCATCACTAATTAAAAATAGATGCGGCATCGGCTCACTTACTAAGCCTTCTTTATACAGTTTTTGATACTGATTAATATGGTTTACATCATTTTCACCAAATAATCGTTGTCTTTTCTGTAATTCAGCTTTAATTGATGCGAGCGCTCTCATACTTTGCGCTCCATCTAAGTTCGTAATTGTTCCTAATAAATGCGGTAAGTTTTTGAATAAATTCGCCATTCCGCCGCCTTTATAGTCAATTAGTAAAAAGGCTACTTCGTACGGGTGGAAATTGACTGCTAGAGATAATATATACGATTGTATAATTTCCGATTTACCTGAACCTGTTGTACCTGCTATTAATCCGTGTGGTCCGTGTGCTTTTTCGTGTAAGTTTAAGTTTACGATATCTTCTTTCCCACGTAATCCAAGTGGTACAGCTAAAGATTTATGCGCTGCATTTTTCTCCCAACGACTTGTGATATTCAGTTCTTTTACTTTTTCAACGCCGTACATTTCTAAAAATGTTACGCTTTCTGGAATACTATTTTTTAAGTTTTGCAAATGATTTAATGGTGCTAATGCCCGTGAAATATCTTCTAAATTGAATCCTTTTGGCACATGATTTAGCTTAAATTGACGGTTAACAAGTTCTCCTTGCTCTAAGATGATGTTCCCTTGTTTTGCATCTCTTATATCTATTACCGTTTTCACATGCTCCGGTAAACTTTGCATAACATCTTGTACAAATACAAGCGATACACCTAATTGACTCGGGTCATCATTAAAGAATTCCATAACAACATGGTCTAATATTAGTTTTTCATCTGTAATGAGAACGACATAGTGCGGTGCAAAGTACATTTTTTCATTAGTAGAACTTTTTTCATCTAGTTTTAATTTTCGTTCTTTCAATATTTGATACAAACTATTTAACACTTGATCACGGCTACGATCATGGTATACAAATCCACGTACATTTATATCGCGAACACTTCCATGAGGTAACCAGCGCATCCAATCCCATTTTTCTTTTTCTTCTTCCGGAAAAATAGTAATAAACTGCAAGTCATAATAACTATGGAATAAAGCCGTTTGTGCAACTAATAATTGTAATTGCTCTAACACTAAAGAGCGTTGACCAATATAACCGACTGGTCCATTCATTAAATCTGTTACAACTGGTACATCTTCCAACGATAGATAACGCTGTCTTAGTTCACGTGCTATATCAATTAATTCATCTTTCGTTTGACTAAATTCTTCTTCATTAAATTGAATTTCAAAACTCGTATTAGCTTGTCCTGTTCCAACGCTAAATGTTAAGAAATCATGATGTAACATTGTTTTTTCATAAATTCGAGGATTTACTTGAACTGCCATATTACGTATTACTTCTACATTTGGATTGTGATAATGTAATGCGTGACGCTGTTTTTCACTTTCTGCATGTAAATCTTTCGTTTTTTGTTTTATATACTCTCTATAGCTTTTATCTCGTTCAACAATATCGACTTTATATTGCTTTAAATTTTTTATATACGATGTGACAGAAACAATGATTGTTACTAATGTCATCGCAATCGATGCGATAATAAACATTCCATATTTCATGAAAATAGCAAGTAATACGGTTACGACAATCATGACAAGTGAAGGTGCAATGATTCTTGCTAAATGCTCCGTTGGTTTTGATGGCATACTTGAAGGCTTTGCAATTGTCATTTTCTCTTCTGGTTCACGGTAAATAATACGTGGTGAACGATGATAGTCTGGATAACCACTTTGATAATTTGTTTCTGATTCTACTAAAATAGGTAACGCAGATTTCACTTTATCTTCTGAAGAAAGTACTTGAATGTCTTCACTACCAATCTCCAATAAAATACCATCAAAATATAATACGTCTCCTGATTCTAATATAACGCTATCTTTTAACTTCGTATAATTATGAAATACATCCCCGCCATACACGTTCACTTTAAAAGAATCGTACAACGTTTCGCGAGATAGCATTAAATCTACACTAGTCCCGGTAATAGAAATATCATCGTAATCGTTTTGACTCACTGTAAGAGAATGTTTCGTTCCGATATCAAACACTCTAGTTGTGCCAACAATAGATATAAAGATTTTCAAGCTCACATCTCTTGTTTTCCCAATCTCAATTTCCTTATTAAATTCTATTAATTGATTCTGTACCATCCAAGCATTTACTTCATTATTCCACTTTAACTCTACTTCTTGTTCTAAACTTGGATTCGTAATATCATTTGTCCACTCTTTTCCAATCGACACTATTGATTGCTCATTTGGATGTAATGTGCACTTATATATTTTGTCTCCATAAGTCAATACTAATAGTTGCTCCATCCGTGTTCACTGCTCCTTTTCAACTGTCTCATCAAGTGCTTACTCTTTTTTCTCTGTGTCCGACAAATTTTTATCGCTTGATGAATTGCCATATTTCTTTTTATATTCATCTAATTGTTGCTCATATGTTTTTAACTTTTGATCACGTTCTTCCCCTGATAAATCTGGATTATTTTTCAGTGATTCAATTTGTTTAACAAGGCCGTACATAATAAGCTGAGGATCATCAAGTGTCTTAGCTAAATCTAATGATTTATCAAAATTACCTTTTCCGTTATACATCCAATACAGCAAATACTTTTCATCACTTTTCAAACTAATGTTTTTCATAATCGATTTCTTTTGAGCTTCACCTAGTTTTTCAGCTGTAATGTATGCAAATGCTAACTCATATTTAGATGCAATCGGTAATGATTCAAACTCCTCCTCATTCAATTGCGTAATGACTTTGTCATAATCAGTTGCTATGAAACTTGCATTTGCTTCTAACAATTTATTTTGATAAGGAAATTTTATAAAAGTGAAATATATTAAAGGAGCAGCTAAAATAACTGTCGCCGCTATGAAGGAAAAAGCTAAGTATTTAAATGATTTATAGCTTTTTTTAGGTACTAACTGCATATTTTTTTCTGTTTTTGTTTGTTCCTTCTCAAAGCTGTCATCAAGAAACTGCAGTAATGCATCTAAGCTTTCCATTTGAGCAACGGTCTGTTCAAATGTTGTTTCTTTTGCATCTTTTAGTAACCCAGCATACAAATCATCAAAGTTATGTTTTTGGGAGAATAAAGCAATAATTAGACACTTATATTGTGTTAAAAACTGCTCTTCTAATAATGGGGTTGGTGGAACAATATCTCGAATTCCTCTATGTATAATACTTGGTATTAAATTAGCATTAAAAACTATATTGTCTGGATGTAAAAAGAACGTGATTCGTTTATTTAAATATTTACGAAACTGCGCAACATTCCGAAGTAGTCTTAATTTCTCATTTCTTCTAAAACGGCTAAGATCGTCCCACTTATATAATTTTTTATCTACTTGATATAGAAACGTAAACATATCATCCGTTTCTTCTATTGTTAATGGTACAAATTCAGATGATACGCCCGTAATTATATCGAATTGACGGAAGTCTTTTATACGTGTTTGAGATTTGGTCATCTCCAATTTCCAATTTTCTTTTTCTATTTGAAATTGATAGTTCATTGCATCAATTTGAATTATTTTTTCCGCCATGTTTATCCTCTTCTCCTTTTCTTTATAACCCGTAATAACTTATTTTCAAATAACTAAAAGTAAAAAATATTCTTTATAAAACTTGCAAAATATCTCCATCTGTTATTTGGTGATCAATTAAACGATCATTATCTGTTAAAACAATTGACTTATTTTTCACTTTAATCACAAAATGTGAACCTTCATGATTATCAATCTTTAGCGTATCTAATAAGTTTTTTAATAAATATTTAATAGATTGATGATTCGGAATACGCAAATCATATGTATTTCCATTCCATTTACTAAAATCTACTGTCACATTGATATGTGTTTGTATTGCCATCGCTTTACCTCCAACTTTTACGAAGAACCGTATAAATACCGATGCAAATAAGTAGAATGCCACCGCCAAATAATAATATTATTGTTATACTAATTGGCTCTTCATTCATTGTTTCATTACTTGCTACTTCATCTGCACTTTTTCTGACAATGTATTCACTGCTAAACAAACTATTTTTCGTATCTTTAACACTATTATTCTCTTTTTGTTTTATAAAAAGAGAATCTCGCAAAGCTTCCATATCTTTTTGTTCTTTCTTTTTCTTTTTCTCAATTTCTTCTTCTATATCTTTGTTAAATAACTCAATCGATGCTTTATCTAATTCTGTTTCCTTATGTTCCTTTTTATTTTTTTCTTGGTCGCTTTCTTCAAGTCGATCCACTTTAAACTTAATCTTCCCATCATCACCAAGATAACTGTCAGCCGCGCTCCTTATCGGTAGCGCGACAAACAGTAAAAGGATAGAGAGAAATGATAACTTAGCCACTATGCTCCATTGTTTGATCATTTACTTCTTTTTCCTCCCATTTCTTATGCCATACAAATAGATTACTAACCAATCCAATAATGGCAATTACAAACAATACGACAAAAATAACTTTCCCAGTATCTTTACCACTAATAAAATCATTTAGAAAACTTTCTATATACTGAAGCGGTGAGAATTGACGTATCTTTCCGACAGAGGACATTTGATCTACTTTACTTCCAACTGCCTCAGTTAAAAATAGGTACATGCTTAAAAATACTAATAGTATAAACATCCCTACCATTTTTATTTGTCGTAATAAGTAGGTTGAGACCAATACAAACGCCATCATAATAAATGTGATGAACGCAATCCATAGTAAACTTTGATCCTGACCGAACTTTAAAAGACGCCCAGAAATGATACCTATACTAATCCCTTCCACAATTGATATACCGAAAGCTACTACTGTAGTTGGTACATTCATATCAATTAATGAGAATTTCTCTTCAAAATGATCTGATTGCATTCGTTTCTTTTCTTGATTCGCAATTGCGTATGCTGTAAATAATGCAACAATGAAACAAGTTAATACAATTAAGTATGGTGTAAAAGCATTACCTGCTACAATTACTCCATCATTTTGCTTTTGAACTGGACTAGCTAAAAAGTCATATAGCATTTCATTTTGACGATCTCCAATACGACTATTCGCTAAAATTTTCGTAAAGTTTTTGGAGAATGATTTATCATCTTCCATTTTCTTCGTAAAGTCGTTTAGTAATAAATCAGCTTTTGAAACAATTGTCGTTCCGCTGTCTTGAATTTCTTTTGCTTGTCCATTGATTTGATCAAATGTTTTATATACATCGTCTGAAGTTGCTAAACTATGCTTCGAACTTTCGACCAATGACTGACTTTGCATCATTAATGATTTAATACCAGAATCTAACGATAAAATAGCTGTTTGCTCACCAGCATGATTTGTTGTTAATACTTGCTGCTCTTCAACTAGCTTTAAGCTATTCTCACGCCATTTCGCTAAACCTTTTACATACTCTCCTAAATTTTCATTCATACTAGTTGCTTGTTGCGTCGTTCCATTTAATTTCTCCGCTAGTAGCATAGAATTTTGATCCGCACTAGTAATAGATTGTTGATAAGAGTTTATTTTTTGTTTTAAACCTGACATATCTTGCTTTATTTCTGTAGTAATACTTGATGAAACAAGATTTGAAATTAAATCAATTAAACTTTGTTTATTTAATACGTAGTACAAAGACTGATCCGTCGCAATTGCATCTAAACTTCCCTCTTCTAACTTAGGACCTACATCTTTCGTTCTTAAATCAATCCCATAATACATTTCGTAAAGGCTCATTAAACCTTGATAACTTTCGACTGTATCTACTGCTTCTTTTATTAATACACTGGAAGTAATATCTGTTATTTTTTCTGTTTTTTGATGTATAACTTGATTCGTTGTACTTTCAATAATTTTTGAATTGCTACCGTTATCTGTCCCAGTGTCTGGCTTCTCTCCTGTATCAGGTTTTTCTCCTGTATCAGGTTTCTCTCCTGTATCAGGGTTTCCTCCCGTGTCTGGATTTCCTCCTGTATCAGGTTTCCCTCCTGTGTCTGGATTTCCTCCTGTATCAGGTTTCCCTCCTGTGTCTGGATTTCCTCCTGTATCAGGTTTCCCTCCTGTGTCTGGATTTCCTCCTGTATCAGGTTTTCCTCCTGTATCAGGGTTTCCTCCCGTATCAGGTTTTCCTCCTGTATCAGGGTTTCCTCCCGTATCAGGTTTTCCTCCTGTATCAGGTTTTCCTCCTGTATCAGGGTTTCCTCCTGTGTCTGGATTTCCTCCCGTATCAGGTTTTCCTCCTGCATCAGGCTTGACACTGTCACCATTATTACTCTGTTCTGTTTTTTGAATAATAGGCGTTTTAGCATTGTGTACTAACGGCATTATGCCATACTGTGATTTATGAACCACATTTTCCACTTTGCTATTTTCCGTTTGTGTTCCTTTATCTTCTTTGTTAGGTTTTTCTTTTTCAGGACTAGTTTCTTTTTTATGAGTCCCGCTCAATTCCCACTGCCACATTACAGGAGAGAAAACATCTATATTGATGTTTGGATCTTTTAACTTCACATGCAGATCAATCTTTATATCCCCTTCATTACGAGGAGCTATTGTAATTTCTCCTGCTTCGCTTTGAAGAAAATCACTTGTACGATCCACATCATCAATATGTAAGAATCCTGTACTCCCATCTAGTTTAAATTCTTCTGGAATCTTTATCTTCAAAATTTGCGGAGATTCCATTTTAATTACTTTAGCAGTATCACTAAATGTAATTCCCTCTGTATAAAGTCTATCCTTTACTTCTTTAATTGCGTTTCCTAAAGATATTTTATTTACAGGATCATAATAAAAATTATTTTCTTTATTATATTTTTTTGTAAATTGAATTACATTTTGCAGTTGTAATTTCGTTGTATCTGGCAAATCACTTTGACCGATTTCTTCCATGTTTAAACTAGGTAATTTCGCAATTAAATTCTCGATTTGTTTCTTTATTCGAGCATCTGGTTGTTTCATTAATGTATTTATGAAGATTTCTTGCTTTCCATCATTCGACATAGATTGCTTTAACTTCTTAATTACCGTCTCTTGAATATCACTTTCTAACTTTCCTGCAAGTTCTGTATCATATTCAGATACTTGTTTTTTTACATCTGCTAAATATTTTTGAATCGCTGCAGCATCAGTTAAAATATTCGGTTCTTTCTCTGAAAACGTAAATTGATTTGAAATAATTTTATTAGCGGATTCCAATGCACTTAATTGCTTTAAAGCATCGCCTGTATTCATATCATTCATATATTGATTGAATTGATTTGTGAAATTATTCGCTAACAAATTGTTATCAGTTTGCATTTTTTGAAAGTTATTAAAACCATCTAAATACGTACTGTTAGATTTATTCCCTTCATCTAACGCTTGACCGAAACCTTTTAAAACATCCTGAAATCCTTTGAAACTATTAACAGAAACACCTGTATAATCCTGTACTGTTTTAAATTGGTTTGTGTAATTTGCTAACGGACTATGTATATCTTTTTTATACATAGTTGTTTGAACGTTTCCTTTTTCAATTATTTTACCTATATTATCTTGTGCACCTTGTAGCTTACCGATAATACTCGCAAAATAAACGTCGATTATTTGCTTATTGAAATCTTCTAAAATAACAGAAGCTGTATTTTCTGCCTCAGCTTTCAAATCCTTATTCCCAGTTGCATTTACTTTGTAGTTTAACGTTAATTTCTCTGGAATCTCTGAATCAATCGCAACTGCCTTCCTAGAAAAATCATTTGGAATAACAATCATCATATTGTAATTATTATTTTTCAATCCATTTTCCGCTACCCCGCGACTAACTACGTACCATTCTTGTTTCGTATTTTTATTTACATTTTTAACAAATTGATCTCCAAACGCTATTTTATTGCCCTCAAATACAGTTCCCTGATCTTCATTTACCAACGCAACTGTCATTTTTGGTGTAGTATTCTCATTAGCTTTCTTAACATTTTGATTTAATGCTAAATAGGAGACCCCTGTCGATAGTACAAGAGCTAAAATAATAAACAACAAGATGCTCCATTTGAACTTTTTCACTACTTATCACTCCTGCGACTGCGAGTCTATCTAATGAAAGACTTCGTATCTTACTCTAGTTTTAAAGTAATTTAGCCATACAACGTATGGTTGCATGGCTAAATTATATATTTCTTTTTATCTGTCTTATTGTAGACCGAAATTACGAGAAAGATCTTCGTCATGTCTAGCAACAGCTTCTGCAGTTTTATTAAGCTGCATATTAATTTCTTGTAATAGCTGTGCGAAGTTTTGTACTTTTGGTTTTAATTGATTGAACTGTTGGTCAAAACCTTCGAAAGCACGACCTTCCCATTCTCCTCTTAATTCATTTTGTAAGTTTTGTAGTTGACGTAAAATGTCCTCAATTTGATTTGCACCTTGTCCATATCGAGTCGCTTTCGATTTAAGCTCCTCTGGTGACATACGAATTTGTCCTGCCATTATTAAATCCCCCTTAAAATTTAAAAATAGTAAAATTAACCAATAATCAATTCTACAAATTGATTATATCAATAATTTAAAAATTTCTAAACAAAAAAATGATATTTTTCCAAAATTTCTCTTTTACTATAATAACGATATATTGTATAATACTAATTTATTTGTTTTTTAAGCACACTCTATAAATCTACTATAAAATAAAGGCAAACCATCTATTTTATATATTTATAAGGACTTATTCACTTTAAATTCCAGCGATAAAGTAGCCACTAAATCATTGTTTTCTCCCATTCAGAATATAATACTCACTTCAAAGTCATAATTACCTGCCTTTCAACAAACCCAAACTCTTCGTACATCTCTTTTGCAAAATTCCCAGCAAATACATTCAACCGAATTTCTAAATACTTCTCCTTTAATTCCTTAATACCAGCTTCCATCAGTTCTCGCGATAATCCTCTCCCGCGATATTCTGGGAAAACGTACAATTCATATATAAATCCAAGTTTTTCACGAGAAAAATAGTCTGTATTTTCCCCTATTAATATCCATCCCATTACTTTATTTTCTTCTTTAATAATTAAATAGTATGCTCCTTTTTCTACAATCGGCTTTGTAATCTCAATTGCTTTCTTGGTACTTAATTGACAATTGCCTCTCGTCCCTTCAAAAAGCGATTGAGCCGCATATTTTAATATTTCATTGGTATCTTCTTGATTCGCCTTAATTATCATTTTTCACAACTCCCCTTGAATAATAGGCATTACTATCGCTTGTTCAAGATTCTCCGCTTCCATAACAATTGCCGTTAATCCGTGTTCTGTACTTGTTTCATGGAGCTCTCCCTTTTCCCAAAACACAGCTTGTCCCGCCTCTATCTTTATCTTTTCTTTATTTACTCCACATACATATCCTGTCCCGTCCACAATAAGAAGCAGTTGAGATACAACTGCTTCATGATTACCGATGATTCCATTCTCGTGTAAATGCATAGCACCGATATGTATATTTCCTCGATGGTTTAATATTTTCGACATGATGAAATTAGATTGAAATACTGATAGGTGCTTTCCTACTTTTTCACTAAAATCAAAAATTTTCATTACTAGTTCTCCTTATACGTATAAAACCATCCTTACTGTCTGCATCATATGTCCTTCAAAGTCTTCTTCAAATTGCTCTAATTCAGCAAAACCTTTCGCTTCATAAAAGCGTTTTCCTTTTTCATTTGCTGCTTCTACATGTATGTACAATTTCCGTATCCCATTTAATGCTTTAATTCCTTTTTGTAATAAAGCACTTCCGATCCCTTTTCCTTGCTGATCTGGTAACAAATAAATCGCACCTAATTCCGCTTCGTTTTGTAGTCTAACAGGTGAAAAGTTCGCAAACCCTATTACTTCACCCTCTTCTTCCGCAACGAATAAATGCGTATTTTTAAGACGATATTTCATTTTTTCATCAGAATATGCCTCGTCTAAAAAACTATCTTGAATTTCTCTCGGAATAATGCCTTCATATGTATCATGCCAAGCTATTTTTGCTACTGATTGTACAGCGTGAATGTCTTCTTGCTTCATTTCTCTAATTATATATGTCATCTCGATGTCTCCATTCTCTTTAAATTATATTCTGCTAATATACTAGAAGAAACGGCAAAACCATTTTCATAATTCACCTTAATTAATTTTAATTTCTCAATTGAAGCTGTTGCAAAATTAAACTTTCCATAAATATATTCCATTACACTTAAAAACTGCTTTGTATGTAATCTATTTGCAATTGTACAATGCGGAACCCATTTTCCCGGTACGTAATATGAATTTGGGTTGTCATGAAAAGTTTTAAAATAATCATGATAAGAATAATGAAGTTTTAACAATTCATCGGTAACGGTCGGCGCTAGAAAGACCGTTCCATTAGTAGGAAAAATTCCAACAGAAGGAAAAGTTACTGCGTCTATATTTCCTTGAATGGCTACAAACTCCCCTAGTTTCTCCGTATACAAATGAACATCTAACTCATTATAATCCGCAATCGTTATATGAGGTTCTACTCCAGCTAATTGATTTGTTCCAATTACATTTGTTAATTCATTTTGCAGTTCTGTAATTTTATGAGTAAACACACGATCAAATGTAGCAATAATAGCGTACAATCTTTCTCACCCCTTCGTTACACATAGCGCTTCCCATTCTTCACGAATCATGCCCATTCGAATAGAATCATAGTATGTTCCGTTATAATAACGACACTTTCGCATTCTACCTTCTAAGCTCATTCCTATTTTCTCCGCTACTTTCATCATTCGTTCATTACCAGACCAAGTCGTGAGCCCTACTCTACCAATTTCCATCTTTTCAAATAATAAATCTCGATATAACGTTAACGCTTCTGTACCGTATCCACCATTCCAGTAAGTTGGATTATAAATAACAATTCCCATCTCCAGCCAACGCGTCGGTTTATGCTCCCAATAAAATCCGACCGTCCCTATAATTTGACCGTTATTTTCTATAATTAAATTTGACAGTGGTTCTTCTTGCAAACGAGTTTGCACCTTCTCTTTATAGGAAGAGTATTCTTGCATTGAGAACGGGAAATATGGCGCATCCCATTTCTTCCATTCTGGGCTTTCTTCTTTAAATACGATATTCCATAATGTTTTTATATCTGATTCTTCTATTGTACGAATTGTAACTTTCTTCCCCTTTAATATAACGTTTTGCATAATTCCCTCCTGCATTCCTCTTTATTTCATATATAATTATAATATTTTTTCAGAAAAATCAAAACTAATATCATTTATTATATTGTATAATTTTGTTATTAGATACCAATTATTGATTTAGAAAGCTGGTGATTTAGTGAATAATCGATTTAGTATTGCTTTATTTCTCACTATTATTACGACAAATATTATTCTATATTTCTTCTTACCATCAAATATTGTTACGAAATGGGACTTCAATGGAACGCCTACATCAACAATGGATAAAAGCACTTTTGTAATCGTAAATATAATTATATGTTCCTTCTTATTCTTTGTATTTTTAGCTTTATCTAAAGTAGCGAATAACCAGAAATTTCTCCATTGGATCGGCAACACAATGTTACTATTCTTATTTTTTGTCGATATTGTCATCGCCCTCATTGCTCTTGGCTTTTCACTTCCTCTTGATCATTTCATATTTTTAGCATTAGGGCTTTTATTTATATTAATAGGTTATTTCAGTTCCAAAATTGATACGACTAAATCAACCGTTTCATTAGAATGGAATGATAAGCACCTTGAAAAAAGAGCTTCAAATATTAGTAGTATTTCAATGATGATAGCAGGTATTTTTTTAGCGATACTTCCTTTTATCGTTTCTGCTCCCTATAGAGGTTATGCTATACTAGCAATTCTTTTAGGAATGACGCTTATCATTCTGCCGAGTACGATTTATTTACTTATTAAAGACAGCAAGCAATCTACTCCTTTAAAAAAATAGGAGGTTATATCCCTCCTATTTCAGCTTAATGTTTTATTTTTCACTTTTTCTATCTCAACTAAAATCCCTTTCCCTATCCAACCCTCTACACCATCTTTTTTAATTAAATCATATCCTGAACAGCTATCATCAATGAGAGAAACGATATCTCCCTTCCTAACGCTTATTTGCGCACAAGAAATATCGGTTTTCACTGTATATTCACCTGACTCAAGTTGTTTCATATATTCATTTTTTACAGTGAGTAAATTATTCGTTTCCTTTTGTTTACATACGGTGTAATCTTGCATCTTCTCGATAGGCTCTATGTAATAATACGGATATGTCACTCCGCCCTGCATTTCTGAATTCGCATTAAAATCCGCTATTACTTCATACTCCGGAAAATAGTCTACATATGTATAAGAAAACGTATCGCCCGTTTGTTTCCTCTGAATAATAAATACGTTTAATTGCCCTGCTTCTTTAATTGCATTTCCTCCATCAATTGCAATAATTTTTTTCTCCTTATCAATAACTGGATTGTTAGACGGTGCTTCTTCAGAATAGTTCACGACAGGCCAATGACCAACTATTACATACTTATTTGCTTTATGTGATTTATTAAAAAACTGTGGCATTGCTATCGCATTTTTGCGCTCTGTTTCTTTCCAATCTACTCTATCTTCTAGACCGGCATGCACAAAAATATAATCTTCTGTTTCAATCGCTGTTGGCAAGTCTGTTAGCCAATATAGTTCTTGTGAAAATTCACTTAACAATGCTTCTTTCACTTCACGAATTGAAGTGCCCTCATGAACTGAAAAACCTAATTGCTCTAGCCATTCATTAAAAATCGAGTGCTTTCTCATACATAAATAATTAATAAAATCAGGATTTTCATTTAGAAGAGCCTCAACTAAAACTTCACAATTCCCTTCAACAACGTGAACCTTTGAATTGTTCTTTACAAGATTCATAACGTAGTTTACTACGCCTACGCTATCTCGTCCTTTCTCGCAAAGATCTCCATTAATAATTAAATAATCTTCATCTTTAAAGTTAACTTTATGTAGTGCTTCTTTTAAAAGATTTAATTCTCCATGAATATCAGATATGACGATAACTCTAGCATCATTAGGGATTGATAGTTTCTTTATTTTTTTCAAGTATAAGCGCTCCAATCATTCTCTTTATTAAATTAAAACAATTCGACAAAATACACTATATAACCTTTTCAAATACATATACCATAACTTACAACCTATTTACGGTTTAATAATAACTTAAAAAATAAGAAGAAGCTGTTCCCAACTTTTGCGGGACAACTTCTTCTTATTTTTTATAATTCTTTATGAAAAGAATAACTCACCTTATCATACCCTTCTCTTTCATAAAAACGATGAGCATCAATTCTTGAAAATGCTGACGTGAGGACGATAGACTCACATTCGTTTTCCTTTCCCCAGTTCTCTATATACGAAAGTAATACTTTCCCATGTCTTTTTGAACGATGTGCTTCTGCTGTTACAAGGTCATATACGAAAACGTGTTTCTTATTATAAAAGTTCGTACAAATTGCTACACCTGCAAGGCTAACAACTTCATCATCCTCATTACGCAGCGAAAATAGTTTATAATTTTCTTCTTTCATATTTCGAAATAAAGAGCTTGTTTCCTCTTTTGAAAGTTTCGTTCTTAATTGCTGTAAAACAGGTAATACTTCATGTAATTGCTCTTCTGTTACTACTTCTTTAACATTCATTTTTAACTCTCCCTTAACTATTTAAATAATTTTCTAAATGTTATATCATTATTATAGAAAGCAACTGCCCTTTACTTAAGTGGCAGTTTAAGTGTTTTTTATAAGGCCAGTTTTAAAGGAGAGTTTTATATGGATTTTACTATCCCATTGCAATTACAAAGTAACACACCTATTTACTTGCAAATTTACGAATATATAAAAGCTGAAATTATACAAGGGACTATTTCTGTTGGCACACGTCTACCCTCACACAGAAATTTAGCATCACAACTTAATATTAGCCGCATTACTGTTGAATCAGCTTATCAACAGTTATTAGCTGAAGGTTATGCAGAAAGTAAACCGAAACGTGGTATTTTTGTAGCAAATTTCGATATTGACATTATCCCAAATAAAAAACGAAATGCAGCAAAGAAGACGAACAATTTGATAGAAGAAAAATTTGAATATGATTGTAGCCAAGGGCTTATTGATCAAAATGCATTTCCGATTACAAATTGGAAACGAGCATTACAAGAATCCATACTTACATACGAAAATGCACTATTTGCCAAAGAAGATCCTCAAGGTGAATTCGCTCTTCGAGAGCATATATCAACATATTTATATCATTCTCGCGGTGTACATTCTTCACCTGATCAAATTGTGATCGGCGCCGGAACACAGCCACTTCTCTGGCTACTGCTTCAACTGCTTGGCCCTACAAAAGAATACGGCATTGAAAACCCTGGATTTCACCGTATACACGCAATTATTAAAAGCTGTGATAGACAAATTCATCCCATACCATTGGATGAAAAAGGGATTGATATTTCTAGTTTATACAATACAAATTCCAATGTCGCATACGTTACACCATCACACCAATTTCCACTCGGGATTATTATGCCTTTATCTAGAAGATTAGAATTGTTAAAGTGGGCTAATGATTGCAATGGATACATTATTGAAGATGACTATGACGGAGAGTTTCGCTACGCTGGTAAGCCGATTCCTTCTTTACAAAGTCTTGATTCAAATGAACGCGTTATTTATATGGGAACTTTCTCAAAATCTTTTTTACCTTCTTTACGAATGGGATATGTTGTTTTACCACCACACCTTTTAAAGATATACCAAGAACTGCATGGAATTTTCAAACAAACAGTCGCTACAATACAACAACTTGCTTTTGCTAACTTTATACAAAATGGGAATTGGGAACGTCACCTTAATCGAAGTCGTACACTTTATAAAAGAAAACATCATGCATTAGTAAAATCCATTATGAAAGAAATGGGGGCTAATGTTCAAATTCTTGGCGAACAGTCCGGACTTCATATTGTTTTATGTGTAAATAACAGTATGAATGAAAATGAACTGATTGAATCCGCTAAAAAACAAAGCGTTAAATTATACCCACTTTCTCCATATGATTTCGTGAATGATTTACGTAAGGAATCATACGTATTACTCGGCTTTGGTAGTATTCCGGAAAATAAAATTGAAACGTTGGCTATATTATTGAAAGATGCTTGGTTTCCTAGTTGCAAGGAAACTTGTTAACAGTGGGTTTAACTTGTAACATGTTAACAATTCAACAAAATAAAAAAGAAGGCTGTTCCAAAATAACTTTTTGGACAGCCTTCTTCTAGTTATTCACCTGACCTAGCTTTCCTTCCCGGACGTTTCACACCAGTCGTTTCTGTTGAATAGGAAGCTTCAATTATAGCCGTTGGATCTACAGAGAGAACGAGATCTTTCATTTTCGGATAAATGAATCGGTTTGTAATGCAATAAATGATTCTCTTATGCTCCCCTAAAAAACCACCTTCTCCATGTAGATACGTAACAGATAGTTGCAATTCTTTCATAAGTAAATCGCCTATTTCTTTATTCTTACCAGAAATAATCATAACGCTCTTACCTTGATTAATACCATCTAGTATAAAATCAATCATCTTCGTAACAATATAGAAAATTGCTAACGAGAACATCGCTTGTTCGATTGAAAATAAAATGGCAACAAAAATGAAAATAACTGCATTTACTGCAAGTAAAAATGTACTAATCGGTACATTAAAGTGTTTATTCATCCAAACTGCCAACATTTCCGAACCGTCAATTGCTCCACCCATTTTAACAACAATCCCAACACCAATTCCAAACAGTACTCCACCATAAAGTACAATTAATAACTCAGAAGTCGTAATTGCTGGAAATGGTTTTAAATAAATTAATCCGAGTGTTGTAACTACATTCGCATAAGATGTACGGATAAAAAACTTCTTTCCCATTACTTTTGCAGTAAATAATAAAATTGGGATATTAATTCCTAAGAACACACCATAAAGCGGCAATCCTGCGACTTTATTTGCCATAATAGCAATAGCCGTTACCCCGCCATCTACTAATCCATTAGGTGCTAAAATAAGCTCTAATGAACCTGCTACTATAATTGAGCCAATTGTTAATAATACGTATTCAAATACTTTCTTCATTCATTACCCCCAAAACTTATATATTTTCTTAGTATTATTTTAACGTAATTTTACTACTAATTCAAAGGTATCGATTTATATACAGAAAAGTTTCACCTTTATCGCTATTTTTATGTAATACATGTAACGCGTAATACTAAAAACACACTTACAAATTAAAAGTAAGTGTGTTTTTAACATCTATTTAATCTTTACGTACGGCTTCATTTTTAATTTGAATATTTCCTCAACTGCCCTTTGATATCCACCAGCATTTCTAAGCGACTCTCCCACTTTACGACTATTTTCCTTAAACGTCACATCATCCATTACTTTCTTTACAGTCTCACGTAACAATTCAGAAGTTAACTCGTTACGATTAAGTGTTATGCCTGCCCCTACTTCAGTCAATCGTTTTGCAACGAATGGCTGATCTCCTGTTACCGGAATTACAACTAATGGAACACCGTAATATAACGCTTCACTCGAACTATTCATACCACCATGTGTCACGAATACATCAGCATGCTGTAAAACTTCTAATTGCGGGACATAATTATACAATTTAAAGTTTTTCGGGATATTTTCAAATTGACTTATATTTATCTTCTTGCCAACGACTAATACGACTGTCGCATCTACATCTTTAAACGCTTCAAAACATTTTTCATACAAAGCAGGTTGTTCATTAAAAACTGTTCCCATAGAAATGAAAATCACTTTTTTATTTTTTAAATCTTCGGTAGGAAAACTCCCCACTTCTTTTCGAGTAGCAATTGATGGACCTACAAATTTATACGATTCATCAAATACCTCTGAACGTGGCTGATATTTTTTTGAAGTATATACAATCGTAATATCACCAGGATGGTTCATAATATCATACATACTATTACATTTCATTCCATACTGCTTATTCCATCTTTCCATTCCCGCTAAACAAGATTGATATAATGGATCCATTTCATCTACTTGTCTCGATTCTTGCCCATCATGAAAATTAATGTACTGATTAACAGCAAACGTTGTACAGGATGAAACGCTTGGTAATTGTAAAATATTCGCTATAATACGTCCTACTGGAAAATGATTATCATATATTAAATAATCATATTTTTCCTCTTTTGTTTCTTCTACAATTTGAGTAACAATACGCTCTGATGCTTCAATCATATGAGATAGCATCGTCAAAGGGCTCCCACCTTCATTTACTCGTTCCATAATATTAATTTGAGAGAGAAAATTCTCAAACACTCGGAATTCCGCACCTGTTGCTTCAACCTTCTTTCTATAATCTTCAATACAATAAGAAACAACTGTTTCCCCTCGCTGAATTAACTCACTTACAATAGCTAAAGTCGGATTAATATGACCTTCCCCAGGGAAATTTATTACGAGTACATTTGCCATAACATTCTCTCCTATCCAATTAATATAACAAAATTAACAATTAATTATATTAATTAATTTAAGTCTATTATAAATGAATGCATTCTACTTCTTCATGCTTTTCTCTTCATTTTATTATTGAGAAATATTTTCTATAGTCTACATTATTGTGATTCACAATCTTATAAATGAATGCTTAATTTTACTTTTACTCTTCATAGATTTAAAGATACGAGTCTTACATTCAAGTATTACCACCATTATTTTTAGACAATTCATACAAAAATAGAGAAATATAATATTTTTAATGAGTTTTCACTATAAATGTAAGTATGCTGTCTATCTTTTTATCTTTATCCTCATAACACATCATCTGTTATATAATGAATTTATGGAATTTACAGAAAAAGGAGTCTTTTCATGTTACAACAACTATTCAATTCACCTATTCTATCCGTTCAAGCCTTGCACCCAGGTTATGAAGATCATGCAAGTGATGTTTTTCTCGTTCAAACAGAAGATACAGAAGTTATCGTTCGTGCTTCTAAAATGAATGAAGAACCAAATAATGATTTTTGGTGGGGATGTAAAAATCTATTTGGAATTGATCCAAGGAACGTCCATCATTTAGAAACTGTACATACATTGCTGCAAGAACATACGAATCTTCCTATCCCAACAATATTAGAAAAACATGTTTTAAATAGCCGTGAATTTGTGGTGGTCGAAAAGTTAGTAGGTAACACAGTTCAATCTTTTATCGAGCAACCAGATTCTATTTTATTCAGCCTAGGAAAAGGACTTGCAGAAATACATAAATTTAAAGCCGATTTCATAGGAAATCCGTCAGGCACGTTCCAAGTTCCACTAGATGAATTCCAATCACATATTTTAAACGTGAGTAAAGAGCTTGTGAATATGTTTTATTCCGATGATGAAAGCATAAAAAATGCATTCCCTACCTTTGAATCACAACTTTCTTCCCTGTCCGTACCAAAGGAATCTACACTCGTCTTAATTGATATGGATCCTACTCAATTTTTATCTGACGGTACAACTATTACGGGTTTAGTAGATAGTGAAGCTTACGCTGTTGCTCCGCGAGAACTTGATTTTATCGGACTAGAATATGTACTTACCGAAAAAGAAGCACATGCCTTTAAAAGTGGTTACGAAACAATTATGTCTATTCCTCACTTAGAAGAATATAGACAGCCTTATCGTTATTTATACCGACTGTTATCTGTGCAAGGTAATGTGGAATTAAAAAAATGGTTAAGTCACCCATCCTATTTTTAAATACGAATGAGAGGGAGTATACAATGGATATTCAGAAAAAGCGTTCTGTAACAGAAAGTGAAATACAGCAAATGAAGGATTTGGCTTATATTTGTGGGCAACAAGACAATCTTGATTACTCTTCAGATTTACATATCAACTTTTTAAAAAATCGAAATGAAGATTATATAAACGATTTTCTTCTTTATAACGGTACTCAATTAATTGGCGCTTTAAATATGTATGATTTCGAAAGACCAACAAAGCTTGAACTAATAGGCTTTGTACATCCTCATTTTAGAAAACAACGTTTCGGAACTATCCTTTTACAAACTGCAATGAAAGAAATACAAAATAGAGAGACAGATGAAGCTCTTCTTATTATTAATGGGGATTCTATTTCTGGGAATGAATTTGTAAAACATATGAAGTTACCATATTTATATAGTGAATATAGTATGGAGTGCAAAACAAACGAAATTCAAAAAACAACAGATAATAATATACAGCTTACTCTTGCAACTTCAGAATCACTTCTTGATCTTATTAAAATTTCTAGTAAAGCTTTTGGTGATTCAGTAGAAAATACGACTGCATGGTTACAAAAAATGATGAATTCATCTTCCCATCAAGTTTACAGTGCCCTTATTGCTGAAAAAGTGATAGGAACAATTACAGTTTCTAAACAAGAGCAATCTACTACACTATCAGGATTCGCCGTTCATCCTTCTTATCAAGGTAAAGGATACGGAAAAGATATTCTTTGTAATATAGTACATACCCTTATTACAGAAGGAGTTTCAACAATTGAATTAGACGTCGAAACGAAAAATATCCACGCTTTAAAACTATATACACAATGTGGTTTTGAAATTAAAACGAGGCATGACTATTATAATTTAATGAATATTTAGGTGAATATATATGCTAAAAAAACAATTTATTCTAATTATGATATTTTAGCAAACATCTATAATGAACATTGGGGACATTTTGTTGAATCCTCCTACCCAGCCTCGTTTTACAAGATGCTCTTCTCTACTCTCGTATATTAGATCTTTGTTACGGGACTGGTCATCTTACTAGGAAACTACTTGATAATAATTTTGTAGTAACTGGTATAGATGGTTCTACTTAAATGATTGAGTATGCACGTAAAAATGCACCAGATGCAACCTTTATCGTCGCTGACGCTCGCTATTTCAATATAAATGAGCAATTCCACTACGTCATCTCTGCCGGTGATAGTTTAATTTAGATGAACTAAAAAGTGTGTTTCACAAAGTTTACTCCGTATTACATAACGAGGGTATATTCGCATTTGATATGAATAAAAAAAATAAAAAAAACTGAATCGAAATGATTCAGTTTTTTCTTAATATATTTACAACTGCAGTTGTTTCGTCATTTTCTTTATAGACACGCGGAATTCTTCTATCTAGCATACATGTAACTTCATAGTTTATTGTACCTAACATATCCGCTATTTCTTCTACTGCGATATTTTCTTCACCTTGTTTACCGTAGAATACTACTTCGTCTCCTACTTGTACTGGCATCGCTTTTGAAACATCCAACATTAACTGATCCATACAAACACGGCCAATAACAGGTACTCGAACCCCGTTAATTAACGCATAGCCTTTATTAGATAATTGACGATTATAACCATCAGCATAACCAATTGGTACAGTCGCAATCCATTCTTCACCAGTTGTTACATACGTATTCCCATAACTTACACCACGATTCTTCTTCGCATGTTTAATATGAGCTACTTTTGATTTTAACGACAACGCAGGCTGTAAAGAAACGACTGAATGATCCACTTCTTTTGACGGATACATACCGTACACTCCTATTCCAACGCGTACCATATTTTGAAATGTGTTACTTAATTCCATTGATCCCGCACTATTTGAACTATGAATATATGGTATTTGAATTCCTAATTCTTTCGCTGTATTAACAGCTTTTTCAAATAAACTTGTTTGCATATTCGTATATGATTTATCGATTTCATCTGCCGTAGAGTAATGCGTAAATATCCCTACTACCTCTACATACTCCATACGGTTTAATTCTTCTAAAAATGGTTTAACTTCTTCTTCTTGTAAACCGATACGACTCATTCCTGTATCAATTTTCACTTGAATTTGTACTTTCTTTTGAAGACGGTTTGCAATTTCATTTATACCATGTAAATCTTCTACTCTATAAACAGTCATCATAACGTCATATTGAATTACATCTTCTACAGCCGCTACTGGTGTGTATCCTAAAATTAAAATCGGCACAGTAATTCCTGCTTCTCTTAATTCTATTGCTTCATCTACAAATGCAACTGCAAGTTGATGTATTCCTGCTTCAATTGCAGCTTTGGCAACTTCAACTGCCCCATGGCCATACCCATTCGCTTTTACAGCAGCCATCATCTTAATTTCTTCATCATTTACATGTTTTTTAAATTCTTTTACATTATGTTTTACAGCATTTAAGTCAATTTCTACAATTGTATCTCTTCCATATTTCAAACTCATTGGTCTAACTCCTAACTCAATAATTGCATTCCATTCTATTTCACGTTTCATATGAACTTTTACAATATAATACTTTTCATTATGCTAGTCAAACTACTAGAATTTTCGGAATTTTGAGTATGATATAATATCCTCAAGAAACTATTATATACGGAGACGAGGAGAATTACAATGTTTGTTCAATCTGCATTGCATCAACTAAAAGTTGCTATTGATACTTCTATTGATATGCTTAACCAATATAGTGAAAACGATTTAAAAATACAACCGATTCACTCAAAACGATCATTATTTGAAATGTGTGCACATCTTTCTCTTATTTGTCATGCTGATTTACTCATTTTAAATGGTATTCCAGAAAAAGAATTACATACCTTTTATATAGAACGTACCCCCCTAACAGTTGCTCACATGCAACAAACGATGATTGAAGGTTACAACCTTCTCTCTAAAACATTTCTTTCCTACTCCCAAATAGAATTAGCAGAAGTTATGACTGCCTATTGGGGTATTTCTTATTCGCGCTTTGAATGGTTACTTGAAATCGTTGCACACTTTTATCATCATCGTGGACAAATTCATATTTTATTATGCGAGCATATGAAAGATCCTCGCATTCCTTTATTTGAGTGATTTTCCACTCATTCATTAATTATAAATAGAGAAGCTACAAAACCAATAAAAAGTATCATTCCTAATTTTCCCTCCTAATTGACCTACAAGAGAAACTAAAGACGGAACGGATATAGCAATACCTATTACAAAACAGACACTCATCATTACAAGTAGAGATAGATACGAAACAAAGCCCATTGAACTTAGACTAAAAATAGCAATCAACAATCCTCCTTGAAGAACTTTCCTTACTTCAAACCTCTTTGTTAAACGACCTGCAAGTGGTGACAGCAACATACCAAACAGCCCTGTTAAGCGAAAATAAAGGATTTGTTCTGCAGTTAAATTGTAAGTAGGAGAGCTCAAATAATTCCCTAAAACAGTATACATATTAACAAAAGCCATTAATAAAACAGGATTTTTCACACTGACTAACTATTAGTTTTAAATAATGCGCAACTTCTTTAAGGCATAAGAAATTCCGCCTTCACTCGCCTTCGTTGTAACGAAATCAGCCCTTCTCTTCAACTCCTCTCCACCATTTCCCATCGCAACTCCTAATCCTACATACTGCAACATCTCAATATCATTTCCACCATCGCCAAAAGCAATGGCTTCTAATTTACTAATGTTTAAATGTTCCAATACTTTTTGAATTGCAGTTAGCTTCGATACTTTACTATCTTCCAATACATTTATAACGTAACCATGAAAACGCTCAAACGTAAGTGCTGGATATCTTTCAATGAATTTTTGAGCTTCTGTATCATCAGCATACAGACATATGCAATACATCTCATCTGATAAGTTTCTAACTTTGTCAGGATACTGCTCTAAATGTAAGGTTTCATTTAACGCTCGCATGACACGTTCATCTTTGGAAGCAATATTATTCATTGCAAATTCTTCTGTAAAGTAAGAAACACTGTGACCATGTAATTCAGCAAAATTTGAAATATCATGAACGATTTCGCTTGAAAGTACTGATTTATGTATAACTTCTTTCCCACATTTTATATGTGCACCATTTGCTGAAATAAACGTATTTATACCTAGTTCCTTAAATTGTGAGCATAAACTATATGGTCTTCCAGTTGTAACAACTACGTGAATTCCTTTATCTATTAATCTTTGTACCGCTTCTTTTGTACTTTCGTGCATGCTTCTATCAATCTCACTTAATAACGTACCGTCAACATCGAAAAATACAACTTTGTACATAAGTCTTTACATCCCGTCCAAATGATTCGTATCATTAATGAAATGCACCGTTTTTTGTTCACCCTCAATTTCAATTAAACTTATTCCCGTATCTCCCATTTTGAAATAGTAGTCCATTGAAATTGGCATTTTGAAAAATGCACGTAATAGACTATTAATTACGCCCCCATGGGCAACAATTGCAATTCGGTCATATGTATTCTCTGTCAAGATTTTAGAAAAGATTCCTTCTATTCTCATTCGAAACTCAATAAACGATTCCCCGTTTTCAAAACGATCATGAAGAAACTTTGGCTCTGGATATTTCTTTGCTTCTTCAAATGATAAGCCTGCTTGCACTCCATTATTAAACTCCATTAATTCCTCTTCTAATTGAATTGGACAACCAATTGCTTCTGCTAATGTTTCACCCGTTTCACGAGCGCGTTTTAATGTGCTTGCCCAAATGAAATCTGGTGCAAAATCTTTTTTCACTTTCTGTACAAGTCTTTGTACTTGTTGTCTCCCTTTGTCAGTTAACTCAAAATCAGCTCGACCTTCATGCACATGTAAAATATCAGCTTCTGATTCTCCGTGGCGTATTAGTAGTATTTGCATGTTTCTCTCTCCCTTTATTTAACATTAATAAAATTCCATTATATCACATTTTAAGATTCCAAAATAAAAAAGGAACGGTCTCCCGTCCCTCATCCATTCACTTTTTCCGCATCATTCCAATAATATTTACTAAACGCTTCTGTTAACACATCAATTGTGTTATATAATTCATCTAACGTATTATCAACACCACCAACTTCAATTAACATCGCATTTTTCGATAAATCTTGGTTATAAACGCCATTTCCATCTTTTTTATACTTTGGAAAAATCCCTCTACTTAATCCGTAATAGTTTTCATCTAAATAACTATTGATCGCTCTTGCAATTTTTTCATTTTCAGCACGGCCTTCATTTTCCATCCCAATTATAAAATATAATCTTGCATACGATTTTCCGTTAATTACTTTTGTTGTTACTTTCTTACGCTGATCGTCACGGTGTATATCAATTGGAAACGCAATTTTATTATTTTGTGCTAATGCTTCTTTTACATATTCATGAGACGCTTTATATGACTGATACCATACCCACTTTTTACTCGCTAATAAATCACCCATATTCGTTTTATCATGAACTACCGGAATTCCTTGTCCTTCAAGTTGCTCTTTCATACGTTTCCCTAGTAAAGACACATTTACATCTGGGCTAGATGGATCAGTTGCCCCTGGTAATAATGGAAAGAAGGATTCCCAGCTATGTGTATGATAAATATATACTGCACTTTCACCTTTTTTCGCTCCGTTCTTTTTCTGAACCGGATTATTCTTTTCCGCTTCTGTAACTTTATCTTTTGCTATTTCCCGTTCTTTCGTTACTTCTTCAATCGGTACACTAGATTCATTTGGGATATTTGTCAAGTTTGTCCCTTCCCCAGCTACGATAATATTAGAATAATACTTTGACATACCAGGTACTTCTTTACCGACGAATGTTCTTAAATCTTTAATTTTCAAATCTGTCGCGATAGAGAACATTAAATTCCCAACTGACTCTCTTTTATTCTTCTTAAAATAATCAAATCCGTAATAGCGATTCTCACTTTCTATCATTTGAACAAAACCTTGCATCGATACTTTTCCAAACCATTGATTTGCATAATTCGATTTCATTGTATGTAAAAATGACGTCAAAATCGACGCTATCATAATTACTATTAGCGCATATAAAAGGAGTAACGAAATCAGCTTCTTCCCATGTATTCGAGTTGCATACTTTTTCACTGCATCACCTTCTTTATACATGGATATGTACAACCTTTTCAGAATATACGCACAAAAAAAGAGAAATGGTATACCATTTCTCTTCCTCACTTTTATTGTTCTTTTCCTGTATCATTTGAAGGTAGTTTCTTCGCTTGTTTTTCTTTAAATATTTCTCCAATTGCCCCAAGAGTACCAAGTGTTTCAATTGCATTAGACGGAATAAAGACTTTATTTGCTGGTCCTTTTGCAACTTCAGCTAATGACTCAAATGATTTGTAAGCAAGTATACGCTCATCCAAATTCGCTTCACGAAGCAATTCAATACGATTTTGTTCTGCTTTTGCAATTTCTTCAATTGCTCGTGCTTCCCCTTGTGCTTCTAATTCTTTTGCTTCTTTTATACCTTCAGCTTCGCGAATACGTGCTTCTTTATCCCCTTCAGCCATCAAGATTTTACTTTGCTTTTCTCCTTCAGCGCGAAGAACTTTATCTTGTTTTGCTGCTTCAGCTTCTAAAATAATCGCACGTTTATTACGCTCAGCCTTCATTTGTTTTTCCATTGATGCTTGCACATCTTTTGGCGGGTTAATATCAACAACTTCGACACGTTCAATACGTACGCCCCATTTTTCTGTTGCTTCATCAAGCGCTAAGCGGATTTCTGTTGAAATTTTTTCACGACCAGATAACGTTTCATCCAGTTCCATTTTACCGATGATTTGACGCATCGTTGCTGAAGTAATATTACGAACACCATATTCATAGTTTGAAATACCATATGTCGCAAGTTCTGGTTCAACAATTTGATAGAAAATAATTGTATCAATTTCTACTTGAACATTATCTTTCGTAATTACCTTTTGCGGTGGTACATTCGTTTGTTGAATGCGTAAGTCATGATATACACGAACACGATCTACAATTGGTATTAAAATATTTAACCCTGGGTGCATTATACGTTGAAACTTACCAAATCTTTCAACAACCCCAACTTTTTGCTGAGGAATAATTTTAATTGTTAATGCGATAAATGTAACTACAATTAGTGCGAATATAATCGTTAACGTTAATGCTACCATATTTATTCACTCTCCTTTTTCACTTGTAATATAGTACTATGCCTCTTTATAACAACGACTTTTTCTCCAGCATCAATTGAAGAATCTGCAATAGCTGTCCAAGTATCTCCATCCACCTTCACAATACCATTCGCTTCATTTGTAATCGTTTGCATAACAATCCCTCTTTTACCAACAAGCATATCTACTGTATCAGTAAAACCTTTTGCTTCTCGAAAGTTTTTTGAAATTCTTTTCGTAAAGAATGTCAAAGTTAAACTTACAATTGCACCAACAGTAACTTGTAACAGTAGTGCATCAGGAGCAAACAAAGCAATAAGACCTCCGACAACAGCTCCAATTCCAAGCCAAAGCATGTAAAATGTAATCGACAACATTTCCGCGATAAATAAAATACCAGCTATTATAAACCAAATTACCCAAGCAGCCATATGCAACCCTCACTTTCTTTCTCATTTTCTATATGTATATGAAGAAAAGAATGGTTTATCCGCCCTTTCTTACACTTGGGCGTTCGCTACAAGCTATTGTACATATTCACTGTTACAATGATCATTAATATAATACTATATCAATATATTCTTCATTATACATGAAAATCCCTTTCAAAAATTGACAAAAAATTAAATTCTTTAAAAATTTTAATTTTTAAATCACAATTATTACAATTACTAAATACTATTTTTTATAGAGGTGATATTCTTATTGAGAAACCTGTCACTAATCTACTATTTAGGTTCCAAAATATGCATTACTCTCGCTGACATCGTATATGTAATGATTATTACAACTCATATTTATATAGCAACTAAATCAGCTACTATTACTGCTCTTTTTCCATTATTACAAGTTATCACAAATCTAATTGCTAACATCTCTGCACCACTTATGATAAATCGTTTTCCATCTTATACGCTGTTATATACGCTCCAATGGTTGAAAACAGTCTTTTTACTATTATTAATGATTTTGTTCCCGGTCTTATCCACAAACATTATAGCTCTATTAACTTTTATTTTTGTCATTTCATTATGTAGCGGGTGGAGTGCTCCATTATTATACGGTATTCTTCCGCGCCTTACACCGAAAGAAAAATTAGTAAAAGTAAATAGTATCTTTTCCTTTTCAACACAAATTGTGCAAGCCGTTGCTTATTCATTTACGAGTATTGTCGTTCTTCTCATTGGCGCTACTTCTACACTCATGATTAATAACATTTTAATGATTTTCGGATGCATTGCATTACATTTTTCATTACGTTCCATACATACTGAAAGAATAGCAGATTCTCCCTCTTCCAAAAGTACTGTTTTATTGGAAGGTTGGAAACTCCTATTTCAAAATCCTTCTCTCCGTACCGTTACATATATGGACTTAATCGAAACTTTCGCAGGAACAATATGGATTGGTGCTATTACGATGGCATACGTTACGACTATCCTTCATAAGGGCGAAGAATGGTGGGGATATATTAATACAAGTTATTATGTTGGCACGTTAATCGGTGGTCTATTAGCATGGAAAATGAGTTCCTATATTCAAAACAATTTAATACGATCTATGTCGATTGGCTCTCTTATATTTAGCATTCTTACATTTTTATATGGTATGACAAGCAGCGGATTTATTGCGCTTTTTCTATGTGTTCTAATGGGACCCTGTTATCAAATTAGAGATATTTCCCAAACGACTGTTTTACAATCAAGTGTCGCCCCTTCTTTATTATCAAAAATGTATACAGCACATGGCACACTTCTTTCAACAGCCTCTGGACTATCTATGCTTAGCATTGGCATTATTACTGATATGTTCGGTGTTCGTACAATTTATATCATCGCTTCTATTCTTATTTTATGTTCCGCTTGTTTATCTTTTAGTTTATTAAAATATCATAAGACAGAGCAGAACGATATTTCAATTTAATCACTAAAACAAAGAGGACAGGGATTCCTGTCCTCTTTGTTTATTCTATTCATGATAAGTGGGGGATTTTTCTATGCTTTGTCGCTTGTTCAAAAGCATAAGCTAATTTAATTAATATCCCTTCACTAAAGGCAGTGCTTGCAATGGTAATTCCAAAAGGCCTCCCGCTTTCCATATACCCTGCCGGTATTGCTATAGACGGATAACCCGCTTTCGCACATATAGTAGAACCTATATAGGAAGGAAACAGTATCGCATCAAGATTATATTTTTCCAATGCAAAATCAATGCCTTGTTCTTGAGAAAAATATATATCTTCTAATCTCGCATTTAAATATTCTGGATTTCGTAACGTATTAGGAAAATCTTTTCTTCCCTCTAACTTAGTTTGTCCATATTTTAAAGCTCTTTCTGCTATGTTTTTATTAAACTCCATTAACTCCGAAATAGAATGTACCGGGATAGTAGAAGGTAATTTAGTAAGATAGTTATCTAAACTATGCTTCAGCTCATAAAGCGGAACTCCCCAGCTCCATTCTCTATGAAAAGAAGGAATATCAATATTTTCTACTACTGTCGCTCCTTCATTACGTAATACTTGGATCGTTTCCTTAAACAAGATTTCATCATACTCACCATTTTCGTAATAATCTTTTGGTGCATCGTTAAACACACCAATCTTCGCTCCATTTAAACCATTTGCATCAAGGTAAGATGTATAATCCCGATATGCCCTACCGTCACTTTTGTGAGTAACTACATCTTTCTCATCCATTCCAGTTAAACTCCCTAGCAAAATAGCAGCATCGGTTACCGTTCTAGCAAATGGTCCAGCTGTATCTTGCGAATAAGTAAATGGAATAATTCCTCTACGACTAATTAAACCGACAGTCGGTTTAATACCTACTACAGAATTTTGAACAGCGGGGCTCAAAATAGAAGCATCGGTTTCTGTCCCAACAGATACTACTGTAAAGTTAGCAGCAACTGCTATTGCAGATCCTGTACTAGATCCGCCAACAAACATATGATCCTTGCCCGTTCCATATGGATTGATTGTTTGACCACCTCTTGCACTATATCCAGCCCTCATTTCAAAAGACATTGCATTTGCTAATTCTGTCATATTCGTTTTTCCTATTATCACTGCCCCTGCTTCTCGCAGTTTAGTAACGAGAAATGCATCTTCACTGCTTATATTTTGTTCTAGAGCTATTGTACCTGCACTTGTATGCATGAAGTCATTCGTTTCAATATTATCCTTAAGCAAAACAGGTATTCCATGCAATGGTCCCCTTACGCCGTTTGTCTTTCTTTCATAATCTAACGCTTCTGCAATAAAAATAGCATCTGGATTAATTTCTAAAATTGAATTGATTTTCGGCCCGTCTTGATCATACTTTGCGATTCTATAGAGATAATACATCACTAGCTCTTTTGAAGTTAGCTTTCCAGATTCCATTTCATTTTGAATATCTTGAATTGTTAATTCCTTTTTTAAGATTGGATTAAACTGAATTTCCATTTATATTCTCCCTTATATGAACTTTTTTAGCATATACCCCTTACTTTTTCAATTTTTCATCTCAACACATCCTAAATTAATATCCCTTTAAAGAAATTCAATATCCTTATTTAAACACCTTTAATTTCCCGAAAAATAAAAAAAGTCTGAAACGGATTAATCTTCGCTTCAGACTCTTACATTACTGTGCGTATACTTCATCTAATAAATGTAAAAACTCACCTTGTTTTCCAGCTAATTCAGGGCATTTTACAATATCAACCCATTCGTAGCAAAATACCAATCCTTTATCTTCCTCACCAGCACTTACAATATGTTCCCAAGTATCCTTTACATCTGTTAGTAAAGTTACATGGAAAAAGTGGCGTTTTTCATACTCCTGTTTTTCTTTCATATGTATAATGTAATCTGCTAAAAAACGCTCTATGCATAAATGACGCAATCCGGATTCTTCCTGTACTTCACGCAATATAGCAGCTTCTAACGTTTCACCTTCATCAACCGTTCCCCCTGGCACTTGAATACCAGCTTCATGTATATCACGATGTTTAAAAACAAGTAATTGCATAACCCCCTCTTGTTCTCTTGTAATATATGCATGTACTTTTTTCTTATATAACATCGTCATTGTACGTCTCTCCCCTCAATTGTTCACTCTGTTACTTCTTCAAGTGTCAGTTGATTATCATACAAATATGTAGCTTGTGGATTTCCCACATACCTTACGTGCCATGGTTCATACCGATAGCCCGTAATCGTTTCTTTCGCTTTTGTGTATCGAACCACAAAACCAAATTTATGGGCATTTTCAGAAAGCCACTGACCTTCTTTCGTTTCCCCAAAAACTGTCTCTAACTGAAATTTAGCAGATTGAGACGTAATATCCATAGCTAGTCCAGTTTGATGCTCACTTGTGCCAGGAACCGCGCTAGACATTGCTGTTTTTGCTTCCCCGTCTTGTTTTTTATACATCGTATTTAATGCTTTTTGTCGATCAAAAGATCTAAATCCAGAAACTGCAAAAAGAAAAATACGCTCGTTGTCAGCCTGCTGAAACATATCCTCAAGCGCCCTCGCTGCCTCTTTTCTCATCTTTTTCTTTTCTTGATCACCTTCACTAGAGTAGCGCACTTTCGGAATAACTAAATCTGGCGGTCTATACCCATCTGGTAAACGCCTACTTTTATTTACAAGTACAAGCATTGAATTCGGATTATTAATTACCGCAATATCCCCATCCATATTAGCAATCGTTTCTTTCGCTTTCGGAAATATGCTATTTACACTTACTTCCCGCGCCTGCTTATCCTTATACATTTTATAATTGATTCCTGCTACTCCAATAATAATTATTGCAGCTACAATACCAAGTAGTGCCCATCTTTTTTTCATATAACGACCTCTTATTTTAATAATTTGGCCATTTCATACTCATCGATGCCCTTTCCATCGATAATAAGAGCAGCTTTTTTGACACCTTCTTTCTCAAATCCAGCTTTTTTATATAGTGCCTGAGCTCTTGTATTGTGGGCCATTACTGTTAATTCTAAACGCCATACATCATGTAATTTTGCCCACTTCTCAACCTCTTTAAACAATCTCGTCCCAATACCTCGCCCGTTATACTCTTGCAAAATACCAATTACAATGGTTGCCACATGCCTCTTTCTTTGAATGTTATTTCCATTCACTAATATAAAACCTACTATCCTCTCATCTTCAACTGCTACAAATATTGTTGCATATTCATTTTCTATAAAGCGATGGATCATTTTTTCTTGTTGCTCAGCTGTAGTTTTTCTTTCTCCTGGTTCATATAACATAAACTTCGTTTCTTCATCTAATTGCTTACTTAATTGCAAAAATGATGATGCATCTTCTATTTCGATCTCCCTAATCACTTCAATCACCCTACCAGTTTCATAATAAAAAGTTTTCCTTATAAAAAGATTTTCTCTACTTTCCTGAAAATCCCTTTGTAAATCTCCTACTATAAATTGACAAATTTCGATATTACTATAACAACGACAAATTATGTCTATTCTGTGACGTCTCATCATTACAAAGAAAAAACGCAAGCATTACACTTACGTTTTTCCAAGATTGAAGTGAGCTAATAATTATCGATAGATGTCCTGGCTAATTCACGTTTCACTTTATCCATTCACTTTTTCTGCCTGCCAAAAATATTCACCAAATGCTTTAGCAAGTGCATCAATTGATCGATTCAATTCTTCCTCTGTATTATCTACACCGCCAACTTCTATTAATATCGCTTGTCCTGATAGGTCTTGATTATAGATTCCATTTCCTGTCTGAAACCCTTTTTGAATGACCCCACGGCTCACTCCTGGATATTTCTTATTAATCGCCTCATGTAAAGCTGTCGCTAATTGTAAGTTTTTTTCATAGTTTTTATTTCCTTTCCCTACTACAAATGCAAGCTTTGCATATGATTTATCTCCAATTGTTTTTGTCGTTACATTCTTTCGGGCACTATCACGATGCAAATCAAAAAAGTATTGAAGATCTTTATTTCCAGCCATAGCTTGCTGCACAATTTCTCGTGACATTTTATACGAACTATTACTGTTTAAACCTTTACTTATTAACTTTTGACCAACATCACTCTTATCGTTAGTAGCCCCAATCCCTTCACCTTCTAGTTGTTCACGGAAACGATCTCCTAATATAGAAATATTCGACACAGAACTCGTTGCTTTATTCGGATTCGGGTCATTCGTTAAGTTAAGTAAAGGTAAATAAGATTCCCAGCTATGTGTATGATAAATAAACGCAACTTGTCTCTTCCCAGTCGTTTGGGACGGCTGTTTTTTCTCTTTATTCGTATCTTGTTTAGGTGCTTGTCCAGTTCCACTAGTCCGTTCCTTCACTACTTCTTCAAGAGGAACACTCGACTCTATCGGTAAGTTAGAATAATTTGTACCCTCACCCGCAATAACAATTTCTGTATCGTACTTACCAAATCCCGGGAGCTCTTTCCCGACAAAACTGCGTACATCATTAAAGCGAATATTTGTAGCCATAGAAAAGAGAAAAGAAGAAATTGAAAAATCTTGATTCAAATTTCGATACTCCTGTGTAAAATAATGATTCTCTTTTCCAAGTACATACATGTAACCATTCATCGATAACTCATTTAACCAATTATATAAATACGTTGACTTTGTCTCTTTCATAGAGGTTACCATCAGACTAATAAGAAAAAAAGTCGCTAGCACTGTAGTAATAACAAATAAAACTAACTTACGCATATTTGTAAACTTCATAAAAAAAAAGCCCCGATTCATACTATCACCTCTCTATTTCAAGTTATGTACAAGCCCTAGAGAATAGACCGTTAAAATTTCGGCTATATTGTTAATGAGGTGAAATGAATTGAAGCTATTAATAGGAATATTACCAATCGCTCTATCATTCATTTTTTATTTGTCCGCTAAGCAACCAAAAATCTCTATTGTGCTACATATTTCTGCGTACTTGGCACTATATGTACTTGGTACAATTATTTCCATTAATATATACGATGTTTTAATACAAGATTTAGTTTTCATGACGAGCATTCATGGAATTTTACTGAATCCATTTTTCCTTATTGCAGGAGCGTATATAGGAACATACACTTTGTACCTACTTTTGTCTCACATTATTATGAAAATAAAAAATGGAGCGTAATGAAATGCAACCACCATTTATCTGTCATACATGCAAAAAAAGAATTGTGAGAAAGAAAGACCTTATTACAGCCACATGGTACTTCCGCTTTTATTTATTTCACAGTGATTGTTTTAAACGACAGCAAGTGTTTATCTCACGATTTCTCCCTGTGAATACACTTTTCAATTTCTTTCTTATTATATATGGACTTATTTTTGGCAGTATTCTTATGATTACAGAACCATCTATTATTTGGCTGACTTTCTTTTTTCCTATTTTTTATCGGTTTCTTTCTCATTATTATGTTGAACGTTTTTTCTCTACATAACGCGCAGACTGACCTCTCGGAATACTTAAACATTCCCACTCATTTTCTTTTAACATCTTCCCAATGTAAATAATCTGACCAATATGCAATGCATAATGAGAAATTTGCCTTTCAATTGCTTGCATGACAGTATGTGCTTCACCGCGAATGTATACCGTCTTCAATAAGTGTTCCGGCGTTAAAGTATTCATCATATTAAAAACATATTTCCATCCTTCTTGCCAAGCTATAAGGGTTTCTTCTTTTGAATGATAGCATCCTTCAAATTCACCATCTCGATTACGATCTGTTTTTTCACCATCAGACGTTAAAAAATCCGTCCATCTAGAACGCATATTACCGTGCAGATGCTTAATAATAATCGCTATACTATTTGTTTCTTCATGAGAAGACCATTGTATTTGTTCATATGATAATTGAGAAAGTGCCCGTTCCCCTTGTTTCTTTGTTGCTTTAAAGTTCGAAATCGCACATTGCAAATATTCTCGTCCGATATCCATATTAGCCCCTACCTTCACCCTAGCTAATTTTTGTTCCATTTGGCAATTCCATATTAGGCTGAAGTAACACAACATCATCAGCTTCAGGAACACCACCAAGCACAAGCACTTCTGATTTGAATCCAGCTACACGCTTTGGTGGAAAGTTTACAACAGCAACGATTTGTTGACCGATTAAATCTTCTGGAATATACCTTTTCGTAATTTGAGCACTTGACTGCTTTATCCCGATTTCTCCAAAATCTATTGCTAGTTTAATCGCTGGTACTCTCGCTTCTTTAAATTCCTCTGCATGTATTACAGTTCCAATTCTCAAATCCAAATTTAAAAAATCTTCAAAATTAGCCATTTATCATTCCCCCCAATTATTACTTAGACAAAATACAAAAATCCCCTTCAAAAAAAGAAAGGTGCCTAAGCACCTTTCTTTTGTAATTCACTTGATTCATTTGATTTATAGAAGAAGAAACCGAGAATCCCGCCAATACATGATGGAATTAACCATCCGATTCCTTCGTTATATAACGGTAACATTTGTAGTACATTAGAAATCGCGTCAATTTTAATTTTCGCACTTTCTAAACCGTTAAAGAAACTAATTAACAATGCACCTAAAATAGCTCCAATATAAATTGTATTACGCTTCCCAATCCACTTATGGAAATACGAAAGTACGATTAATACAATTGCAACTGGATAAATGATCATTAACACAGGTAATGTTACTGCGATTAATTGTGTTAAACCTAGGTTAGATACAATTAAACTAAATACACATACCATTGTTACAATCGTTTTATGCGAAAGTTTTGGGAATAAGTTTGTAAAGAAACCTGCACACGCAGATGTTAACCCAACAGAAGTTGTTAAACAAGCGAGTATAATAACAAGCCCTAATAAAATTTTACCACTCGTCCCATATAGCTCATTTACAACATTCGTTAAAATAAGGCCACCGTTTTCTGAGATACCAAGTGATGTACTTGTTGAACCAAGATAAGCAAGTGATAAATAAATTAACGTTAAACCAAGTACAGCAATAATACCTGATACTACTGTTATTTTTGCAATTTGACTACTCTCTTTTATCCCTTTAGAGCGGATAACTTGTACAACGACAATTCCGAATACAAGCGCGCTAATTGCATCCATCGTTAAATATCCTTGAATAAATCCACCAAAGAAAGCATTTTCTTTGTAAGCAGCTAACGGCGCAGCTGGCTCTCCAATTGGATCAATAATTGCCTTTCCGACAATAACAGCGACAATTAATACTAATAATGGTGTAAGAAACTTTCCGAACCAATCCACTAATTTAGATGGATTTAATGATAAATACCACGTTATTCCGAAGAAAACTATCGTGAAAAGAAATAGCATGTACCACTCTGAAACCATTGCCTCTGATAAAAACGGCTTCATACCCATTTCAAACGAAACAGCTCCAGTACGAGGAATCGCGAAAAATGGTCCAATTGCTAAATAACTAATCAATGGGAAAATAAACGCAAATATAGGGTGGACTCTAGAAGATAGCGCTTTCAAGTCCCCCTCTACAAACGCGACAGCTGTTACAGCTAGTAGGGGTAATCCGACTCCCGTTACAAGGAATCCTATTGTAGCAATCCAAACATTCTCTCCTGCTTGTTGACCTAAAACTGGCGGAAAAATTAAATTTCCTGCTCCTAAAAATAATGCAAATAGCATTAAACCAATTGCTACCGTATCACCTGGCCTTAAACGTCCCTTCATGCTCTTCATTTGCATAGCACTTTTTCATTGTTTATCTCTATATTTTACAATATGCTATGCATCCTCCTCTCTGCTCAAGATGATAAAATATGCCCCTTACAAAGCAGTGTCTTTCTCCATAATTTCTCCATTCCCCTTATTTTTACTCTAATCATTAATACAATTATTATTTTGAATTTTGATTTTTTTGAATTTTTAAATCATTAGAGTGTTATTACGTGGAGTGTAGATGTCAGACCTCTTTGTTTTTATCACACATATAGTAACATATTTAGTTGCAAAATAAAAACATATTTTCAAATTGATTTTTTTGAAAATCGAAATTATCTACATTTTTTATTCTCTTACACAAATATTGTTACAATCTCACCTATTATTCAATTGTTATTTTCAAATAACTTTATACACGTAACATACAAAAGCCATCTAATATATGAAGTGCACCCCAATTGTTAGACACAGTCTAACAATTGGAGGTGCATTTTTTATGGCTAAATTTTCTTCAAAAGAAAAAATCCAAGCGGTGAAACGATATTTAGATGGTACAGAAAGTGGAAAAATAATTGCTAAATCTATAGGAGTTAACCCTAGCGTACTTCGTGAGTGGATTAGACGATATGAGTCTTCAGGTGAAAAGGCCTTTGAAAAGTGCTATACATTCTACCCAGCCCAGTATAAACTAGATGTACTTTATTATATGAATGAACACGGGACATCTATCAGAGAAACAGCGGCACTTTTCAATATACCGTCTTATGAAACACTTCGGA